>NZ_JBIBCI010000012.1:97689-217245 GCF_042901085.1 Streptomyces sp. NPDC012794
CCTCCCGGCGGGGGCGCCCCCGCTGTCGCCCCCACCCCCCCCCCCCCCCGACCACCCCCCGGGGGGGGGGGGGCGGGGGGGGGCGGGGGCCCCCCCGGGGGGGGGCCCCCCCCCCCGACTCACGGAACGCGGGTCAGCCTGCCGACCGGGCACGGGAACGGGCGGCCCGCCGCTTCGCGGCCCGGCGTTCGTCCTCGCTCATGCCGCCGCACACACCGACGTCCTGGCCTGCTTCGAGGGCCCACTGGAGGCACTCCTCCATGACGGGGCAACGGCGGCACACCGCTTTGGCCTCCTCGATCTGGAGTAGGGCAGGACCGCTGGACCCCACGGGGAAGAACAGCTCGGGGTCTTCCCAACGGCAGGCAGCCTCGTCGCGCCAGTTCATCGTGCTTCCTCCATCCTCTCGACCCAATCCCTATCCCCACGCACCTGGCCGGTATCGGCCCGTCCATGCGGGGCCGGGGCGAGTACTTGCCGCTTCGGCATGGCCGCGCCGCCTGATGCGCCGGGACCGAGGGGTTCGAAACCCGATACCGGGGCATTCCCCAACAGGACCCGCCTTTTCCGGCTGATGGGAGCAGCAGTGACCACTTACGTCATCACCGTGCCCGGCACGTTCCTGAAGGACGTCGACGATGCGGCCCGCTCGGCGCTGGCGAGGAGCCTGGCCTCCCACCACACCGACTTGAGCGAGACCGAAGACGTGGAGCTGCTGACGGTCCACGAGGACGGGACCTTCTCCGTCCGCCTCGAAATCGAGGCCCCGGACCGGGCGGCGGCCGAGGAAGGGGCCGTCCGCCTGGCCGGCGGCGCCCTCCGGGAACTGGGCTACTCGGAGAAGGACGCCCCCCTGGGGCCGCCGGCCGTGACCGGCATCGAGGGTGAGCTCTGAGACGACCCGGTCATTCCGCTCCGGTCGTTCCGCTCTTGGGCCGGGCCGGCGCTACCGATCGTCGGGGGCGCCGCCCGGCTCTTCCGGCTCGACGACGTGGACGGCGGCTTCCTCGGCGCTCGCCGCGCCACCGTCGATGCCCACGTCCTCGGCGGTGAGCTCCGCGACGGTGTCAGGATGGGCGCCGTCGTCCGGCGCCACCATCCGGCCGGCGCGCCCGGTGCCGACCTCGCGGTCGAGCGCTTCGCCCTCACCGCCCGGCAGGTCGCCGATCCCGTCGCCTTCGGCCTCCCCCACGTCGGGCACCTCCTGGGCGAGCCTCTGATCGAGGCTTTCACCCTCCCGCTGCTCCGCGGCCGTGATGCCCGGCTTGGTGACCCCCAGCGGCCGTTCCGGGGGCGAGTAGCCCTCGTCCAGCATCGCGTCGTACGTGCGCTCGTCCACGGCGTTCTGGAGGTCCAGCGGCGCCGCGTCCTCCTGCTCCTCGTTGGTGCCGGTCGGCTGGTAGACGTCGTCGGCCTGCGGTGTCTCACTCATCGGGACCTCCTCGCGTCGACATGGCCTCTCTACGCGCTGCTGTCCCTCCTACCCCACCTAAAACATGCCATGCCGGGATGGATCCGACAAGGAGGACCAGCGCCACGGGCCTGGCCGCCGCGGGCGCCGCTAGGCTCGCCCCGTGGGTGACATCGTGGTGGTGCGCGACGGCTCCGGGCCGGAGGTCCTGACGGTGCACGGCGGAGCCGGCCCGCGGACGACGTGGGGCGCTCTGGCCGCGCTGGCGGACCGGTGGACGCTGGCGCATGTCCACCGCCGCGGATATCCGCCGAGTCCGCCACCGCGGGGGCGTCAGGACTTCGAGACGGACGCGCTGGACCTGGCGCCGCTGCTCGCCGGCCGCCCGCACGTCGTCGCCCACTCCTACGGCGTCCTCGGGACGTTGCTCGCGGCCGCTGCCGCGCCGGGCGGCGTGCGCTCGCTCACCCTGATCGAGCCGCCGCTCACCTACCTCGTCGCCGACGACCCCGACGTGGCGCGGCTCGGGCGCATCGGCGACGCGGTCCTCGACCACGGTATGGACGCGGACCCGGCCGAGCTGCGGGAGTTCCTGCGTCTCGCGGGCGCGTCCGTCGGCGACGGCCCGCTCCCCGCGGGCGTGGTCGCCGGCGTCCGGCGGGCGCACGGCAGCCGGCCGACGAGCGAGGCGCGGCCACGGCTCGACGTGGTCCGGGACGCGGGTATCCCGGTGCTCGTCGCGTCCGGAGCGCACGCGGCCGCGCACGAGCGGATCTGCGACGCCCTCGCGGATGCGCTCGGCGGCGAGCGCAGCGTCCATCCGGGCGCCGGTCACTTCGTCGCCGCGGCGCCGGGCTTCACCGAACGGCTCGAGGCCTTCCTGCGCGAGAACGGCACGTGACGAGCTCACCGCAGCGGTGTGGGCGATCCCGACGGCGAGACCTCCCTGGCGCCGCTCGCCGGCCTGTCGGGAGGCTTCGCCGTCCTGCTGGGCCTTTCGCTCCTGGTACGCCATCTGATGACCCGGGCCGGGCGGCGCGGCGCGGCGCGGAGGCGGGAACGGGCCGGAGCTCACCGGGTGCGTGACAGGCCGATCGCGAGGAGGCCCACGGCGGTGGCGCTGCCGAGGAGGGCGGTGGCGAGCACGCGGCGGCGCAGGGCGTGGTAGCGGCGGGCGTATTCGTCCCTCAGTTCCTGGCTGCGGCTGGTGACCTCGTGCAGGACCTGGCGCGTGCGGGCGAGGTGACGGGCGGCGTAGAGGCGGATGACGTCCTCCCGTTCCGCGCCTCCGAGCCAGGGCAGGCAGTCGGCGAAGGCTTCCGCTTCGCGGGCGGCACGGTGGTGGGCCGCGCGGCTCATCAGGTACCCCTCCAGCTCGGCCAGGCCGGCGCTCACGTCGTCCCCGTGCATGTCGCTCACCCCTTCAGCCCGTGGAAGGGCCTTGGCCCGTTCCCGGGGACTCGCGGTTCCGGGGGTCGTCGAGGACGTCGCGCTGGGCGCGGTCGTTGGCCTCGTCGAGGGCGGCGATCTCGGGATGGTTCAGGTCGAAGGCGGGGGATTCCGACCGGATGCGGGGCAGGGTCACGAAGTTGTGGCGCGGGGGCGGGCAGGAGGTGGCCCATTCCAGGGAGCGGGCGAAGCCCCAGGGGTCGTCGACGGTGACGCGGGGGGCGTAGTGGGCGGTCTTCCACACGTTGTAGAGGAACGGCAGGGTGGAGAGGCCGAGGAGGAAGGCGCCGATGGAGGAGAGGGTGTTGAGCCCGGTGAAGCCGTCGGCGGCGAGGTAATCGGCGTACCTGCGGGGCATGCCCTCGGCGCCCAGCCAGTGCTGGACGAGGAAGGTGGTGTGGAAGCCGATGAACAACGTCCAGAAGTGGATCTTGCCGAGGCGTTCGTCGAGCATCGTGCCGGTCATCTTCGGCCACCAGAAGTAGAAGCCGGCGAACATGGCGAAGACGACCGTGCCGAAGACCACGTAGTGGAAGTGGGCGACGACGAAGTAGGTGTCGGTGACGTGGAAATCCATCGGAGGCGAGGCCAGGATGACGCCGGTGAGGCCTCCGAACACGAAGGTGACGAGGAAGCCGATCGACCACAGCATCGGTGTCTCGAAGGAGAGGGAACCCTTCCACATGGTGCCGATCCAGTTGAAGAACTTCACCCCGGTCGGCACCGCGATCAGGAACGTCAGGAAGGAGAAGAACGGCAGCAGGACGGCTCCGGTGGCGAACATGTGGTGGGCCCACACCGTGAGGGAGAGTCCTGAGATGGCGATCGTCGCGCCGATCAGGCCCAGGTAGCCGAAGAGGGGCTTGCGGGAGAAGACGGGGACGATCTCTGTGACGATCCCGAAGAACGGCAGCGCGATGATGTAGACCTCGGGGTGCCCGAAGAACCAGAACAGGTGCTGCCACAGCAGCGCGCCGCCGTTGGCCGGGTCGAAGACGTGCGCGTTGAAGCGCCGGTCCGCCTCCAGCGCCAGCAGCGCGGCCGCCAGCACGGGGAACGCGAACAGTACGAGGACCGACGTGAGGAGGATGTTCCAGGTGAAGACCGGCATCCGGAACATCGTCATCCCCGGCGCGCGCAGGCAGATGATCGTGGTCGCGAAGTTGACGGACCCCAGGATGGTGCCGAAACCGGACAGGGCCAGCCCCATGATCCACATGTCGCCCCCGATGTAGGGGGTGCGTTCGCCGCCGCTGAGCGGCGTGTAGGCGGTCCAGCCGAAGTCCGCGGTCCCCTGGGGGGTGAACAGGCCGGCCACGACGATGATGCCGCCGAACAGGAACAGCCAGAAGGACAGCATGTTCAGCCGCGGGAACGCGACGTCCGGGGCGCCGATCTGCAGGGGCATGATGGCGTTGGCGAACCCGGCGAAGGTCGGCGTCGCGAAGAACAGCAGCATGATCGTGCCGTGCAGGGTGAAGGTCTGGTTGTACTGCTCGCTCGAGATGATCTGCATCCCGGGCCGGGCCAGCTCGGCGCGCAGGAGCAGGGCCAGGAGGCCGCCGATCAGGAAGAACCCGAAGGACGCGATCAGGTAGAGGTGCCCGATCTTCTTGTGATCGGTCGTCGTCAGCCACGACACGATCACCTGGCCCGGTGTCCGGCCGGGCGTGGGAACGGGAGCGATCGGCTCGGTCATCGTCACCATGACAAGCCCTTACGGCAGAGGGGTTCGGCGAGCGCGCCGGGGCCCTTCCGGCGTCCGGCACCCCACGCGCTCCCGATCTGTCTACCGTGAACCGTGGATCCCGCGGCACTGCCACGCGGGCGCGTCCAGGTGATGGGAAGGGCCCTTCCCCTTGCCGGCACCGCATGGGCAGGTCAGTGACCTCGACGGCCGCCGCCCCCCACGGCTCGGCCGGCCCTGCGCAGCAGGCCGCGCAAGCGCCGGAGAGGATGCGGCGACGGGCTTCGCCAGGCCGGGGGCTTCTCCGGGAGCAGCGGTACGCGCGGCATGAGGTAGCGCACCCCGTCGAGCTCCATCTCGCACAGGTACGCGCCGCCCGTCTCCGCCAGCGTGACGCTCAGCGGGCGCGGCGGGGGTCCGGGGAGTTCGGCGCGCCACACGGTGCGGTCCTCCCGGGGTGCGGGGCCCTGGGCGACGACCTTCCCGTCGACCAGCACCTCGACCGGGCGGGAAGCTCCGGCCATCTGCACGGTGACCGAGTGGCCGTCCCGGTCCAGGTGGAAGCGGGGGTGATCAGCCATACCTCCAGCGTACGGCCGCGCTGTCGGCGCCACAGGCCCACGCCGTGCGCCGGGGCCGTCGCGGGCCGTCGCGTCGGCGCGGTATTCGACTGCGCCGGTGAGAACCGGGAAGGATGTGCCCATGCCGTGGTTCCCCTCGACTCCGCCGAGACCCGCAGGGGCATATCCGCCGCATGGATGTTCGGTTAGGCTTGCCTTGCCTGGTGTGCGTACCCGGGCGGACAGTTCGGGTTCCGGGCCGCGGGTGAACCGCGGGGCGGAACGGGCAGGAGCGGGGTGCAGGTGAGAGACGGTGATCGGGTGCGTGTGCGTCCGGCGCCCGCTCGGGCGGGACGCCGATGCAGGTGACCGCGGGCGCGGCCGCCGGCCCGGTGCCGGGGACGGGGCGTCGTGAATAAGATCGCGCTGACGGCCGGAGTCCTGTACCTCATCGTGCTGCTCCGCGCCGGAGGGACGTTCGCCCTCGGGTGGCTCGCCGGCGCCGGTGCCCGGCGCAGCAGGTTCGGCGAGCGGATCACCTCGGCGAAGTTCCAGCGCGCCGAGCGGGCGATCCAGCGGTGGGGGGCGCCGGTGGTGGCCGTGTCGTTCCTGACCGTCGGGTTCCAGACCGCCGTCAACTTCCTCGCGGGCAGCATGCGCATGCCGCTCACCCGCTATCTCCCCGCCCTGTTCGTGGGCGGAGCGGTCTGGGCGCTGATCTACGCGACCGCGGGGCTCGGCGTGCTCGAAGTGCTGGGGAGGCTCTTCGCCGAGCAGACGGCCCTCGGGGTGTCCGCCGTGGCCGTCCTCCTCCTCGTGGTGTGCGCGGTGGTGGTGTACCGCAGGAGGAGGCCGGCTCCGTCCGGCCGTGACGCCACGACCGACGGATCGTGAGCCCGTCACGGCGGCGTGGTCACGCGGCGCCCGCCGCCGCCAGGAACGCGACCGGCAGGAGCAGGATCCACTGCGGCAGGCGGAGCAGTGGTCCGGGCCAGCCGACGGACAGTGTGACGACCAGGAAGGCTGCCGCGTACGCGACGAAGTGCGCGGCCACGAACCACGCCACCAGGCCGGTACCGGGCGTACCGTTCGCCACGGCGAGGTAGAGCAGGCCGAGGCCTGACAGCAGCAGGTCGACGCTCACCATGTGCCACACGGCGTGCAGCACACGCTTGGGTTCGTCCGCGAGTCCGCAGGACAGCAGCGGGCTCACCACGTCGCGGTGCCCGGCGACGACGTGCACCGCGGCCACGGCGAGAGCGGTGATCCCCGCCGCGAGGAGCCAGCCGTTCACCGGACCTCGATTCCCTGGGCCACGACAGCGGCCAATCGTGCGGGCAGTTGGGGATCGGGGTGTTCCCCGACCAGCCCGATGTGGAAGAACACGGCTCCTGCCAGCGTGTCCAGCACCAGGTCCACGGGTGTCTCGGGGGCGATCTCGCCGCGCAGCGCGGCGCGTTCGAAGACGACCAGCAGCCGCTGCTTCGCCGGGGCCAGGAAGTCGCCGCGGATGCGCGCCTTCAGCTCCGGGTCGGCGGCGAAGTCGGCCAGCAGTCCCGGGAGGGCCGCAGCGGCCGCGGGTGCGCGGAACTCGTCGACCAGGCCCTGCACCAGCAGGGTCAGGTCCCCGGCCAGCGTTCCGGTGTCCGGGGGCGGAGCATCGTCCGTGGTCGCGAAGACTGCTTCGAAGACCAACTCCGGTTTGCCGGGCCACCGCCGGTAGATCGTGTCCTTGCCCACGCCGGCCCGCGCGGCCACCGCGCCGATCGACGTCGCGGCGTAGCCGGCCTCGGCCACCAGCTCTGCCGTCGCGCCGATGATCGCCGTGTGCGATCGGGGATCCCTGGGGCGCCCCCGGGAGGGCGGAGAGGAGTTCATGAGGTTTACCTTACGGGTCGACCCGTAAGATAAACAAGGGGTCGGCCGACCGGTACGCCGGTCAGAGCGAGAGAAGGTCGGGGTCCGTGCCGGTCAAGCAGCGTCCCGCCGTCGTAGGCGGACGGTCGCCACGGCGGCGTCCCGCACCCGCCCCGGCAGTGCGTGCGTCAGTTCCCCGGCGTCCTTGCGCAGTTGCTCCTCCCATGCGGCGGCCCGCTCCCGCAGCCGGGGCAGGCCGGGCGGGCCGGGGACGGCCAGGCGGCGATTGAGCCGCCCGGCGACCGCCACCACCTCGTCGCCGTCCTCGACCTCCGCCAGGGTCGACGGCTGGACCCGCTCCAGCAGCATCGCGAACCGCTCGTCGTCGCGCTCGTGCAGCAAGACTGCGCCGCGCCCGCCCCACGCGACGAACGCGTCCGGCTCATGGACGTTGCCCGGGTGCGGGAAGGACACCTTCAGCACGGCGCTCTCCTCGCCCCGCCGCCGTACCGGAACGATGATGCCGACGCCACCGTGCATGACCTCGCCGTCCGGCACGCACTCCCAGCGCCCCAGCAATTCCTCCACGACGCCCGGCAGATCGGCGAGCCAGGCCGTCCCGGCCTCCCCCTCGCGGTCGACGGTGCTCTGCGCGAACTCTTCCGGCAGCAGGATCATCCCGGCACCCTACGCGCCGGCCCGGTCCGGGGCCGTGTGATGATGCGCCCGCTCAGCGGCACCAGTACGAGGGCCGCGGCCGCGAGGGCTCCGTACCCCGTGGGGATCTGGTCCTGAGCCACCGTGAGGACCCGTAGCAGATAGGTTCCGGTCCCCCGGTCACCCGCGTCCGCGGACGCCGAGAAGGTGAGTGCCACGTCGGTGGGGTGGATCACGTAGGACAGGCCCAGCCCGAATCCGAGCGGTACGAGGGCGCAGCACATCACGGTGGCCACGAGGAGTTCCCGGACTCTGCCCGCCGAGGTGAGGGGAGCCCAGGCCCGCGCCGTGTACCCGAGCCACTGCACGAAGGCGTAGCTGCCGACGGCGAGGAGGAGGAGCCAGGCGGCCAGTTCGCCCGGGTGGGCGGAGGGTCCCATCCGCGGCGTGCCGAGGTTGGTCGGCCTGAGAGCCGTGCCGGTCAGGAAGCCCAGTCCTGTGGCGACGGCCGCACGGTGGACGCTGCTCACCGCCCGCCCGAAGTGGAGGGCCGCCAGCTCCGTACGCCAGAGTGCGTACGCCGTCCCGCCGGCCAGGGGCAGGGCAGCGGGCAGCGCCGCCAGCGGGTGACTCGGAGGGAGTCCGAACAGTCCACTGGTGAAGGCGGTGACCGGCCCCTGGGCGAGGGCGCAGACCAGGCCCAGGGCGAAGCCTTCCCAGGCGACGAAGGTGAAGAGCGGAGCGGGATCACGCAGTGCGTCCAGCCGACGGGCCGCCAGAGGGTGCGGACGCAGGAACTCCACGGGCGGGACCTCTGCTTCGGCGTCGATCCGGCGTTGCGCGGCGAGTACGGCCGCCAGTCCGGTACCGCCGTTCTCCCAGGCGGCGGCGCGGGCATCCGCGTGGAACTCGCGGCTGCGCAGTACCGCGTTACGGGTCAGCGACACCGTCAGCCCGACGAGGAGCGTTCCCGCGGCGGTACCGAGGTAGAAGGACGCCGGACCCGCGGACGGATCGAGGACGCCGAGCGGAAAGGCGATGGTGACGGGGATCGCCACCAGGCGGGTGAAGAGCCGGGAGGAGATCAGGGTGAGGTACGCGATGTCGACGTCGCGGTTGTGCAGGTGTGCCAGCTCGTGCAGCACGATCGCCCGGAACCGTCCGGGATCGGTGTCGTGCAGGGCGATCAGGCCGCGGCTGAGCAGGACGTACCGTGTGCCGGCCCTTCCGAAGGCGAGGGCGTTCACCCTGCCGTCGAGGAGGTCCACCAGCGGGTTGATCCGCCGCCGGTCCGCGCCGACCGACCGCATCAGCCCGTCGAGCTCTTCGTGGACGGCCGGAAAGGAACGTGCGGCGAGGGGGACGTATCCCCTCCGGCGTATGCGCCGGCCGGGGAGGAACCAGTACACGGCGGCGACCAGCACCCAGAAGCAGCCCAGGACGGCGAGCTGGATCCACAGGAGGTGGCGGTCGGACAGGTCACCGCACAGGGCGAGTTGACGTACGGCGTCCGCGGCGCCCGAGGCGGCGCCCGGGGCGTACTTCTCGACGCACGCTCGGGTCGCCTCCAGGCCGGGCGCGCGGTCCCCGAGGAACGGCCGGACCCAGAAGAGGCCAACGGAGAAGACCGTTCCGGAGACGGCGACGATGAGCAGAGCGAAACGGAACGTCGTGCCGGAGGGGAGCGAGAACGCGGAGAGGGGAGCCGGCGCCGGCCGTGCGCCGGCCGCCGCGGGACTCATTCTCCCGTACCGGGATCCGCGGCCCCTCCGGGCAGGGCGCCGCGCCCGTCAGCGCGTTCCGCAGCACTTTCCTGGGCGTTTCGCGCCAGTCCGCCGACCAGGGCGTCCGCGAGCAGTTCCGCGCGGTCCGGGGTGAGCCCCAGCTCGACGCCTCGTTTCCGGGCGAGCTCGCGCAGCCGGCCCACGTGGGCGTCGGACAGCGGTTCCGGGTCCGGAGCGGACGGGGCCGCTTGCCGCCTCCTGCCGAACCGGAACCTGTTCCTGGTCCGGTCCGCCGCTTGTACGGCAACGTGCTGGAGAACGGAGGTGGTCACTGCCAGCGCTACGCCCGACAACACGCCGACCACCGTTTCCAGCCCCATACCGATGGGATCCCGAGCCGTCGCCGCACGGTGGGGAACCGGTTGGGCGAAGAAGGCCCGGGCCGTCTGGTCGAAGAGCTCCAGTTCCTCCGGCGCGATCTCGGCCACCGCCGAACGGGCGAGCCGGGCGGTTTCCTCACGGTCGTGATGATGGCGCAACACCGACACCTCCGCTCCGGGCGGGGCGCCGTCCGCGCCGGCTGCCCTGGGACTCCATCTGGCGCCCCGACAGCGGTAGTTGTCAATGCACTAGGTCGTCTCTTTCGGATCTTGCCGTCAAGCCCGCGGCGTCTGGTGCGGTGCCTCGCAAGGCGGAGGCACAGCGCGCGTACTGGACGTACTCGGCTGTGCCGACAGCGCGGCGAGGTGCCGTACCAGGCGTCGCGGGTCTGGGGGCACCTCCCAGCGGTAGCTGGGGGAGCAAGATCCGGAAGAGACGGCCTAGGTGTGACGTGGTCTCCCTGCGTTCCCGCGCCGTATCCGTCGTCGCGCGGCGCGCGGCGGGTCAGGAGGGGGCGAGGACGGAGTCGTCGAAGGTGTCGGCGCCCGGCAGATGGTGACGGGCGGCTATCAGGGCGGCGTGGATGTCGGTCGTCCCCGTCGCCACGCACAGTGCCTGCGCGACGTCCTCCATCTCGGTCCGCACGTGCGACGCCGCGCCGTCACCTTCCGCCAGAACGGCCAAGGCCCAGTAGCGGTCGACGAGACCGGGGAGCACCGCCGGGTGAGCCATCAGCATGGACGCGTCCTCTCCTCAATGATCATTTCCTGGCTGCCCTCACGTACCCGGTCACCGGCCGTCCATGCGCTCCGTTCGCCGGCAGGGCGGGAGGCGGCAGCACGGGCCTGGCTTGATCCGGCGCCTGTGGCCGGGGGCGGCGGAGCGGGGCTGACAACATCTGCGGATGCTCGGAAAACGAGGTGTTGTCCTCACCGTGGTGGCGGCCGCGTACGGCATGTCCTCCATGGGGGACCAGATGGCGATCGTCTCCCTGACCCTGCGCCTGCACGACCAGGGGCGGTCGGGCGTCGCCATCTCGGTCCTGGTGATCGCGAGCGTGCTGCCGCTGGTCGTGATCGGGCCGCTGGCCGCCCCACTGGTCGACCGGGTCGAGAGCAGTCGGCTGATCGTCGTGGTGACGGTGCTGCAGGCACTGGTCAGCGTGGGTTTGGTCTTCGTGACCGGCCTGGCCGGCACGCTCGTCCTGCTGGTCCTGCTCGGGGCGGGACTGGCCCTGGTGTCCCCGGCCCTGCTGCTGCTGGTCCCCCGGATCGTCGGTCCCGACGACACCGCCCGCGGCTACGCCCGGCTCGACGCCTTCCGGTCCGCCGGAAACGTGGCCGGGCCCGCGCTGGCCGGTGTCCTGATCGCCGTGTTCGACGTTCGGGTCGCTCTGGTGGCGAACGCGGCCAGCTTCGTCGTCATGGCCGTGGTGCTGTCCTGCCTGAAGGTCCGGCGCGAGCCCGAGGCGGGGGCGGGAGGGCGCTGGCTGGTGCAGGTCCGCGAGGGGGTCCGGGTGCTGGGCGGGGACCGCATGCTGCGCACGGCGATCCTCGCGCTGGCGTCGGCGATCGTGTTCACCGCCGTGCTGAGCGTGGCCCGCGTCTTCTTCATTCGGGACGATCTGAACGTGTCGGGCACCGGCTACGGCTTCCTGGTCAGCGGCCATACGGTCGGGATGCTGCTCTCCTCGACGCTGATCGCCCCGCGGGTCCCCTTGACGTGGCAGCCGCGGGTCCTGGTCGGGGCCGGGGTCCTGATGGGGACCGCGCTCGCCGTCGGGGCCGCGGTGCCGGTCTTCGCCGTCACGGCGGTGGCGTTCGTCCTGACCGGCGTCGCCAATTCCCTCCAGGGGCTCGCCATCCGCAACCTCATCCACGCCCGGGTGCCCGCGCAGGTACGGGGCCGGGCCTTCGCCACCTCGGGTGCGACGCTGAACGGGGCCAACCTGGCGGGGACCGCCCTGGGCGGGCCGGCCTCGACGCTGCTCGGCGGCGCCGGGGCCCTGGAGCTGGCGGGTCTGGGGACCCTGGTCGTCACCCTGGCGGGCAGTCCGGTGCTGCTGCGGCACACCGTCGGTGCGGACGATCCGAAGCCGTCCCGGCCTCCGGAGCAGGTGGCCGATCCCACGCAGGAGTAGGTGGCCGATTCCCGCTCCCACGCGTTGACGGGCCGTCGGGCCGTCCCTAGCGTCGAAAGCCGACCGCATACGGTCGAGCGACCGCACGGTCGAGCACATCGTGTCTGATCTCAGAGGGCGCCAGGCAGATCCTGCCGCCCGTCAGAGGGGGAAACCCATGTCCAGCACGATCCTTCCCGGCACCCCCGTAACCCGTGAACTGGTGCTCCTCGGCGACTCCGCGCCCGGACGCCGGGGCGAACGCACCATCGTCGCCCAGTCCCACTGCGAGATCGACCTCGCCTCCGACGAGGCGCTGGAGCGCTGCGTCCAGGCGCTGCGGGCCTCCGACGAGCGTCTCGCCGAGCAGGCGGACGGCCCGTACGACTGGCAGCGGACCTGGGTGGAACGCAACGGCCAGGCCGGCGGCAAGGTCATCTTCGACGTGGCCTGGTACGACGAGGAGTTCTTCCAGGAGAAGAAGGACACCTTCCTCGCTCCCGAACACCTCGCGATGTACGCGCACATCGGCGCCGGGGAGGGAGCGGTGCGGGTCACCCACTGGCAGAAGGTCGACTGACGCGACGCCCGGCACCCCGGGAGGGCCGTCCGCCGCCACCGGCGGGCGGCCGGACCTTCGACTCGGGGGAAGCCGCTCTTTCCGCAGGGGATCGACGTTGAGCAGGGCATGATCCTCTGGCTCTTGGATCACCTGAGTACGTTCTTCCTCGGCGTCGTCATCGTCGGCGGCTTCGTCGCCCTGGCCCTCGGGGGGAGCCTGGCCGCTCGCCGCCGGTTCCCGCACCTCGCGAACGGCGAGCACAACGAGATGGTCGGTGTCACCCTCGGGATGTTCGGCGCGATCTACGGCATCATCCTCGCCTTCGTCGTCGCCCTCTGGACGCAGCTGGAGAACACGCAGAACATCGTCGCCGGCGAAGCCACCGGCCTGGCCCTCGTCGTCCGCAGTGCCGAAGCCTTTCCTCCCGCCGAGCGTGCCCGTGTGGAACGGGCGGTCGGGGACTACGTGCACGCCGTCGTCGAAGTGCAGTGGCCCCTGATGCGCGAGGGGGAAGCCCAGCTTCGAGGCGACCGCCGGGCCGACGCACGCCATGTACACCGCGCTGCAAGCGTACGAGCCGGCCGGCACGCGCAGCGAGACCTTCTACGCGGAGGCCGCCGCCCGCCTCAACGACGTCGCCGGCAGCGCCGGGCGCGGGTCACGATGGCGGAGACCTCACTGCCGGGGCTGCTGCAAGTGCTCGTGTACGGAGGCGCCCTGGTGATCCTCCCGCTCACGTTCCTGTTTGGTCTGCGCGGTCTGAGGATGCAGTTGCTGTTCGTGTCGGCGGTGGCCGGGCTGATCGGCTTCAGCCTGCTGCTGGTGGTGGTGCTGGACCGCCCCTTCGCCGGGGAGCTGAGCGTGAGCCCCGCGCCCTACAACGAGGCGGCCCTGGCCCAGTTCTGGCCGCACCGGTAGCCGGCCCCTAGATCGCGAACGGTGACTGGAAGAGGAACTCCTGCGTGGCCTTGCCCGTCCGGAACATGTTGGGCGTCTGGTAGAAGGGCATCGCCTCGACGACCTGGCGGTGGAGGGTCGCGTACGTTCCCTGGAACGCTCCGTTCCTCCAGGTCTTGAGCAGTGTTTCTGTGAACAGGCCGTTGCTTCCCACGCCGTCGCTGGAGGTCTGGTTGTCCTGGCAGCCGGAGATCAGCAGGACGTCGGCCCCGATGTCCTGCTGGTCCAGCGCGGGCACGGAGCGCTGGATCGCGTCGTACCGCTCCTGGTCGCGCTGGTAGTCGCGGAACTGGACGTCCTGCGGCAGGACACGGATGCGGGCACGGACTGCGGACGGTTCGCTGGTGTCGAAGGTGCGCACCAGTTCCGCGTCGTCGAGGAACAGCGAGACGTCCCGCGCGACGGTGCCGCTGTGACAGCTGTCGGAGAGCAGGAGGACGCGTACGTCTTCGGCGCAGGAGCCGAGGAGGGCGTACAGCTCGTCGTCGATGAACTGCCGGTCGTAGAGCACCCACGTCTCGTCGCGGCGGTCGGGCTCGTCCCCGTTCTTGTCGGGGACCTGGGCTCCGTGGCCGGCGTAGGTGAGCAGCAGGAGGTCGCCGGCGGTGAGCTGGGCGGCGGCCTCCTGCAGTACGGAGGTGACCTTCTCGCTCGTGGCGTCCTTGGTGAGCAGGGTCGCGAGGGGGGTGAAGCCGGTGGCTTCGGCCACGTTCCTCATGGCCAGGGCGTCGTTCTCGCAGTTCTTCAGCTCGCCCTTGGTTCCGTAGCGGGTCTCGTCGATCTCGTTGAGGCCGATGTGGATGGACAGTCCTTTGGGCATGGCCCTTCCTCCGTGACTCTTCGATAGCCCGCTCAGATCAGGGCGTACAGGTGGGTCGTGGATCTCATGCGGGCGTGGCCGCGCGGGACCGGCAGAAGGTACCCGAGCTCCTTGAGGTTACGGAAAGTGACGGGCCGTTGCCATGTCGCCGCGCGAGCGCCACACGAACAGGCGAGCGCGTTCCGGTACGGCGGGAGCGCGCGGTCTGCCCTGCAGCCGTGGCCCTCGGGTCACTCCTGGTGGGGGGCCTGGCGCTTTTGCGACACATCCGCAAGGCGTGTAGGGGGCGCGTCGCGGAGCGTTAGGGAAGTGTTAGTGCGGCTCGTGACCATGGGTCCGCCGGGGCCTTCGGCCGCCGGCGATGCCGGGAACCGGCCGGGTCCACGTCGTGGAACGCGGCATTCGAAAGAGAGAGCGCGATGAAAGCAAGAACCGCCGAAACCGCGATAGCCGTACTGCTCGCCGTCGGTTCCGCTGCTGTGGTCGCCACCGCCTCCGCTTCGGAGCACACCGGCATCGCCGTCTCGGCCGCGAGCGATTCGGAGCAACCGGGCGAGCCCGCCCCCGGGGAAGCCGAGACGTCCCCTTCCGCCCCTCCCCCGGCGCCGGGCGGACCGACGGAACGCCCGACGGAACGCCACGAAGGGACGGCCACGTACTACCGCCCCGCCTACGGCATGGAGGGAGCATGCGGCGAGGCGGTGGGCGACGGCGACTTCGCCGTCGCGCTCGACCCCGGCACGTTCGGTTCGGTACCCGCCGCCGCGCACTGCGGGAGGAAGGTCGTCGTCGCGTACGAGGGAAAGTCCGTGACGGCGACGGTCCTTGACGCGGCCCCCGGCGCGGGCAGGTACGGCCTCGCTCTCACGCGGGCCGCGTTCGCCGCGCTCGCGCCGGTCGGCCAGGGGAGCGTCCACGTCACCTGGTACTTCGCGGAGTAGCCGGGCGGCGGCAGCGCCGCACGGCACGCGCTCCCGCCGGGGAGACGGGAATGCCGGACGTCTCGTCGTCGGTGCTGGACAGCACGGTCCGGCCGGCCACTCCCCCTTACGGCGTCTGCTCGGCGCCGCGTACGAGGGCCAGTTCCCGAGCCGTCAGGGGCGGCCCGGTCAGGGGTGGGCGCAGGGGGCCCCGCAGGGCACCGAGCAGCACTCGCGGTCTGACCAGGCTGGTCAGCGGGGCTTGGAGGGAGGTGACGTCGAAGAAGTCCTTCGTCATCGTGAAGTTGCCGCAGCAGGTGTTCAGCAGGCGGTACGTGTAGCCGGCCACGATCCTGTCCTTGCGGGTCGGGCCGCCTCCCTGGGCTCCCGGGTAGAGCACGTCATGGCCCAGTGCCAGGTCCCAGGCCGCCGCGACGGGTCTGGCCACGGCCCGCTGGACGCGCTTCGCCAGCCGTGGGGCGTCGACGCCGTGGCACGCCACGAGGCGGCGGAGCGTGAGGGCCGCTTGGGCGGCGACCGACATGGCGTGCCCGTAGATGGGGTTGAAGGCCGCCAGGGCGTCTCCCAGCACGACGAACCGCTCCGGCCAGTTCCTGACGTCCTCGAAGTACCTGCGTGTATTGCGCGTGCTGCGGTTGACCGTCACCTCGGTCAGTGGCTCCAGGCCAGAGATGATCTCGCCGATGACGGGGTGGCGCAGGCTGCGGGCGAAGGCCTCGAAGTCCTCGGTCCTCCCTGTGGGCTCGCCCCCTCGGGTGCCGGCCGTCGTGACGATCCACTGGCCGTTCTCGATGGGCAGGATGCTGCCGCTCTTCCCGGGGCGCGCCGTCCGCGGGTCGGACTGCACCACGACGAGGGGGAATCCGGTGGCGCCTTCGGGCGCGCGGAAGACGCGGCTCGCGTACGTCAAGCCGAGGTCCAGAGACCGTTCGGGAGCGGGGACGACCCCCAGCTGCTCCAGGTGGTGGGGAGCCCTGGACCCCCGTCCGCTCGCGTCGACGACGAAGTCGGCCCCGAGGACTTCTTCCCGGCCGTCGGCCCGGCGTACGCGTACGCCGGTGACGCGGGCGGCGCTGCCCGTGAGGGATTCGACCCGGGTGCGCGGCAGGACCCGCACGCTGGTGTCGGAGAGGACGAGGTCGCGGACCACGAAGTCCAGGAGGTCGCGGCTGCACGCGATGAGGAACGACGTCTCCTGGTTCCAGCGCCTGAGCCATCCCTCGGGGGTGAATCCGACCATGCCGGTGGGGATCGGGATGCGGTTGGCCCCGGCCTCCATCCACCGGGCGGTGGCTCCGGGCAGGAGGGCTTCGGCGGCGTTCACCCCGCGTCCCCAGAACATGTGGGCGTGGCTCGCCTGGGGAAGCCCCCGCCGGGGCACCGGGCCGTCCGGCAGTTCGTCGCTGTCGACCACGAGGACTTCCCGCACCAGGCCGCGCAGCGCGGCCGCCGCGAGCATGCCGGCCAGGCCTCCGCCGATGACGATGGCACGCCTGGGTGCCGCTGTGGTCCAGGGGGCGCGGGGCTGGGTCATGTGGCTGCTCTTTCGTGGACCGGGGCAAGTGCGGGGATCGTCAGCGGGACGGAAGCCGGGTGACCGGAGGACCGGCGTGACCGGGCCTCATCGCTCGGCGCGACCGGCGTGCGCCGGGGGGCTGTCGGGGTGCGGTCCGCCGATGACGGCGGTCTGTGGGACGGCCGGCGAACCGGGTGTGTGATCGGACCCGGGGCGGGGAACGGCCAGGACGCGCAGCGCCTCGGAGAGGCGGACGAGCTCGTCGTCGTCACCGGCGAGCATGCTCTCCAGGTGCCCGTCGGCGCCGTCGGGGTGGGTGCCGCTCATGGTCCTCAACGCGGTGGTCACCATCGAGACGTGGCGCGCGGCCTCCGGCCTCACGGCACCCGGACGGGTCGTGTGCCCCTGACTGCCCTGGCGCGCGTCACGGTCGGTACGGGGCGAGAGCAACCGGAGTCCGTCACGGATGTCGCAGGTCCGCCGGAGGTGACGCCTGCCGAGTGAGGACCACCAGGGGATGCGCACCAGTTCGTACGGGGTCACCTCGCGCATCGTCAGCCACAGCGGCCGGAGCCGCCGGTACTGTGACCACCGCCGCCACCAGCCCGTCAGCCCCTGGCCCACGGAGGGCAGGACGAACCCGACGCACTGGCAGAGCGAGGCCACGAAGGACACGTTGGGCGCGAGCGCCGTACTGACGCCGTCCCAGTCGTGGCCGGCCCAGCGGGCGCCGATCGCCAGGAGTTTGCAGGCCACGTATCCCAGACCCAGCACGGCACCGGTCACGATGAGGATCAGGCCGGTGCGCAGCAGCCCCGTGACCTCGCGCGACCAGCGCCAGCACAGGCGGCCCAGCACGCCGATCGCCGCCCCGTAGGCCAGGAGGCTGAGGACGATCATCTCGCGGAGGTAGGGGGTGGTGGCGTAGTAGGTGTCGAAGTCCCTGAGGCGTTCGTCCGGTGCGTCACCCAGGGCGAACAGGGTGAGCTGTCCGGCGCAGACCACCGCGTACGCGCCGACGCACCAGCGCGTGGCGGCCTGCCGGCGGTCTTCCGGTCCCCCGCGCCAGGTGATGGTCAGGTGGATGAGGGCGGCGCTCGCGACGGTGACGATGCAGTAGACCAGCGGTGCCGAGAAGTTGGCGATGCCGGTCAGCGTGTTGACCTGGGCGATGGTCGGCGGAGCGGCGAAGAAGAACACGGCTGCGCCGAGTGGCAGGAGCAAGGACACCGAACGGACGAGAGGGTCACGCCAGTGCCTGAGGAGTCGGGGCACCCTCAGCGCGAAGGCGACGGACAGGACGCCGACGACGAGGTAGAAGAACACGTTGGTCATGGGGTCTCCCCTTCGGTCCGGACACCGCGCGGGGGCGTCATGCCGGCTTCCTCACGGCTGCGGCACCCGGCACGCCCTGGATCCCGGCGGGGACGCGGAGCAGCGAGTGGGAGATCCGTACGAGGTCGCGCCGCTCCCAGGGCCCGTCCTGCAGGACTCGTGAGGAGGTGATCACGCTGTGCGCGGGGTCGGGGCGAAGCGCCTCCGCCGCGGCGGCCCCGGCGGACTCGGCACCCCTGGCGCGCGCTCGGTGAGGGCGCGGGCCCGCAGGGCCGGGTCGTCGGTCGAAGCAGGGGTTGAGCGTCGATGCCGGAGGCCGAGCACGCCATCAGCAGCGAGTAGACGAGGTGGAAGCCCGGATCGGTCACGTCAGCCCCGTACCGCGTCGTGGCCGGGGGCGGCCTCGATCCGGCCGGAGGTCGTGCTCCGGTCCAGTGGGGGCGCGGGCGCGTCGTCCAGGAGGTGCTGGACGGAGCGGGCCGGTTCGAGCCCGTAGCGTTCGGCGGCCCGCTCCTGCCCGGCGTGCTTCTTGGCGGCGGCGCCGTTGTGCTCCGCCGCCCATGTGCTCTGGCGTCCGGCGACCGCGAGGCCTCCGGCCGACTGCCGTATCTCCCGCTGCTTGAACACGAATCTCTCCTCTGCCCTGCTCTGTCCAGGGGCAAGAACGCGTGCGGCCCCGGCAGGATCCACTCCATCGGCGCGCCCGCACGGCCGGCGCTCGACGGCACGGCAGTTCCGCGGGACGCCGCCCCTTCGGATTCCTCGACTCGTGCCGGGGATCAACCCCGGGCAGGCGCTCTCAGGGCGGGTTCCCGGCCGCGTCCGGCTTCTGCTCGGAGGCGTACTCGTCCATGTAGTTGTCCAGCCACTGGAGCAGCTTCGTACGCCCCTGGTCGGGCAGCAGGGCCGCGCGAAGGGCGATGCCGTCGACGCCGTGCCGGGCGTAGAGGCTCGGGCCGCCGGCGCCGTCGGCGGCTGCCGCGGGAACGTTCCGCTCGCTGTACTCGTGGAGCAGCGTCTTCTCGACGGCGGTCAGGGCGCAGTGGAGTGCGTCGGCGTCCTCGGACTGGAGGAAGCCGGCCGGCCTCTGGAAGAACCTCTCCAGCCGGGCGCAGTGGTCCATGGTCGGCCGGCGGTCGCCGCCGAGCAGCGCCTGCACCTGCTGGCGGGAGATCCCGCTCGCCCGGGCGATCTCGCCGTGCGAGTACTTGCGGCCGTTCTCCTTGAGGTACGTCGAGTGCAGCAGGTCCAGCCGCTGGCGGAAGCGCTCGTGGATGTCCGGCTCCCCCGCTTCCCTCCCGGCGAGGAGCTCCCGGACCACGTCGAGGGGCACCCCGGAGGCGTGGCTCAGCGGCCCGGGGTCCAGGACCTCGTCACGGCCGCGGCCGAGCTTGGCTCCCAGTTCCGCGACCCGCTCGATGACGGAGGCCAGTCGTGCGGCGGCCGTGGGTGGCAGGGCAGTGGGTTCTGTCACCGGTTGGTCTCCCCGAAGTCACGCAGGACGAGTCATCCCGGCGCCACCGGGAGGCAGGGCCACGGCGGTGGCGGCCACGACCCCGAGCCTGCCACAACCGTGGCTGTACGACCACGAGTCTCCGGCCAACCTGCCACAGCCGTGGCAGGAAAGCGACGATGACGGGCGGGCTTCAGCGCAGGCCCTGCCCCGCCACCGGCGAGGGGACCGGTTCCTTCGCCACCCCGGAGAGCACGCCCATGACCCGGACCGCGTCGGAGAGGCGTACGAGCCCGTCGTCGCTGTCGATCAGGGTTTCGACGCCGCCGTCGCCGGGCTCGGTCCGCAGGGAGTCGAACGCCGCGATCACCAGCGCCGCGTGCCGGGCCGCCTCCGGCTTCAGCGCGCCGGGGCTCGCCGCGAGGGCCCGCTCGGCGGCCGGACCCGTGCCGTGCTCGAGGTAGGGGGCCAGCAGCCGCAGGCCGTCGCGGATGTCGCAGGTCCGCCGCAGGTGACGCCTGCTCAGCGACGACCACCGGGGCAGGGGCACCAGTTCGTACGGAATCACCGCGCGCATGGTCTCCCACAGCGGAGCGAGCCGCCTGTACCGCGACCGCCGGTGCCACCACTCCAGCAGGCCCTGGCCGGCGGCGGGCAGGGCGAAGCCGACGCACTGGAGCAGCGAGGCGAGGGCGGCCAGGGAGGGAGCCGCCGTCGTACTGGCGGCGTCCCAGTCGTGGCCCGCCCACCGGGCACCGACGGCGAGGAGCTTGAACGCGGCGTAGCCGAGGTTCAGCACCCCTCCGGCGACGATGAGGAGCAGCCCGGCGCGCAGCAGGCCGGCCACCTCGCGCGCCCAGCGCAGGCACAGGGCCGACAGGACGACGGTCGCCACCGCGTGCCCCAGCACGTAGAGGAGGATCATCTCCCGGAGGTAGGGGCTGGTGGCGTAGTACGTGTCGAAGTCCCGCGGGCGTTCGTCGGGCGCGTCCCCGAGCGCGAACAGCGCGAGCAGCAGCACGATGACCACGGCGTAGGCCCCGGCGCACCAGCGGGTCGCCGTCAGGCGCCGGTCCTCCGGCCCTCCCCGCCAGGTCAGCATCAGGTTGATGATGCTGGCGCTCCCGGCGGTGACGACGGCGTGGACGAGCGGGGCCGAGAAGTTGGCGACGCCGGTGAGCCGGTTCACCTCGGAGACCGTCGGCGGAGCGGCTAACAGGAAGACGACGGCGCCCAGGGCGAGTACCGCGGCCACGGAACGGACCAGGGGCTCGCGCCAGTTCCGAACGAGTCCCGGCACCCTCATCGCGAAGGAGACGAGGAAGAGGAGGGCGGGTATGTAGTAGTACATGCTGCTCATCGGGCGTCCCCGTGGGCGTCGAGCGACCGGAGCGGGTCGGCGCGCCCCTGATCGGGCAGCGGGGCCGCGCGGAACGCGATGCCGTCGACGCCGTGGCGCTCGTACGGACTGGGCCGGGCGGCACTCCCGGCCGAGGCCGCCGGCGGTACGGAGGATGCTTCTGTCACGGGTCGGTCTCCCGAGATCACACAGGACGGATGATCCCGGCGCCACCGGGATGCAGGCCACAGCAGCGGCAGCTGCGACCGTCATCCTGCCACAGTCGTGGCAGCGCATCCACGCCCTCCGGCTCAACTGCCACAGTCGTGGCAGCGAGTTGGCGGCGCTCCAGCGGTCACCGGACGCGTACGGATCACCGGACGGGGCCGGATGCCGCCCCGGCGATGACCTTCCGCTCGTCGTGCGTGAGGGGCGGGCCCTGTATGTGCGGCTTCTTGGGGCCGAGGAACATCGGTACCAGCATGTCGCGGGAGAACAGGCGCGTCGCGGGCCTCTCGAGGCTGATGACGTCCAGGAGCGCGCCGAGGGCCCGGGGGCTGCGCGCGCCGGTCTCGACGGCCCGGTCGACGAAACGCGCGAGGAACTTCTCGACGGCCTTGGGCGGCGTGTCGGTGGCGCCGGGATAGAAGGCGTCCTGGCCGACGGCCAGGTCCCAGGCACCGGAAACGGGCCGGGCCGCGGCGCGCTGGATCCGGCGGGCCGTACCGGAGGCGGTGAGCCCGGCGGAGCGCAGGACGCCCCTCAGGGCGAGGGCGCACTGGGCGGCCACCGTGAGGCCGTGCCCGTACACGGGGTTGTAGCCGGCGATGGCGTCGCCGAGGACGGCGAATCCGTCGGGCCAGTGCTTCATCTTCTCGTAGTAGCGGCGCTGGTTGGCGGTGCTGCGGCTGGTCACGACCTCCCCCAGGGGTTCGGCCGCTTCGAGGAGCCGCCCTATGACCGGGTCGCCCAGCCCCAGGGCGAAGCCGGCGAAGGCACTGGGGTCCTTCGCCGGCTCGCCGCCCCGCGTACCGCAGAGGGTGACGATCCACCGGCCGTCCTCGACGGGCAGGATGATGCCGCCCTGGCCGGGCGTCCTGGCCGGGTTGGCCTGGACGTTGACGAGCGGAAAGCCGTCGGCGGCCGCGGCCGGGGCCCGGTAGGAGCGGGTGGCGTAGGCGACGCCGGCGTCGACCCGCCGCTCGGCGACGCGGGGCAGGCCGAGGGCCTCCAGCCACGCGGGGGCGCGCGACCCGCGCCCCGAAGCGTCGATGACGAGGGCGGCGTGGAGGGTCCGGGCGCCGGTGCCGGTCCGCACGCGGATACCGGTGACCCGGCCGGGTCCGCCTTCGAGGCACTCGACGGTGGAGTCCTCGTGGAGGGTGATGCGCGGGTCGCGCAGGACGCGCTCGCGCAGGACGTGGTCGAGGAGGTCGCGCGAGCACACCAGGTTGCGGTGGCGGCCGCCCTCGAAGCGGCGGAACCAGACCTCGTTCGGGGCCCGGGAGACCATGTCGCCCATGATGCGGACCAGTCGGCCGCCCTGTTCGACGACGCTGTCGGTGAACCCCGGGAGGAGCTCGTCGAAGGCCTGCACTCCGCCGCTCCAGACGAGATGGGCGTGGCGGGCCTGCGGAACTCCCTTGCGGCTCTCCGGACCGTCGGGAAGCCTGTCGCGTTCGACGACCACCACATCGGCGAACTCGGCGAGGACGGAGGCGGCGAAGAGTCCGGTGGCACTGGCGCCGATCACCAGTGCGGTGGGCCGGCCCGAGTCGGCTGTCTGCGGCATGTGGCGCTTTCCGTTCTGGTCATGCGGTGGCGGATCCGCGCGGCGGCCCGGGTGCGGCGGACCGCCCGCGCGATCGCGTCGGTGCGGTCGCTGACGTCGGTGCCGATCGGGGCGGGCCTGGCGCTCGACCGGCCGCCCCCGACCGCAAGTTACGTGTAAGTAGCATATTGTCGACCGGTCAAAGGCCCGTGGTCAACGGGTGTTGATGCGCGAAACGATCACCAGACAACGGGGCGCCTCGGCGAGCCTCCGGCGGCGGAACTGGGCGGCGAGATACGTACCGCCCAGGATCAGCGCCGTCACGTACGCGATGCTGATGGCCTCTTCCTCACTCGGGCGGCTCGCACCGAAGCCCATCCTCTACCCAGCGCGCCGTGGAGGTCCCGGCGATTTCGGCTCGCGGACTCCGGCCGGCCGGTGCCCGGGGGCCGGCGTCCGCGCGACGCGGCCTCGGGCGGCTCGGACGTACCCGCGTCGGCCGCCACCGCGGACCGCGCTCGTCCGGCAGCCGCCGGTCAGCCGGTGTACTTCGTGCCCTCGAAGGAGTACGGCAGGTTGGACTCCGCCGCTACGGACACCTCGCCCGCGGCGCCCGCCGACACCTTCAGCACGGTCAGGGCCATGATCCGCTGGGTGAACGAGGCCCAGGGGATGCCCGTCGTGCCGGCCCAGCCGCTGCTGCTGAAGGTCGTCGACCGCCCCGGGCCCAGCTCCGTGAAGACCTTGCTGACGGCGGTGCAGGCCACGAGCGCCCCGCCGTCCGTCGTGCGCCAGACGGGGCCGTGCGGGGTGCGGTTGACGTCGATGCCGAAGTCGGCCTTGGCGCCCTTGCCGAGCGACTTGCGCATGCCCTCCAGCCCTTCGGCGGAGGCCGTCTTCCGCTCGGTGACGTCCTGGCTCCACTTCACGCCACCCGTACCGGCGTCGGTGTGGAGGTAGTCGCCGTACTGCCCGCAGACCTTCGAGGGGTCGGCGCCGAGCCCCGTCGTGTCCCCGCCGGTGACCGCCCGGCCATCGGGCCCGACGGCTATCGGCGGAAGGGCCGTCGGCTCGGGAGCGCGGGCGACGAACGCCGCGAGCCAGGGCGCGCCGGCCCGTTGCTGGTGGAACAGCGACCAGCGCAGCACTGCCTTCTTCCCGGCGTCGCCGACGGTGCGGCCCTGGACCTCGTGGGCGCCCAGGATCCACCGGTCGCCGCCGTCGTCCTTGCCGGTGGTCCACGTGTGCACCGCCGGGTCCGTCTTCGGCTCGTCGGCGGGTTCCGGCTCCCGGTCGGTGCCGTACTTCTTGCCGGTCTCCACGACGGCGAGCTGCTGCTCGAGCAGCGGGCCCTCGGTGACGCCCTTCCAGTACTCGGCGTCGAAGTTGTCGGCCTCGACCTTCGGGGTGAGGTCCTTGACCACGCCCCGTGCCTCCTCCGCCGAGAGCGGGGGCACCTTGACGGGGGCCGGCGGGCTGCTCGTCGCGGGGCCCGCGGCGGGCTTCGCCGGCGCTTCGGCACTCGCCTTCACGGTCTGCGCGCCGCAGCCGGCCGTGGCGGCGAGTGCGAGCAGGGCGGCCAGGGCAGCGGGTACGGGTGCGGAGCGTCTCATCGGAATCCCCCTCGGGAACGGTGCAAAGGCCCCTGATCATGCACGATGCCTCCGACAGCCGCCGCACCGCCCGCCCGTGAGGTCGTCGCCGGCCCCCGGGGGGCCGGCGGCGGTCTGCCTGGACCGCCGCCGGCCCGAACGGCTCACCGCTGACGGTGCTCCGGCGTCGAGGTCATCCGGTAGCGGGCCGGCCCACTGCCGTCCTCGGCACGCCCGGTCTCGTACCGTTCGAAGCCGGCCTTCTCCAGGACGCGGACGGAGGCCGGGTTCGACGGTTCCACGGCGGCAGCCGCCGTGTGGACGCCGGGCGCGGCCAGGGCGTGCGCGGCGAGCGCCCTGGTGGCCTCGGTGGCGTAGCCCCGGCCCCGGCGGGAGGGGACCACGCCGTACCCGAGCTCCAGGACGCCCTCGTCCGGCGGCCAGAACAGGCCGATCGAGCCCACCACGAGGCCGCTGTCCCGTTCGGCGATCAGCCGGTGGCCGTACGTGCCGAGCCAGTCGGGGTGGTCGCCCAGGAGTCCCGCGATGACGCGGTCGCCGTCGGCGGGGAAGTCCTCGGCCCAGTCGGCCGGCCGCGAGCCGGCTTGAGCCTCCGCGCCGGCGGCGGCGGTGAGGACGGCGGTGACGGTCTCGGGCGTCCAGCGGCGGAGCACCAGCCGCTCGGTGGTCAGATCGGTGAGGTCGTTCGAAGGTGCGTGACGCACGGTTGTCTCCAGGTCGTTCGGAACGACCGGACCGCGTCGCGTCAGCGCACGGTCCGGAAGAGGGCATGCCGAGAAAGGCCGTCGACGGCCATATTCATCAACCTCCCTGTTCCCGGTCCGTGGTGGCGCGCGTCCCGCGTGCCGGGGAGACCGTAGCAGTCTCCCGTGCCGGCGCCCCGTGCGCGGCGCTCACGAGCCCGTGTGCGGGCGGGCTCCCGCGGCGAGGAGTGCGTCGACGGTCTCCTGGTACGGTCCCGTCAGCGCCCAGCCGAGTGGGGTACGGCCCGTGCCGTGGTCCTCCCGGAGGTTGGGGTCCGCGCCCTGGGCGAGCAGTTCGCGCACCGTGTCGGTGTGGCCCCAGCACGCGGCCGCGCACAAGGGAGTCCCCTCGGCGCCGCGTCCGCTTTCGGTGTTCGGGGAGGCGCCGGCCGCCAGGAGGTGGCGGACCGTGTCAAGAGAACCGTGAACGGACGCCGCGTACAAAGGAGTAGTGCCCTCCGCGTTGGCCGTCTCCGGGTCGGCGCCGGCCCGCAGGAGTGCCCTGACACGGTCGGTCCGCCCGAACGTCGAAGCTTCGACGAGTCGCCTTGACAGTTTCTTCTGCCGTCTTCGGTTCACAGTGGCCCAGGTTAGTCCGCCCTGCCGGGCTCCGGAGTGGCGCTGCCCGGATCGGGGCGGGCCGCCCTGGTGCCGGCCGTGCGGTGGGCGGGCGCGGTGCTGCCGAGGGCGCGGCGCGGCAGACGTGTCGGGGCGGCGCCGGCGATGAGGGCGGAGGGGCCGGTGGAGGGGAGGAGCCCGTCGGCGAGGTCGAGGAGGAGGCGGGGCTGTTGCTGCCAGTCGTAGGCGAAGAACGCGATTCCGTGGTCGTGGAGGCGGCGGGCGAGCTCCAGGAGGCCGTGCAGGCCCGTGATGTCGAGGAAGTCGAGGCCGCGCATGTCGCAGGCGACGACGGCCGGGGTGTCGTCCTCCAGGCCGGCGACCGTCTCCTGGAGGGCGGGCCAGGTGTCCATGTCGAGCTCGCCCGCCAGGGTCAGGTGCACGGTGGGTCCGTGGCGTCGCACGGTGACCCGGAAGCTGCGGTCCATGGCGCTCACCTCGCCGCCTTCGTGCAGTCGGTGCCGTGTCCGGGAGTACGTGTCCGTCCGCCGCCACCGGGGCCGTACCGGCCGGCCGTTCGTCAGGCCGCCTGGCTGCGCCGGAGTTCGGCTTGGCCGAAGAGGAGGGCCCAGCCCTCCGGCAGGCGATCGGTGAGGCGGTTCAGGAGGGCGGGGCCGGCGAGGCGGGCCACGACGGTCAGGACGGCGCCGGTCTCCCAGCGGGCGACGGCGGGAGTGCGGCCGGTGCGCGTGGCGAGGTCCTTGACGAAGTTCCAGCCCGTGAGCGGGGCGGCCTGCGGGACGTGCGCGCGGAGAGCCAGCGCGGCCTCGAGCGGGAGACACCGCGCGAGGTCGTCGCGTTCCTCCTCGGTGAGCTGCCGGCCGAGGGCGGTCATGACCCGCTGTACCGCTTCCGCGGCGCGTTCCGTGGTGGGGTAGGCGCCGTCGTATCGGACCTGCTCCAGCATCTGCTCGTAGGTCGTGCCGAGCGTCTGTGAGGAGAGTACGGGCTGGTCGAGCACTGTCACGCCTTTCTCGTGTGAGGGTCGGGGTGGGCTGGTGGCCGCGCGGCCCGCGCTCAGGCGGGCTGCGGGCGGCCGAAGAGGGTGTCGTACCCGGCCGGGAGCTGGAACAGGATGCGCCGGGTGAGTTCCTCGCCCGCGGCGTCGGCGACGACGCTGAGGACGGCGGAGACGTCCCAGGTCGCGGTGGCCTGGGAGGCGCCCTCGATCCATGCCGCGGTGGCACGGACGAAGCGTTCCGGGCTGAGGGGCTCCGCCGCGGGGAGCGGGTTGAGCAGGATCAGGGCGTAGGACTCGGGCAGGCGCGCCGCGAGTTCGCTCCGTTCCGCTCCGAGGAGGTGGGCGCCGAGCAGGGCCAGTACGACGCGGGCCGCTCGGTCCGCCTCCTGGCGGGTGTTGTATTCACCGCGTTCCTGGACGTGGTCGAGGAACGCGTCCCATCGCAGGGTCATCGCCTGAGACCTCCACGGAAACGGTCTGCGGGTCCGGGGGTGGAGGGGCGAAGGACGGGTGCCGAGGGGGAGGGAAGAGCGGTCCCGTCCTTCGCCGGCTCCGCGGGGCGGCCGGCTGCCTGCCGGGGGGGCAGGGAGCGTCCCGGGGCGTCAGCCGCTGATCTGCTTGCGGCCGCCGTCCGCCTTGATGCTGATCTTGCGGGGCTTGGCGCGCTCGGCGATCGGGATGCGCAGGGTCAGGACACCCGCGTCGTAGTCGGCGGCGATGTGCTCGGTGTCGAGGGTGTCGGCGAGCACGATCTGCCGGGAGAAGACGCCCAGGGGCCGCTCGGACAGCTCCATCTGCACGTCGTCCGACTTCACGGCGGGCCGGCGCTCGGCCTTCACTGTCAGCATGTTCCGCTCGACGTCGATGTCGATCGCGTCGGGGCTCACGCCGGGGAGGTCGAAGGCGATGACGTACTCCTCGCCTTCGCGGTAGGCGTCCATCGGCATCACGGACGGCTTCGACCACGTCCCGGACGTACCCGACAGCTGCTGGATGATCCGGTCCATCTCGCGGAACGGGTCAGTGCGCATCAACATCGCGAAACACCTCCAGTCGGTTCAGGCAGGAACTGCCAATGCGCTTCCATCTCCCTCTGTTGTAGCATGTCATCGGAACGATGACAACAATGATGTCATCCGATGGACGACAACAGGCTGGAGTGCTCCATGTCCCCTTCTGGTGAAGACGCCCAGGCCAGCCCGCCCGCCTCCCGAAGGCCGGCTCCGGCCTCCTTCTGGGCCGCCGCGAGCGCTCTGGAAGCCATCCGGACGGCGATCCACGAGGTGCACGCCGCCGAGGCCGACGGCGCCCTCGATCCGGCGGACGGCCCCGGGCGCGCCCTGGACTCCCTCCGGCTCCTGCGCGAGACGCGCGAGGAGCTCGCCGGATGGGAAAGCGCGCTGATCGAGACCGCCCGGGCGGCCGGTGCCAGCTGGGCCGACCTCGCCGGCCCGCTGGGCGTGGCCAGCAGGCAGGCGGCCGAACGCCGCTACCTGCGGCTTCGCCCCGGGGCCGCCGACACCACCGGGGACCAGCGCGTCCAAGCCGTCCGCGACCGGCGCGCCGCCGACCGCACCGTCACCACCTGGGCGCGGGAGAACGCGAGCACGCTGCGGCAGCTGGCCGGACAGATCATCGGGCTGACCGACCTTCCCGCCGGCTCGCACGGCAGGATCGACGAGCTCAACAAGGCCCTCGCCCACCATGACGCGGCCCGCCTGGTGGAACCGCTGTCCGCCACCCAGGACGATCTGCACGGCACCCACGGCGATCTCGCCCGGCGCGTCGAAGCCGTCAAGGACCACACCCGCCGGCTGCGCAGCCACAGCGACAGGCAGCGCGGCGCCTGAGCCCCTGACGGCCGGCAGGGCCGGTCGGCCCGTCGGGAAGGGCCGCGGACACGGCCGCCCCACGGACGACGCCAGGCCCCCCGCGCCGTGACGGCCGGGCGCCGCGGCGGCGCCGCACCGGCAGGCGACTGCCCGGGTGACGTCGATGCCGTCGGCGGCCCTGTCCGCGCACTCCCGGTGGGCGTCGGGGCGAGGATGCACGGGCGCACTCCCCCTCACTTCGCCGCTGGAGACTCCCGTGCTCGAACGCAAGCAGGTCAAGGGCCGCACCCAGGTCACCTTCGTCCTCCCCGCCCACACTCCCGACGGGCCGGTCAGCGTGGTCGGCGACTTCAACCACTGGAACCCCGCCGCCCACCCCCTCCAGCCCCGTGGCGACGGCACCCGCGCCGCCACCGTCGCGCTCCCCCGCCACAGCACCCATTCCTTCCGCTACCTCGCCGCCGGCGACTACTGGTTCAACGACGAGACGGCCGACAGCCAGGACGGCCCGAACAGCCGCCTCCACACCTGAATCCCCCCGGCACACCGACGGCCGCGCCGCCCGCGGTGGCCGTGCCCGCGACGGCCGCGCGTGATCTCCCGAACGGCCGTGCGGCGCTCCGGGCGGGCCGCACGGTCCGGAAGGCCCATGGGCAGGCCCAAGGGCCCGTACGCAAGGGCCCCGACCAGCCGGGGGGTGGGCTGGCCGGGGCGGGCCCCGGCCGGCGGGGGGGGATGCCGACCGGGGGCACAGGGGGCAGAGGCCACAAGAGCGGCCGCTTCGCGGCGACCACGTGACCCCAGCTCCTCGATCCTCGCAGGAAACCACCCGCCAGGCCCGCCGGACACGCACGGCCGCCGGCACCGCACCGGCGAACCGCGGCGCCGCGGCGGGCCTCCCGGCCGAGTCCCCCGCCGCGGGCGGTTGGGCGGCGGCGGGCGGGGCAGGCGTCGGCCATGAGCCGTGACCTGCGAGGGCCGGGGCCAGGACCGGGGCCGGAGGCCCTCGCGGCACTGGCGGAATGGGTCGCCGTCGAGTCGGTCTCCTCGGACCCCGACCGCGCGGCCCAGGTAGGCCGTTCCGCCCGCTGGCTGGTGGACGCGCTGCACGGGGCGGGCTGGCCCCGGGCGGAGGTGTGGGAGACCGACGGGTTGCCGGCGGTGTACGGCTGCCGGCCGGCGGCGGATCCCGGCGCCCCGGTGCTGCTGGTGTACAGCCACCATGACGTTCACCCCGCCGATCCGTCCGAGTGGCGGGTGACCGCGCCGTTCACCCCCCGGCTCCGTGCGGGCCGGCTGTACGGGCGCGGCGCCTCCGACGCCAAGGGCCAGATCATGTGCCACCTGTGGGCCCTGCGCGCCCACCTGGCGCAACGGGAGGCGCCTGCCGTGACCGTGAAGTACCTGGTCGAAGGGGAGGAGGAGATCGGCTCCGGGCACCTGGCCCAGCTGCTGTCCGAGCACGCCGGCGAGCTCGCCGCCGACGTGGTCATGGTCTCCGACACCATGCTCTGGTCGCTCGACGAGCCGGCCGTCTGCACCCTGGTCCGCGGCTCCGTCACCGCCACCCTCACCGTCAGGGGCGCCCGGCGGGACCTCCACAGCGGTGCCTTCTCCGGCGCGGCCGCGAACCCGGTCTTCGAACTGTGCAGGCTGCTGGGCCTGCTCCGCGACGGCAGCGGCCGCGTCGGGCTGCCCCGGTTCTACGACGCCGTGTCGGATCCCGGACCGGCCCTGCGCGCCTCCCTGGACACCCTGCCCTTCCGCCTGTCCGACTGGCTCGCCGAGACGGGCACGTTCCGGGCCGACGGCGAAGCCGGATTCGGGGTGCCGCAACGCCTGTGGACGCGGCCCTCGGTGGAGGTCGCCCGCCTCACGGCCGGCGGGGGCGGTGCCCCCTCGCTGGGGCTGATCCCGGCGGAGGCCGCTGCCGACATCCTGCTCCGGCTGGTCCCCGGCCAGCGGGCCGACGAGGTGGCGGGGCAGCTGCGTACCTGGCTGGACGGGAACCGGCAGCCGGACTTCCACTACGGTCTCGACGTCTCCCCGACCATCTCCGACCCCTACGCGACACCTGAGGACCACCCCGCGCTCGGGGCGCTCCTGCGGGCGGTGGGCGGGGCGTACGGCGCTCCGGCGCGGCGGATCGGCAACGGCGGCGCCGCCCCCGCCGCGCAGTTGTCTCGGGCCTGTGACGCTCCGGTGCTCTTCTTCGGGACGGGGCTGCCCGGGGACCACTGGCACGGCCCGGACGAGCGGGCCGAGGTACGGGCGCTGGAGCTGGGGGTCCGGGCGCTGGCCGGGTTCTTCGACGGGCTCGCGGCCTTGCCCCGGCCGTGGTGACGGGCTCCCGGGCCCTGTGGTGACGGGCTCTCCGGCGGGATGTCACCATGCCGCGTGCAGGGCCTCCTCGTACCGGGCCAGCCGGCCGTGGCCTTCGGCGATCACCGCGTACCGCCAGCGGAGGCCGTCCTTCGGCGCGCCCGCGTAGAGCACGACTCCCCCGGCGTGCTCCGGGTCGTAGGCGAGACGGTTGGATCGGAGCCGGTCCAGGGCCTCGGTGAAGCCGTACGGGCGGCTCGCGCGGACGGTGCCCGTCGCCCAGGCCGGTGCTCCGGTCCCGGCCAGGCGGGCGAGGCGGGTCACCATGACGTGCGGGGTGGTGGTGGCGGTACGGCGGACGTTGCTCTCCCCGGCGAAGAGCTCACCGTCGGCGGACACCATGGCGTCCAGGCTGAAGGGGCCCGCGTATCCGTGCCGCGCGAGACGGTCGCCGAGCGCCCGGCCCCATGCCTCCAGCGCGGGCCGTACCGCGGCGGGGACGGAGGCGGGCAGCGGCGAGACGTAGCCCGTGAACGAACCGGCCGCCGTGCGCATCTCGCCACTGAACACCGGGCGTGCCCCGTGCGGGCCCGTCTCCATCTGGATGCTCACCGACCGCGCGACGTCGATCCGCTCCTCGACCACCCACAGCCCCCGCTCGCCGCCGACCGCGGCGAGGTCGGCGGCCGTCCAGGTCCCGGCGGGGGGCGGGAGGAAGAGCAGGCCGTGGCCTCCGGCGGACCGGTCCGGTTTGACGACGACCCGCCCGTGCGTGCGCAGCAGCCCGGCCACGGCCGCGGCCACGCCGTCCCGGCGGCACACCCGGCCGTCCGGCAGCCGCATGCCGAGGTCCTGGGCCGCCCGGCGGAAACCGGCCTTCGTGTTGAGCAGGGCCGTCACCTCCAGCGCGGCCTCGGCCGCCTCGATGCCGGCGTACGGGGCGACGGGCACCCCCAGGGCACGCGCGAGGGTCACCGCCGAGCCGTCCAGCGCGGTGGGAACGACCGCCTCCACCGGCCGCCGGGCGCCGGCCGCCGCGCGCACCGCGGCGGCGTCCTCCGGCCGCGTCCGGGCCTCGGTGAGCACCGTCACCGACCGGCGGGGCACGCCCGTCAGGTCACAGGCGTACCGGAGGAACTCCTCCGCGACCGGTACGGGGGACAGCAGTACGTCACCCTCGCGCAGGGTCCACACCTCGCGCGGCGCCTGCTCCGCCCAGGCGCGCAGCACGTCCCGTTCGGCCGGGTCGACGGCCAGGTCCGACACGAGGTTCGCGTACACGACCAGCGGGCCGGATCCGGTCGTGGCCGCGCCGGCACCGGCGACGTGCGCGCGTTCGGTCATCGTCCCTCCCGGGGCGGTTCGACGGGGACGGCGACGGGGCGCCCCCGTACGCCGGCTGCGCCCCGCCTACCCCCTGTGCGGGGACGCACCCTTGGCGCGGATGGCGGGACCACCGGGGCGGGCCGTCCCGGAGCGGTCCCGCCCGGTCGAACATACGATGGGCTGGAACCGGCGCGTACGGCGGCTCGCCGTGCCGCTTCCCGGAGCACTCGGGGTGGAGACCGTATGGCGCAGCCCGTCGAGACCGCGCGGACCGTCATCCTGACCGTGGACGACGACCCGGGCGTCTCCCGTGCCATCGCGCGTGACCTGCGCCGCCGCTACGGCTCCGGGTACCGGATCGTGCGCGCGGAGTCCGGCGAGTCGGCTCTGGAGGCGCTGCGCGAGCTCAAGCTGCGGGGCGATCCGGTGGCGGTGATCCTCGCCGACTACCGCATGCCCCGTATGAGCGGCATCGAGTTCCTCGAACAGGCGCTGCACGTGTACCCGGGCGCGCGACGCGTGCTGCTGACCGCGTACGCCGACACGAACGCCGCCATCGACGCGATCAACGTGGTCGACCTCGACCACTACCTCCTCAAGCCCTGGGACCCGCCGGAGGAGAAGCTGTACCCGGTCCTGGACGATCTGCTCACGGCCTGGCGCTCCAGCGACTACCGCCCGGTCCCCGCCACCAAGGTGGTCGGGCACCGCTGGTCGGCGCGCTCCTCGCGGGTGCGGGAGTTCCTGGCCCGCAACCAGGTGCCGTACCGCTGGTACGCGTCCGACGAGCCGGAGGGGCTGCGGCTGCTGGCGGCGGCGGGCGCCGACGGGCGGCGGCTCCCCCTGGTGGTCACGCCGGAGGGCACCGCGCTGATCGAACCGGAGGCCGCCGAGCTGGCCGCCCACGTGGGGCTGGCGACGACGCCGGCCGCCGAGTTCTACGACCTCGTGGTCATCGGCGGCGGCCCGGCCGGGCTGGGCGCGGCGGTGTACGGGGCTTCCGAGGGGCTGCGCACCGTGCTGGTCGAGCGGTCGGCGACCGGTGGGCAGGCCGGGCAGAGTTCCCGCATCGAGAACTACCTGGGCTTCCCGGACGGTGTGTCGGGTGCGCAGCTCACGGAACGCGCCCGCCGCCAGGCCGCCCGCTTCGGCGCCGAGCTCCTCACGGCGCGCGAGGTCACGGGCCTGGAGGTCAGCGGTCCGGCGCGGGTGGTCCGCTTCTCCGACGGCTCGGCGGTCGCCGCGCACAGCGTCATCCTGGCGACCGGTGTCACCTACCGGCAGCTGGGCGCGCCGGGCTGCGAGGGCCTGACCGGCTGCGGGGTGTACTACGGGTCCTCGCTGACGGAGGCGTCCTCCTGCCTGGGGCAGGACGTGTACGTGGTCGGCGGTGCCAACTCGGCGGGGCAGGCGGCGGTGTACCTGGCGCGCGGCGCGAAGTCGGTGACCCTGCTGGTACGCGGGGAGTCGCTGACGGCGTCCATGTCGTACTACCTCGTCCAGCAGATCGAGGACACGCCGAACATCACGGTGCGGACCCGGACCGTCGTCGAGGAGGCGCACGGCGACGGGCACCTGGAGCAGCTGACGCTGCGGGACGTGGACAGCGGAGCGAGCGAACGCGTGGACTGTCCGTGGCTGTTCGTCTTCATCGGCGCGGCCCCGCTGACCGACTGGCTGGAGGGGACGGTGCTGCGTGACGAGCACGGCTTCATCCTGGCCGGGCCTGACCTCACACCGGACGGCCGGCCGCCGGCCGAGTGGGCGCTGGACCGCCCGCCCTACCACCTGGAGACCAACGTTCCCGGTGTGTTCGTGGCCGGTGACGCGCGCGCCCGGTCGGCGAAGCGCGTCGCGTCCGCCGTCGGAGAGGGTGCCATGGCCGTGATGCTGGTGCACCGGTATCTGGAGCAGTCGTGAACGGGCAGGGCGGCGGGCTGGTGATGCCCTGCGCGCCGCACGAGATCGCGTCCCTGTTCCTGTTCGAGGAGCTGTCCCCGGAGCAGCTCGGCCGGCTGTGCCGCGAGGGGCGGGTGGAACGGTTCGAAGCCGGCCCGGTGTACACCGAGGGCGAGCCCGCCGCCTGCTTCTACGTGATGATCGAGGGCACCGTCGTCCTGTCGCGGCGGGTCGGCGGTGACGACGTCGAGGTGAGCCGCACCTCGCAGCGCGGGGTGTACGCGGGAGCGATGCAGGCCTATCTGGGTGACCGGGTGCCCCAGACGTACGTCAACTCCATGCGGGTGACGGAGCCGACGCGGTTCTTCGTACTGCCGGCCCAGTCGTTCGCGGACATCATGCGGGAGTGGTTCCCGATGGCGGCGCACCTGCTGGAGGGGCTGTTCTTCGGTTCGAGGAACACCCAGCGGGCCATCGGGCAGCGTGAACGGCTGCTGGCACTCGGTTCGTTGTCCGCCGGGCTCACCCACGAGCTGAACAACCCCGCCGCGGCGGCCGTGCGGGCCACCGCGGCGCTGCGGGAGCGGGTCGGCAAGATGCGGCACAAGCTGGCCCACATCTCCCAGGGGCAGTACGCGCGGGAGGCGATCGCCGACCTCATCGAGATACAGGAGCGGACCGTCGAACGCGTCGCGAAGGCACCGGCGCTGAGCCCGATGGAGGCCTCCGACCGGGAGGAGGAGCTGGCCGACTGGCTGGAGGACCACGGCTTCCCGGACGGGTGGCGGGTGGCACCGGCCTTCGTACAGGCCGGGCTGGACACCGACTGGCTGGAGCAGGTCGCGGCGGCCGTGGCCGGGGAGCTGCTGCCGGCGGCGATCGGCTGGCTCAACTACACGGTCGAGACCGAGCTGCTGATGGACGAGATCGACGACTCCGTGACCCGCATCTCCCACCTCGTGGACGCGGCCAAGCAGTACGCGCAGCTCGACCGGGCCCCGCACCGGGTGGTCGACGTCCACGAACTCCTCGACAGCACCCTGCTGATGCTGTCCGGCAAGATCGGGCCCGGGGTGCGGGTGGTCAAGGACTACGACCGCTCCGTGCCGGACGTGCCCGCCTACCCGGCGGAGCTCAACCAGGTATGGACCAACCTCATCGACAACGCCGTGTCCGCGATCGCGGACACCGGCGGCGACGGCACCCTGACGGTCCGTACCGCGAGGGAGGGCGACCGGCTGCTGGTGGAGTTCCGCGACACCGGCCCGGGAATCCCCCCGGAGATCCGCAGCCGCATCTACGACCCCTTCTTCACCACCAAACCGGTCGGCGAGGGCACCGGGCTCGGCCTGGACATCTCCTGGCGGATCGTGGTCAACAAGCACCACGGCAGCCTCCAGGTGGAATCCGTCCCCGGTGACACCCGTTTCCAGGTGCTGCTGCCGCTGACCGCACCCGACACCCCCGAGGAGACCGTATGACCGGGATCGACGGAATCGACCCTGCCGTCCCGCCCTCCGGCACCGGCTGCGTCGAATGCCAGGCGGTGGACGGCTGGTGGTTCCATCTGCGCCGCTGTGCCCAGTGCGGGCACATCGGCTGCTGCGACTCCTCACCGGCGCAGCACGCCACCGCCCACTGGAAGGCCACCGGCCATCCCCTGGTGCAGAGCTTCGAACCGGGCGAGGACTGGTTCTGGAACTTCGAAACGAACTCCCTGTACGAGGGCGGGCCCGCGCTGGCCCCGCCGACGGAACACCCGCCGACCCAGCCGGTCCCCGGCCCGGCCGACCGTCTCCCCCAGGACTGGACGACACGGCTCCACCGCTGACGGGCCCCCGGGGGAGGCGGGGTGAGGGACGGTCGTCGTCCCGCCGACGGGCCCGGGAACCGCTGGGGGGCCAGTGGGCGCCGGGGGCTTGGGGCCGGGCCGGGTCCGCGGGGAGGCATGGACGCGGCCGCGGGCCGTGCCTGCGGCGGGACGACGGAGCGGTGCCGTCTCGGCGGCCCGCAGGCCGCGGCCCCGGGAAGGGGGGCCGCCTGCGGTCGCCAGCCGCGGTGGTGGCCGGTCTGGCGAGACGTGCCGCCGTCATGGACGCGTGTGTCCCCGATTCCCGGGCCCAAACCCCTCCCCTTGGCGAGGAGTTCGGCCAGGCGCCGGGAAACTGCCCGGGCGGCTCCCTCCTCACCCCGCCGCACCCGCCCCAGCGCCCGAGTAGCCGAAGCGGTCGGTGCCCGGCGTCAGGAGCACCAGCAGCTGCGCCCCTGCTCCGGGGCGGCGCCGAAGGCGTGCACGGTGCCCGGCGGGGCCGCCACGAGGCCGCCTTTCGGCACCGTCTCGGCGCGTTCCCCGCCGGCGCCGTACAGCAGGGAGCGTGCGGCGCCGCCCATGACGAAGAACGCCTCCCTCGAGCGGCGTGGTGATGGGGGCCGGCGCCCACGGTTCCGGCGGGCAGGGGGAGCCGGTTGACGCCCAGGGCGCCCCCCGGTGTCGGAGGCATCGGCGAGCGGCCGGAAGCCGCCCCGCCGGGCAGTGCGATGTGCTCGGCGTCCTCGGGCCGTACGACGAACGGCTCCAACGGCCCGCGCGGGGGCCCCGCTTCACCACCCTGCCCGAGACCCTTGTTTCCATCGCCTCGGCCGCCGAGCCCTCGTGGACGGTGTTCTACGAGGTGACCGGCCTGCCCGACTTCCCCGGGGTCACGGCGCGGCCCCTCGCCGGGCCCGGGCTGACCACCTGGCCGGCGGTCCCGGACGGCCCGCCCGGGCCGGCGCTGCGCGGACTGCTCGCGGCGCCGGCCGGGCAGGCCCCGCCCCCCGGCAGGGCCGGTGTCAACCGCGGTCGTCACGCCGGCCGGGGTGCGGCGCGGGACCGGGGGCCGGGGCGGGGGCGGCCCGGCGGCGGGTCAGGCGGTGCCACCAGTGGTGGCGGCGCGGGTGCACGGCCCGGCCCATCCGGCGGCCCAGGAGGAGATAGCCCAGCAGCGCGCCGGCGGTGTTGAGGAGGAGGTCGTCCACGTCGAAGGCGCGGCCGGTGACCAGGGCGCCCTGGATGAGTTCCACGAGGGTCATCACGACGGCCGTCACCGCCGCCACCCTCAGCAGCCCGCGCGCCTGGGGAAGCAGGACCGGGAGCAGCACCCCGAAGGGAACGCCCAGCAGGACGTTCCCGCCGAGCTGCTCGGCGGCCTCCCTGAAGGACGCGCCGTCGAGGTACGGGCCGATCGAGGCGCCCGGGCGGGTGTTGCTGTGCGCGATCCCGGCCGAGGCGGCCGAGGGCTCCAGGGTGATGCGCGCCAGGGCCAGGCTGAACAGGACGGTCCCGGCGAAGGCGGCCAGCATCGCGAGGGCCCGTAACACCGGGCGGGCGGGGGGCCGGAGCGGGAGGACGGACTCCCGCGCCCCCGCCGCCCGTTCAGCCCGCGCGGCCCGCTCCGCCCGTTCCGCCCGTTCTGCCCGCTTCTCCCCGCGCCCCGCCCGTTCCGGCCGCTGCCTCCGCTTCGGCCGGCGCAACGCGGCTAGCCTTCCGCGTACGTCCATGGACCGCTCCCTCCTCCGTGACCCGCTCCTGCCGTGCAGGCCCGTGTACCCCGGTGCGGGGTGCCGACGCGTTCCGCGCCGGCGGACGGCGGTACTGTGAATCGGTCGTCTCCGTCAAGAGATGGACCGCCGGGAGGCCGCGGACTCATCGCCGCACCGGGACCCGGCCCACCCGGCCGGGCGTCAGCCGCGGGGCCGGAGCGCCGGTCCGGCCGGACGGCGTACCCGTGGTCGTGGCACCGGACGGACATCCGCCCGCCGGGGGTGGCGTTCACGCCCTTGATGATCACGCTGGTGCCGGTGTCCGCCTCCCGGGGGACCGGCCCCCGGGTTCGCCGTTCCGCTCATGTTGGCCGAAACCCGGGCTCCCTGGCGCCTGCCGCCCTGACCTAGCCTGCGGACCGGACCGGGACCGATATCGGGGGGGACGCACGTGACGCAGGAGCCGCAGGCGCACGGGCAGGACGGGGCGGACGCCGGCCTCGACACGGTGGTCTGGGGTCGTTGCCGCGCGGGGACCGGCTGGTTCTGGATGGCCCGCCACACCGCGTGGGACGGCTCCGTACGGCGCGCCGCGCACGGGTGGAGCGGGAATCAGGACGACGCGATGCGCGCGGGGGCGGCCGCGGCCCGGGACCTGGCGGCCGGCACCCGCGCGCAGGTGTTCCTGCGGCACCGGGCCGCCGAGTGCGCGTTGCAGGTGCTGCTGGAGGACGGCAGCGCCCCGGCCGGCCGGGAACCGGCGTGCGCACGGCTCGACGCGTCGCCCGCCGCCGCCCGGTGTCCCGTCAGGTGCCGGCCGGGGCCGCCGCCCGGGAGATGACCACGTCGAGCAGGGCCAGCAGCGAGTCGCGGGCCTCCCTGCGGGACCGGGCGTCCAGCAGGAGGACGGGGGTGGCGGGGTCCCTCAGGTGCAGTGCGGCGGCGATCTCCGCGGGGGTGTACGGCTGTTCGCCGTGGAAGCAGTTCGCGCCGACGACGAACGGCAGTCCCCGGCTCTCGAAGAAGTCGATCGCCGGGAAGCCCCGGTCCAGGCGCCGGGTGTCGACGAGCACGAGTGCCCCCAGGGCCCCGTGGAGCAGGTCGTCCCACATGAACCAGAACCGCTCCTGGCCGGGGGTGCCGAACAGGTAGAGGACGACTCCGGCGTCGGCGAGGGTGATCCGGCCGAAGTCCATCGCGACGGTGGTCAGTGTCTTGGACTCGATGCCGTCGAGGTCGTCCACGCCGATTCCCGCGCTCGTGAGGCGTTCCTCCGTACGCAGCGGCTCGATCTCGGAGACCGATTCGACCAGGGTCGTCTTGCCGACTCCGAATCCGCCGGCGATGAGGATCTTGACGGGGGACGCTCCTGGGGTGGCGAAAGCGTCGGGAGTGTCATATCCGGGCAAGGTTGTCCCTGATTTTCATGAGCAGGTGGACGTTAGTGGTCTCGGCGCCCTCCAGGGGCGGCCGGTGGTGGACCAGCCCGCGGTCCACGAGCTCGCCCAGGAGGAGCGTCATCGGTGTGAGGCGCATGTGCATGCGAGCGGCGACCTCGGCGACCGCCAGTCCGCCCGGCCGCGCGCACATGGTGAGGACGGCCCGCCATTCGGTGGCCAGTCCGGTGTGGGCGTCGTCCGCGGCGACCGCCGCCACGATGGTGGTGTCCATGGTGAGGGCGGTCTGCGGGGCGGCGGCCGTACGGCCGTCGGTCAGCGCGTACAGCCGTGTCCGGCGGGGGCTTCGGCGCTGCGGCTCCTCGGGCATTACGCGGTCGGCGGGGACGTGCGCTCGGGGGTTCCCAGCCACTCGCCGAGTGCCTGCGCGGTCCGTACGGCCTCACCGCCCAGTTCTCCGAGCCGTGCCTTGCGGGAGGTCACCACGATGAGCGTGCTGCCTTCTCCGCATCCGACGACGCAGAGGTACCGGTCGTCCATCTCCACCAGCTGCCGGATGACCCGGCCGCCGTCGATCTCCCTGGATATCGCCTTCATGGTGGCGGCTATGCCGGAGGACGCGGCCGCGATGCGCTCGGCCCGGTCCCGGTCCAGCAGGTAGGCGCTCAGCTTGATCCCGTCGTTGGAGAGGAGCACGGCTCCTTCGATGCCGGCGATCCTGCTCAGGTTGTTGTCCAGGATGCCGTAGATCATCTCACTGGCTGTCGTCGTCATGGCTGATCCGCTCCGAGCTCTGCTTCCACTTTCCTGGTCCCCTCTTCGTAGTCCGCCCAGGCGTCGGCCACCTCTTCCGGTGTCGCCGCGTCCCGGCCGGTGTCGGGCTCCGGGGCTCGGGGCCCTCGGAGCTGCCGGGTGAGATGGGTCTGCGGGACGCGCTCGGGCAGGGCGGGCCGGGCGTCGGCCGGCCCTGCCGAACCGGCGGGCCGCGGCCGTCCGGGCCGCGGGGGTACGGGCACCGGGGCCGACGGGGCGCCGGCGTCCGGTGCGGGCTCGCGTACCGGCAGGCGTACGGGGGCGGGCACGGCGGCCGGCGCCTGGTGCCGCTCGGGCAGCGGTTCGGGCTCCCCCGGCGCGGGGGCGTGCCCGTGCCGCTCGTCCCCCGGGGTGGCGGGCGCCAGCAGAGCGCTCGGCAGGATCACCACGGCCGCGGTCCCCCCGTACACGGAGCGCCGCAGCGTGACCCGGGCCTCGAGCTGGTCGGCGAGGTGGCCCACGACGAAGAGGCCGAGCCGGTGCGCGTTCTCGGCGAGGACGGAGTACGGCGGTGCCGAGTGCAGGCGCTCGTTCATGGCCTCGTACCCGGCCGGCGAGACGCGCGGTCCGCGGTCCTCGATCTCGACGGAGAGTCCGTCGGCCACGAGTTCGGCGCGGACCACCACCTTCGACCGCGGCGGCGAGAACCTGGTCGCGTTGTCCAGGAGCTCCGCCAGCAGGTGGCTGATCTGGCTGATCGCGTGCGGCCGCACGCTCGCCTCGTCCAGCGCCTGGCGTTCGATCCGGCGGAAGTCCTCGACCTCCGCGGCGGCCTCGCGCAGCAGGTCGGCGACGCGCATGGGCTCGGTGTGCGGGTCGGGGACCTCGCCGCCGGCGAGGATGAGCAGGTTCTCGATCTGGCGCCGCATCCCCACCGTCAGCTGGTCGGATCGCATCAACTGGGCCAGGAGCGCCTCGTCGTGGCCGAAGGTGTCCTGGATGTCCTCGGTCAGGCTCAGCTGCCTGCTGACCAGGTTCCCGGCGCGCGCGGCGATGCCGGAGGCGAACAGGCCGAAGCCGTGGCGTTCGGCGGCGAGCTGCCGGTGCCCGTCGACGGACACGGCGACCACCCGGGCGAAGGCGTCGGCGATCTGCCCGACCTCGTCCTCGCGCCCGCGCACCGCCGGCAGCGCCTGCGTGCCGACTGCTTCTCCGCGCTGGAGCCGGGCCACCACATCGGGCAGCGTCTCCTCGGCGATGGCGACGGTACGGGTGTGCAGGCGGCCGAGCCGCCGCAGGACGGACCGCGTGGTGAGGACGACGACCGCGGTGACCAGCAGCAGGGTGGCGCCGCTGGCGCCGACCAGCCAGTAGACCTCGGTCTCCAGCGCGGTGGCCTTGGCGTCGGCGCGGGCGAGTACGCTCCGGGCCCGGTCGGTGTTGAGTTCGGCCAGCCGCGGTGCGAACGCGTGGTGTGCGGCGGGCCAGTCGGCGACGTCGGCCGGGAGCTTGGCGCCGGTCGCGGTGTCCTTGTGGTTGGCGACGACCGCGTTCTCGACGCGGAGCTTGGTCTGCCAGGCCTCGGAGGCGGTGAGCTTGTTGAACGAGTCGAGTTCGGCGGGCGGGAGGTACGGCACGATCCAGGTGTCGTACAGGTACCGGTGGGTGCCGACGGCGTTGAGGAAGTCGGAGAAGCCGGTGGCCGCCAGCTCACGGGAGGGGCCGGCCAGGGCGAGGGCGGTGTCCTCGCGCGCGACCATCTCGGTGGCGGAGAACAGGGCGACGGCGGGCCTGCTCTCCTGGGCGAGTTCGGCGTCCTCGGCGTGGCTGAATTCCTCCTGGTAGGCGCGGATGATGTCGTCGATCACACCGGTGTAGTAGCCGACCGCCTGTTCGGCACTGCCGTTGTGGGCGTCGACGCGTTTGCGGTACGAGGCCAGGAGGTCGAGCCGCCCGGTCACGGTGGCGAGGTGTCCCCCGCCCGGCCCGGACCGCTGCGTCGCGTCCTCGCCGGCGCCGCCCGAGAGCCGTCGGAGCTCCGCCGCGGCGCGGTCCGTCGCGGCCCGCCTCTCGCGCAGGGCGTCATCGGCCACGGACGAGCCCGACCAGCGCGCGGCCGTCACCGCGCGCTCGGCCTGCAGCTCGGTCATCAGCCTGACCAGCGGCATTCCGGTCCGCTGGCCGGCCTTCACATCGGCTCGCAGGTGCTCCGACTGGGCCAGCAGCCGCTGGGCGGTCACCGTGACCTGGGCACCCATCGCCACGGTCGGTACGACGGCCATGCAGACCAGCAGCGTGCGCAGGCGTACGGTGCGGCGGCGCCGGACGGGCGGCGGGCTCGGTGGTCCATCGGGTGCCATCGCAGACATCGGTCCTCGGGAGCGGCGGAGAGGGGGACGGGCCTGAACGAGGGCGTGCGGGAACGGCCTGCACGGCCCTGCGGGGTGAGGATGCCGATCATATCCAGCCAGTCCGAATAATCGGAGACCTTACTTCCAAGCCTTTGCGTGGTAGAAGCGCGGCAGCGGCGATCGTGGCGTCCGCGGTCGTGGCATGGGGGACGGCCCGGGGGGAAGGCTGGTCGCGATCGGTACGGGTCGTCTCCGAAGGAGCGTGGTGGCATGCGCGGTTTGACGTTTGTCGTGGGTACGGGCCGCAGTGGGTCGACCGCACTGTCGGGCATCGTCAACACGCATCCGGATGTGCTCAGCCTGAACGAGCTGCTGTCGTCCGTGCAGAGCCGGGGCTTCCCCGAAGGCGTCCTCGCCGGTGGCGAGTTCTGGCGGCTGCTGGCCGACCCGAATCCGGTCTTCGAGCGGATGATCCGCAGCGGGGTGCCGATGCCGGAGTTCCTCTACACGCGCCGTCCCGGACGCTTCGCGACCGCGACCACCGGTATCCCCGCCCTGTCGCTGATGGTGCTCCCGCACCTGACCGACGACCCGGACGGCCTGTTCGACGAGCTGGAGAAGGAGGTGCGCGGCTGGCCGGCCCGCACCGCCGCCGGCCATTACGAGGCACTGTTCGGCCTGCTGTGCGCCCGGACCGGGGCCACGGCCGTGGTGGAGCGGTCGGGCTATTCGTCGGACCGGGTTCCGCTGTTGCGCCGGGTCTTCCCGCGGGCCCGCTTCGTCCACCTGTTCAGGGACGGGCCCGACTGCGCGCTGTCCATGAGCAGGCACACGGGCTACCGGCTGATCTTCCTGCTGCGGGACGTCCTCGCCCGGACGGGAGCCGCGCGCGTGGAGGACCTGACGGAGGAGCAGGTCCGCTCCCTGCCGCCCGAGCTGTCGCAGCTGCTAGCCGAGCGTTTCGACTCCGCGTTGGTGCTGGGCCGCGAGCTGCCGTCGGCGGGGTTCGCGGCGCTGTGGTCCGAGATCGTCGTACGGGGCGTGGCGCACCTCGGCGAGGTGCCCGCGCCCCTGCGGACCACGCTCTCCTACGAGGACCTCCTCGACCGGCCCCGCGAGGAGCTCACGCGGCTGGCCCGCTTCATCGGCGTCGAGCCGCTCCCCCAGTGGCTCGACGCGGGCGCGGCCCGGCTGGACGCCGGCCGGCGGGGCGCCTCGCTGCGCCTGCCTCCGGCTGAACTCGCCGCCCTGCGGGAGGGTTGCGCTCCGGGCACGCGCGCGCTGGAGGGCAGCCGGGGGTAGCGGATGCGGGCGTGGCCGGCCCGCCGTGTCAGGGCCGGGCGGGCAGGCGGTGGAGGACGACGTCGCGCAGCGTCCCGTCCTCGGCGGTGAGGGTCAGGAAGGTGTGGTGCGGCTGGCGCCGGCGGTCGGTCGGCGAGCCGGGATTGAGCAGGCGGAGCCCGCCCGGGGCCGTGGAGTCCCATGGGATGTGGCTGTGTCCGAACACCAGGACGTCGGCGTCGGGGAAGCGGGCGGCGCAGCGCCGCTCGCGTCCGGCCGCCGGACCGGTCTCGTGGACGACCGCGAAGCGCAGGCCGCCGAGCTCCGCGCGGGCGATCTCGGGGAGCCTGGCGCGCAGCGCGGGGCCGTCGTTGTTGCCGTGGACGGCGATCAGGCGGCGCGACCTCGACTCCAGCAGGTCGAGGGTGGCTTCGTCGGTCCAGTCCCCGGCGTGGATCACCACGTCGGCGTCGTCGACGGCTGTCAGCAGGGCTTCGGGCAGGCGTCTGGCCCGCGCCGGTACGTGCGTGTCCGAGGTCAGCAGGAGCCTCACGCGCCCACGGTACGCGCCGCACCGCCCGGCGCCCGGTCGTCGGCGCGGCCGTGCGGGTGGTTCCGGCCGGTCCGGTGCCGCGCCGCGACGCCCTGACCGCCGTGCCGTGAGCGCGTACGGGAACCCCCTGGCGCCGGCCGGTGGCGCCCGGGGGCCTGCGTGCCCGCGGGGCGGTCAGGGCCGCGGCGCCGGCGGTGTCCAGCCCGGGTCGCGTCCGCTCAGGCCGACCGTCCGGTCCAGCAGCGGCGCGTCGTCCGGTACGGCGACGACCGGGCCGAAGATGCCGTCGCCGCGGTCGTCCTCCTGGGCGGCCTCGAGCAGGAAGGCGTGCGAGGCCCGCAGCGCGGACGGGTCGGGGGCGTACTCCTGGCCGGTGGCCCGGGCCAGGTCCCAGCCGTGGACGACCAGTTCGTCGACCGTCACGGCGGCCGCGACGGCGCCGGGCAGGTCCACGCCGCCCGCGCGGGTCATCCCGGTCCACGCGGCGGGATCCCGCCAGGCCCGCGCCAGTTCGTCCAGATCCCCCGGCAGCCGCTCGCGCCAGTCGGCGGGCAGCCCGGGCGCGGAGGCGTCCGGGGGCGTGTCGGTCGTGGGACCGAGGTCCTTGCGGGCGGCGTCGCGGAAGGCCACGGTCAGGCCCGCGAGGTGGCCCAGCAGGTCCCTGACCGCGTACCCGGGGCACGGGGTGGGGCCGGTGAGCCGGGCCTCGGGGACGCCGGTGACGAGACGGGCCACGACGGCCGCCTGCGGTCCGAGATCGAGCATCTCCGTGCCGGTCATCCTGCGCTCCCTCCGGGGCGATCACCTGCGAAGGGTAGACCCGCGCCCGGGCCCCGGCTCATCGGACATGCCCGCGGACGGCCGGCTTCCGCGCGGACGGGCGGTCGCGCGGGGCGACCGCGTCCACGCGGATCACGGACCGCCGGGTACGTCACCCGGGGCGCCGGCGTCCGGGGCGGGGGCCGGGCCCGTACGGCGGAAGGCGGCCCGGTAGGTGCTCGGGCGGTGGCCGGTGTGGCGGGCGAAGAGGGCGGCGAAGGTACCGGCGTCCCGGTAGCCGACGGCGGCGGCCACGGCGGCGACGGTGTGGTCGGTGGTCTCCAGCAGGCGGCGGGCGCGGCGGACCCGGGAGGCCTGCAGATGGGCCAGCGGGGTGCGTCCGGTTTCGGCGGCGAAGCGGCGCAGCAGGGTGCGGGTGCTGACGCGGAAGGCGTCCGCGAGCGCGGTGAGGTCATAGGGCCGGGCCAGGTTCTGGTCGAGCCGGCGCATCACCCGCTGGGAGAACTCCCGGCCCGGCTGCGGCAGGAGGTCCGGGTCGACGTACGGCGTCTGGGAGGTCCGCGTGTCGCCGAGGAGCGCCACCCGGGCGGTGGTGCGGGCCACCCGGGGGCCGTCGTGCCGGCGGATCAGGTCCAGCGCGAAGTCGTACATGGCGCTGAAGGCGGCCGTGGTCGTCACGCCCGCGTCGGTGACGACCAGCAGCTCGGGCCGCACGTCGGCGGCCGGGCAGCGGCTGGCCAGTTCGCCTGCGTGCAGCCAGGAGGTGGTGGCCCGGCGCCGGTCGAGGAGCCCGGCCTCGGCGAGCAGGAACGCGCCGACGCAGAGGGAGACGACTGCGGTGCCGGCGGCGGCCCGCGTCCGGATCGCCGCGACCTCGGGGGCGAGCCCGCCGAGCCGCGCGTCGAGGTCCGCGCCCGGGGGCAGTTCGAAGCCGGGCACCACGAGGACATCGACCTCGCGCAGGGGCTGCACGTCCAGGTTCGCGCCGCCCGAGGCGGTGACCCGGCGGCGGGGCGAGACGACCGACACCCGGTAGCCGGGTGCGTCCGGTCCGGCGACGTGCCCGGCCATCGTCAGCAGGTCGGGGACGCCGAACACCTCGGACGCGAAGCAGCCCGGGTACGCCAGGACCCCGACCCGCAGCGCGACGCCCGGTCCCCCGCCGTCCCGCTGCTGCCGCGGCGCGTCCGGCGCCGCTCGGTCCCGCTGCTGCCGCACCGTCTGCGCCATCGTTCCCGTCCCTCCCCGTGTACGCGGCCCCGCGCCGGCGTCCGCGTACCGGTCTCCTCCCCCACGCGTGGCGAGATTACCCGCGGTCCCGGCGATCCCGCCCCTCCCCCGGCGGCCGGTCCGGGGGCGAGTCTGGCCCCATGAGCGACGACGATCCGATCACCGACTTCACCCGCCTTAGCGTGGCCGTGGAGGGGGTGGAGAAGACGGTGTACGTGGCCGGGGCGGGGCCCAGCGTCGTGGTGCTGCCCGAGATGCCGGGGATCAGCCCCGACGTCCTGCGGCTGGCGCGCTGGGTGCGGGACGCGGGCTTCACCGTCCACGTGCCCTCCCTGTTCGGCAAGGACGGTGCCTTCCCCACCGTCGAGGGCGGCCGGGAGGTCGTCCGCCGCGCCTGTGTCAGTGCGGAGTTCCGTGCCTTCGCCGGCGGCGGCACCAGCCCGGTGACGCTCTGGCTGCGCGGCCTGGCGCGCCGGGTGCACGCCGCGTGCGGCGGGCCGGGGGTGGGTGCCATCGGGCTGTGCTTCACCGGCAACTTCGCCCTCACCATGGCCCTGGAGCCGGCGGTGATCGCCCCGGTGGTCAACCACCCGTCGCTGCCGCTCGACGACCCCGGCGGCCTCGAACTCGACGCGGCGGACGCGCTCGCGGTGCGCGACCGGCTCGACCGCGACGGGCTCACGGTCCTCGCGTACCGCTTCGCGGGCGACCGCTGGTGCACGGGGCAGCGCTTCGCCGCCTACCGTGCGCTGCTCGGCGACTCCTTCGACGGGCGCGTCCTTGCGGACACCGCCGCCAACCCCGCCCCGCCGCCCTTCTTCGCCGACCTGGTCGGCACCCCGCACAGCGTCGTCACCGCCCATCTCGTCGACGAGGCCGGCCACCCCACGGTCCGGGCCCGCGACGAGATCCTGGCGTTCCTCACCGACCGCCTCTACCCGCAGGACGGAACGCTCCCGCCGCCCTCCGGCCGGCCCGGGCCGGAAAACCGGTAGGAGGGTCGCCGCCCGTTGACTAGGGTGGGGCGCACCGTGACAGGACGTGAGGAGGTGACACCCATGAAGGCTGTATCGACGTGGGTGCTCCCACCTTCCGTCACGGTGGACGACTGACTCAGGTGTCGTCGGGAGCGCCTCTGCAACCAGGCACTCCTGAAAGGCGACACCTATGAACTCAGTGATGGTCGACCGGGTGACCGAGTCCCAGTGGCGGGCGGTGGCCGACGGCCGGACCGTGGGCCACGGCGATGTCTCGCGGCGGCCCGACGGGCGGCTCTTCGTCAGCATCGACGTATGGCAGGACGCCGCCTTCGGCCGGCTCGCCGCCGCGATGTTGGAGGACCTGCCTGCCCCTCTCCACACGCTGGTCGGCGAGGCCGACCCCGGCCTGCGTTCCCGGTGGGAGCGGGCGGGCTTCACCGCCGCACGCCGCGAGGGGGAGTACGTCCTGTCCACCGATCCGCGCGAAACGGGGCTCGACACCCTGCGGGCACCTGACGGTGTGACGATCCTGCCGGGTGAGGAAGCGGACGAAGGCCTGCTGGTGGCGCTGGACCTCGCGATCCGCGAGGAGGTCGAGGCCGGCGCCGGATGGCGGACCATGCCGGCCGAGGTACTGCCCCTCTCGGCCGGGCCGGTGCCGCTGGACCCGTCGCGGTACACGGTGGCGGTTTGCGACGGCGCGTACGTGGGGCTGGTACGGGTCGCCCCGGTTCCCCGCCGGGCGCGGATTGGACTGGTCGCGGTGCGGGCCGGTCAGCGCCGCCGGGGCGTCGGCCGGGCCCTGCTGGCGCAGGCGCTGGGCTCGTTGCACCGCTCCGGGACCGGCTCGGCCTGGGCGGAGGCCGACGAATCCAACACCGCCGCGCTCGCGCTGCTCGAGCACCTCGGCGCCCGGCGGACCAGCGGCATCGTGGAGCTGGTGCGCACCTGACGTCATGCCGGAGCCCACCGGCCCCCCATCCACATCCACGTCCACATCCAGATTCACATCCCGATCCGAGGAAAGAGGGACATTGACTCGAACGTCCAAAGGCCTGGAAGTCGAGGGCACCGTCATGGAATGCCTGCGCAACGCCACCTTCAAGGTGGAGCTGCAGAACGGGCACCAGGTGCTCGCGCACATCAGCGGGAAGATCCGCAAGAATTACATCAGGATCCTCCCCTTCGACCGGGTGCTCGTCGAAGTCAGCACGTATGACCTGACCCGCGGCAGGATCCTGTACCGGTACCGGACCTGAGCGGCGTGAGGCGTGCGCCCGGGCCCGCCCCGGGCGCACGCCTCGGCCGGCGCCGCGCGAGCCGGTTCCGACCCAACTCGCCCTGGATTGAGCCGTGTTGCGATGCGGTGGCACCGTGAAGAGCCGGGGCCGCGGCTCTTGTCGTGCCGTCCGCGTTCCCCAATGATGCTTCCGGCGCACCCGCCGGCCCGGCCGGGATCCGCGCTCCGTCGAACCCCGACCCGCCGGAGGCCCGCTGTGCGGACGAGTCATCACGTCCGGAGATCGTTCGTCACCGTCGGCGCCGCTCTCGCGCTGGTGGTCGCCGTGCCTCAGGTGGCCTTCGCGGCTCCGCCCCCGGCGCTGCCCGCCAACGCCGAGGCCATGGAGTCGGCCTTCCAGCCGGCGTACGACTACGACACGGACGGCTGCTACCCGACGCCCGCCATCGGGCCGACCGGGGTGCTGAACGGCGGCCTCAGCCCCACGGGGGCACTCAACGGCAACTGTCACGACGCCTCGGACCTCGCCAACACCAACGGCTACTCCCGCTCGGCGTGCAACAACGGCTGGTGCGTCGTGGTGTACGCGCTGTACTTCGAGAAGGACCAGGCCATTCCCGGCATCAGCCTCGGCGGCCACCGCCACGACTGGGAACACGTCGCGGTGTGGATCCAGGACGGCGAGGCGAAGTACGTCGCCACTTCCGCCCACGGGGACTTCAACATCCACACGCGCGACCAGATCCGCTGGGACGGCACCCACCCCAAGATCGTGTACCACAAGGACGGCGCCGGTACGCACTGCTTCCGCCCGGCGAACTCCAACGACGAGCCGCCCGAGAACCACTTGCGCGCCTGGCAGTTCCCCGCCCTGGTCGGGTGGTCGGGCTACCCCGCGACGCTCCGCGACAAGCTCAGCCAGGCGGACTTCGGCAGTGCCCACTTCGGCCTGAAGGACGGTTCCTTCTCCGCCCACCTCGCGGAGGCCAAACCGGCGGGCATCCCCTTCGACCCCAACCAGTGGGCGGGCAGCAGGGGATGACGGCGCCGCCGTGCGTTCAACGGGGAGGGAAGCCGTCCCGGGCGAGGGCGTAGACGGTGCAGGGCCGGCCGAGGACCGTGTCCTCGCGGAGACGGGTGAATCCGAGGCGCCGGGCGACGGTGGTGGAGGCGGTGTTGCCGTGATGGATCATGGCGGTGATCTGCTGGAGGCGCAGGGTCCCGAAGCCCCATTCCAGAACCGCCCGGGCCGCTTCCGTGGCGTAGCCGTGCCCCCAGTGCGCCCGGGCGAGGGTCCAGCCGACCTCGGTCTCGCCGAACTCCTCCCACCAGTTCAGACCGCATCGTCCGATCGCCTCGCCGGTGCCGCGCAGTTCGACGGCGCACAGTCCGTGGCCGCGCTGTTCCCACTGCCGCTGTATCGCGGCCAGGCGCGCCGCCGCTTGCTCCGGGGTGTAGCTTCCGACGAACCGGCTGACCTCCTCGTCGGCGTGGAGGTTCACCCACCATGCGGTGTCGGCGTCGGTGAGGGGGCGCAGCCGGAGGCGTTCCGTGGTGATCACTGTCGTTCGGTCCTCAAGATCGTTGGGTCGCCTTGACGTAACAGAGTGAGTTACGACAAGGGGAGAGGGAGGCCGGTCCCGCGGGACCGGCCCGGAGGTCGTACGGCCGCTCAGGTTCGGGCGATCGTCGCCCTCGCCACGTCGGCGACGGTGACGGCGGCCAGTTCGGCCCTCATCGACTCCTCCGCGCGGTCGTACACCTCTCGCAGCACGGACGGGACGGCCCGCCCGACGGGGCACTCCTGGTTGGGCGGCGAGGAGTGCAGGGCGATGAGGGGCTCCGGCTCGACGGCGAGGTAGACGTCCCTCAGGGTGATCGATTCCGGAGCGCGGGCCAGCCGCCAGCCCGCGCCCTGCCCGCGCTGCGACTCCACCAGTCCGGCGTCACGCAGGCTCCCGAGGGCGCGGCGGATGACGACGGGATTGGTGTTGACGCTGGTGGCGATCTGCTCGGACGTCACGATCCCGCCGGAGCGCCCGGGGCAGAACCGCGCCATCCAGGCCAGCGCGTGCGTGGCCACGGTCATGCGGCTGCTCGTCCCCATGAGACCTCCCGTGCCCGGAGCCGTCGGCGCCTGTGTCGCAACCAATTCTGTTACGACACAGGTTCCGTGTCCAGCCCCACCGGAGGCGCCACGACCGGCTCGCAGCGGCCGGCAGGGACGACGGAGGTCAGCCGGCGCCCTGCTCGTCGACGATGTCGCAGTCGGTGTAGGCGGTCGGCCGGGTCATCAGCGCCGAGAGCGCCTGGGCCAGCTCGCTGGTCTCGGGGGCGTTGCTGTTCGCCGTGGCCGCCTCATGGGATTCGAAGTGGACCACCGCGAGGTAGCGGTTGGGGTTGGCGCGGTCCTTGAGCAGGGTACGGGCGACGGGCGCGTTACCGCGCCCCTGCGTGCGGGCCCGCTCCTCGTAGGCGCGCAGCAGGTCGCGCACCTCGTCGATGCGTTCCGTCTCGAAGTCGATGATCTGCGCGAACTTCATGTCTGCGGTTCCTCCCGGGGCAGAGGGGCCTCTCAGGTGGCCTCCTGCTCCCAGCAAACACCGTCCCGCGCGGGGCACCCGGTTCACACGCTCGACGCCGCGGGCGAATGCACGAGATCGGCGGGGTCCGGGGCACTCCCGGGATGCCGGATGACCGGATACCGGATGACCGGGCGCGGATGCGGGTGCGCATGCCGAAACGACGCGGAACCGCTGCGTTTTGCGCCCCGGCGGCGCCCGGGCCACCCTCGGAAGGGTGTGGCGCCGCCGCGCGCCGCCGCCCGAGGGAGGAGCCACCCCATGGCAGGTGACGAGCGGGAACGCGGGACGCGCCGGGCGGCCCGCCGCGTCGCGAGGGTGACGAGCCATGACGGGTGGTGACCTGTGCCTGGTCACCGGTGCGACCGGCTACATCGGCGGCCGCCTGGTGCCCGAGCTCCTCGACGCCGGATACCGGGTCCGGGCGCTGGCCCGCTCACCCGAACGGCTGCGCGACCATCCCTGGGCCGACCGCGCCCAGGTGGTGCGCGGCGATGTCACCGATCCGGACTCGCTGGACGCCGCCCTGCGCGGGGTGGACGTCGCCTACTACCTGGTGCACGCCCTCAGCGCCGGCCCCGGTTTCGAGGAGCGCGACCGGGCCGCGGCCCGTCTCTTCGCCGAGCGGGCCCGGCTGGCCGGCGTACGGCGCATCGTCTACCTCGGCGGCCTCATCCCCGGTGGGGCGTCCCCCGAACGGCTCTCGCCGCACCTGCGCTCCCGCGCCGAGGTGGGCCGGATCCTGCTGGACTCCGGCGTCCCGTGCACCGTGCTGCGGGCCGCCGTGGTCATCGGCTCGGGGTCGGCCTCCTTCGAGATGCTGCGGTACCTGACGGAACGGCTGCCGGTCATGGTCACGCCGAGCTGGGTGGGCACCCGGGTGCAGCCCATCGCCATCCGTGACGTGCTCCGCTACCTCGTCGGGAGCGCCGGCATGCCGCCCGAGGTCAGCCGGATCTTCGACATCGGTGGCCCGGACGTCCTCACGTACGAGGAGATGATGCAGCGCTACGCCGCCGTCGCCGAGCTCCCGCGGCGGCGGATCCTGCGCGTGCCCATGCTGAGCCCGGGGCTCTCCAGCCTCTGGATCGGCCTGGTGACGCCGGTCCCCCGGGCTCTGGCCCGTCCGCTGGCGGAGTCCCTGCGCCACGAGGTGGTGTGCGGGGAGCACGACATCGCCCGCTGGGTACCGGACCCGCCCGGCGCTCCGCTGGCCTTCGACCGGGCGTTGGCCTTCGCCCTCCAGCGGGTCCGGGAGGCGCAGGTGAGCACCCGGTGGTCCTCCGCCTCCCTGCCCGGCGCCCCCAGCGATCCGCTGCCCACCGACCCCGGCTGGGCCGGCGGCAGCCTGTACACCGACCAGCGCGGGGTCGAGGTGGCGGCCCCGCCCGCCGCGCTGTGGCAGGTGGTGGAGGGCATCGGCGGTGAGCACGGCTGGTACTCCTTCCCACTGGCCTGGGCCGTCCGCGGCTGGCTGGACCGGCTGGCCGGCGGTGCCGGGATCCGCCGCGGCCGCCGCGACGCCGCCCGGCTCCGGGTGGGCGACGCGCTCGACTTCTGGCGGGTCGAGGAGATCGAGCCGGGCCGGCTGCTCCGGCTGCGCGCCGAGATGCGGGTGCCCGGCCTGGCCTGGCTGGAGATGTACGCGGAACCCGACCCGGTGCACGAGGGCCGGTCCCGCTACCGGCAGCGCGCCCTCTTCCACCCGCACGGCCTGCTGGGCCACCTGTACTGGTGGGCCGTGAGTCCCTTCCACGCGGCGGTGTTCGGCGGCATGGCCCGCAACATCGCCCGCGCGGCCGAACAGTCCGGCGCCCTTCCCGGGACGCCCGCCCGGCCGCTCCGCGGGTAGCCGGGTCATCGCCGGGTCCGGCCGGCCGCGGCAGGGTGGTCCCGTCGGGGACGACCGCCGTCACCTGCCGCCCAGGAAGGAGCGGGCCGGGACGAAGACCTCGTGCCCGGTCGGGAAGCGGACCCGTACCCCGGACTCCGTCCAGGTCGTGGATTCGACGCCCTTGGCGCCCAGGGCTGTGTCGACGTCCAGCCAGTGCCCGTAGGACACGCCGGGAGACCTGCCGATCACCATCCTGTAGGACTCCCGTCCGGACAGGCTGTGCTGGTGCACCAGCGTCAGGAAGTGGGGCGACCCGTCGGAGTAGGCGATGGCGGAGGGGGCGGTACTGCGGTACGTCACCTCGGTCCGGGGCCACCACAGGACCGTCAGGACGACGGCCGTCAGCACGACGCCCGCCGCACCGCCCAGGAGCAGCCTGCCGAGGGCGGGCGTGCGGCGGGCCGGCGTGGTCGGGCCGGGTCGGTCGGGGATGGACGTGGTGATGGCGCTCTCCAGGTTCGACGCTGCTCCGCACCGGTCGGCCGGAGATGGTTCCGCCGGGAGGACGCAGAACCGGGGGCGGTCGGTTGTGGGCGGGCCGGGGGGATGCCGGGAGCGGTGGCCATCGGGCGGAGTGCCGCTTCGGCCGGCGGGGCGGCGGGCCGGGCCCCGCCGGCGGCCCGCCGCCGCCGACGGCCACCTCGCCGCCCACCTCGCGGCCGCTTCACCGCCCGGGTTGGGCCGCCCGGAGCCGGGACAGGAGCGCTTCCTGGCCGGCCGTGCCTTCCCGGATGGCCGCCGCCCGGTCCATCCGCCCCCAGCCCGCGCCGCTCTCGGCGTTCACCTCTTCCCTGGCGTCCCGGATCCCGTAATGCGCGAACAACTGCTGCTCCTCCGCCACCGAGAGGACGCTGCCGCAGTCCAGCGCCGCGCAGGGGGCCCGTTCGATCAGGGAGACGGCGTACGGCAGCACCAGACGCTGGTCCTCCAGTTCCGCGTGGCGCAACGGGACGAAGACGCCTCCCAGCCCGGAGGCCCGGTCGGTGATCCGGACCCATTCGGGCCTGCCGGTGGTGTCGTCCACCAGGACGTAGTCCACCCCGCCCACCCGCTGGCCCTGGTCCGTGTACGCCGTACACCCGACCATGGCCGTCACCTGCTCCTGCGTGATCATCGTTTCCCCTTGTCTTCGCGCCGTGCGCTGCTGTCACCGCCCGGCTACCCGTACTCGGCCCGGCGAAGCGGACGAATCCGCTCCGTCCGGTGTGCGGGCAACGGCAGACCGCGTCACGCGCTGTCCTGCGGAGGGGTGGGATGCAGGCCGCGGCCCGCCGCCGGGCCGGCCAGGGAGGTGGGGGAAAGGGTGGCGGGTTCTTCTCCCGGCTCCAGCAGGGTGTCGGCGGCGCCGACGATCAGGGGGTCGGGGCGGCCGACGGCCCGGTCGTCCTTGTTGTCGTAGTCGACGCGCCACAGCAGGTAGCGCATCGCCGCCAGCCGGGCCCGCCGTTTGTCGTTGCTCTTGACCACCGTCCACGGCGCCTCGGCGGTGTCGGTCGCGCGGAACATCTCCACCTTGGCGACGGTGTACGCGTCCCACCGGTCCAGCGAGGCGAGGTCGGTCGGGGACAGTTTCCACTGGCGCACCGGATCGACCTGCCTGATCGCGAAACGGGTGCGCTGCTCCGCGCGGGAGACCGAGAACCAGAACTTGACCAGCAGCATGCCGTCCTCGACCAGCATGGCTTCGAACTCCGGGCACTGCCGCAGGAAGAGGGCGTGCTCCTCCTCCGTGCAGAAGCCCATGACCTTCTCGACGCCCGAGCGGTTGTACCAGGAACGGTCGAAGAAGACGATCTCTCCCTTGGCCGGGAGGTGGGAGATGTACCGCTGGAAGTACCACTGCCCCGCCTCCCGCTCGGTCGGCTTGTCGAGGGCGACGATCCGAGCGCCCCGGGGGTTGAGCCGTTCGGTGAACCGCTGGATGGTTCCGCCCTTGCCCGCGGCGTCCCTGCCTTCGCAGATCACCACCAGCCGCGCCCCTGAGGCCTTCACCCAGCGTTGCAGCTTCAGCAGCTCGATCTGCAGGACCCGCTTCGTCCTTTCGTACTCCTTCCGGCCGATCTTGCGCTCGTAGGGGTAGTTCTCGCGCCATGTGCGGATGGGAGCGCCGTCCGCCTCCAGCAGCACGGGCTGTTCCGGCTGGCTCGTGTCCACGCGCAAGCCCGCGAGCAAATCATCGGCCTTCGGTTCGTTCCGCATACCGTCCATGTCCCGTACCTACCCGGCAACGGCGCCCTCACGTGCGCCACCGGCAATGCCTCCGAGGGGGTGCGGGGAGTCCCCGCCGGGCGGTGCGGGGGCGGGGGATGCCCGGTACTCCGTACGAGGGTCCGGCCGGCCCGCACGGCCGTGCCCGGTAGGCGCGGGACGCGCCCGCGCGGCGCGCACCGCGGAAGACCGTCGCGTTTTCCCCGGCGTTGTCAGTGGCTCCGCCCAGCTTTCCGGTCATGACACGGAGCGCACACACTTCGCCTATGCCCGCCCGTCCTCGCCGACCGCGCGGAGACGGGGCAGGCACTCGGCCTGGAGACGGCGGGTGGTCTGACCCCTGCCGGGGCGGAGGCCCATCCACGGTTCTTCGCCGGGTTCCTGAGCCCGCCTCAGGCGGCGGCGCGGGCGCTGCTCACGGTCGCGGCCACGGACGTGGCCGCGGCCCGCAACCACCGGCGCACCCTGCGCGCCTCCCTCGACCCGGTGGTCACGGGCAACCGACACGGGGCACGGCACCACCGACGTGGACGTCAAGAATCCGCTGCGCGAGACGTTGTCCCGGCTCACGGGTGATCATCCGCCGCACCCACGGGTCGGTCCCGACGAGATGGCGGTGACCACGCTGGAAGGCCCGGTCGTCGAGAAGAAGGTTCCGCTGCCCGAGCACTGGCTGCGCGGCTTCGCCGAATCGCAGGTCGTCACCACCGGGTTCGACCTGCGGGCCCGACTGAGCGGCGCCGAGGCGACCCCGATTCCCACGCTCCCTCCCCCGCACCCGGCGGGCGGCGCCCTGTGGGTGGTTCCCTCGGGCCGTACGCTGCGCCCCACCACCCGTCCGGTGCCCGGCGCGGTCTGTCTGCCCGGTCCCGAGCGCCTCTCCGCCCTCCAGCGGGTACTGCGGCACCCCACACCGGCCTGCGGGTGTACGGCTCCCTGGCCGCCTGGTGGCTCCCGGCGGTCACGGCCTGCGTCCTCCATGACGGGCGCGGCGGGACCGCCGTACCGACCTCGCTCGCCGCGGCCGGCGGAGAGGCCGGCCCGGCGCTGCACCTCGGGGTCGCCACGGGCCCGGGCGTCCGGAGGACCGGCTGAGGGCCGTGGACGCGCTAGTCACCCTCGCCGCCGCCGATGAGCTGGATGCCGCGCGCCTCGGCGGTGACCTGAGCGAGCTGCTCGCTCTGGGGACGGTCAGGCCCAGCCGGCTCGGGGATGCGCTGCGCACCGCCGCCGCGACGGGCGCCTGCGCCACCACCCGGGCCGCGAAGGCGGCCGTACTGCCCGCACCGCCCGCGCTGCTCACCACCGCGGGTGACCCGCGGGGCACCGGGGAACTCCTCGCGACGGCGACGGACTGCGTGGAAGAGGCCGGAGCGTCCTCGCCCGAACCGGCCGGGCTCGCCGGGGTCGTCGCCCCGGGGGGCCGGTCCCGCCTGGTCACGGAAGCCGGCCGGCTGCGGGAGGCACTGCGCCGCAATCGGGAGGGGTGATCGGCTTCAGGGGGCGCCGTGGGCCCGGACGGGTCCCTCCGTCCTCCGGTCGGCCCGTGCGACGGCCCCGCGGCTCATCGCCGTGTGGAGGAGCCAGCCGGCCGCCGCGCCGACGGCGTACCAGAGGAGATCGGGTGCGTTGAAGGTGGAGCCGAGTACCAGCCGGGCGACGGTGCTGTGCTGCGAGAGTTCCGCGGGCAGGGTGCTGAGCTGGAGGAGTTCGACGGCCCAGCTCGCGGCCAGCGCCGACGCGGCGGCCTTCGCGGGCCGCATCCGGGGCGCTGCCAGGACGATGAGGGTGAGCAGCAGGACGGTGTACAGCGCGTCTCCGCCGTACTTGGCCACGCTGCCCGCCGCCACGGCCCTCAGCCCCAGCCCCGCGCCGACGGTCAGCACCGCGGCCGCGGCGGCGGCCCGGCGGATCCGCACGGCCCCGGGGGCGGGTCCGGCGGCGCGGTCACGGGTTCGGGTCAGGGGGTCCACGGGGTCATCCTGCCGCAGCGGGTGCGGGGCACTCCGGCCCCGGGCCCCCGGTGGTGCCCCGGGAGCGGGCGGCAGCCGCGCAGGCCGCCGGCCGGGAGCGGCGCCCGCGTGTTCGCGGCAACCCGTACGTGATCATCGCGGTGGACGGGGAACAGGCGAGGGTATGCCCCGATTCGCACGTCCCTTCCCTCCCTTCCCTCCCGCCCGTCACCTCCTGCGCCGGCTGCTGTCCCGGCGGCGGGACCCCGTGGTGGTGCAGAGCGTCCGGTCGACCGGGGCCGCCGTGGTGTCGTACGTCGTCGCGCTCCGCCTCAGCCACGAGCCCGCGCCGCTGACGGCCCCTCTCACGGCCCTGCTCGTGGTCCAGGTGACCCTCTTCTCCACCCTCACCACGGGGGTGCGCCGCGTGAACTCGGTCGTGGCCGGCGTCCTGATCGCGATCGGCTTCAGCGCGCTCGTGGGCCTGACCTGGTGGAGCCTCGGGCTGGTCATCCTGGCCTCGCTGGTGGTCGGACACCTGGTCAGGGTGGACGAGTTCGTCCCCGAGGTGGCGATCAGCGCGATGCTGGTCCTCGGCGTCACACGGGTGGCCGACACCGCCTGGGACAGGGTGCTGGAGACGCTGATCGGCGCGGTGGTCGGGCTGGGCTTCAACCTGCTGTTCGCCCCGCCGGTCTGGGTGGAGCCCGCCAGCCGGGCCATCGACGACCTCGCCTCCCGCATGGCGGCGCTCATGACCGGTATGTCGGACGAGCTCACCGGGCGCACCACCCTGGCCGGGGCCTCGCTGCGGCTGCACGAGGCACGCCGGCTCGACAACGACATCGCCGAGGTGGACGCCGCCCTGCGCCAGGCGGAGGACAGCCTGCGCATGAACCCGCGCGTACGGGAAGGGCTGATGTTCCGGCTGGTCCTGCGTACGGGCCTGGACACACTGGAGATCTGCGCGGTGGTCCTGCGCGTCTCGGCGCGGGCGCTCACCGACCTGGCGAAGGCCCGCGCCGACGAGCCGCTGTTCACGCCGGCGGTGACCGCGGCCCTGCAGGACCTCTTCGGGCACATGGCACTCGCCGTGCACAGCTTCTCCCGGCTGATCACCGCCCAGGTCACCACGAACGCCGAGGAGCAGGAGGAGCGGCTGACGCGCGAGCTGGGGATGGCGCGGGAGAGCCGGGACCTGCTGGCGCGCCTGCTGCTAGAGCAGTTGCACACCTCGCCGGCGCAGTGGCAGCTGCACGGCGCCCTGCTCGCCGACGTCGACCGGGTGCTGGACGAACTCGACGTGGACAAGCGGTCCCAGCGGCTCATGGAGGAACTGGACCGGCACTCCCGGCTGCGCCACGAGCGCGGCAGCCGGGTCCACCGCGCGGTACGCCGGGTGGGCCGGCGCCGGCCCGGCTAGTGTGCCCGCAGCGCGGCCAGTCGCTGTTCGAAGGGCACCACCGTGAAGCCGTCGGCCGGGTCCACCGAGGTGACCGCCCCCGTCGCGGAACGGGGTGCGACCGCGGCCGCGGTGTCGGCGTCCGGGGCGTTCCTCCCGGCGGCGGAGTTCATGGAGCGCGCCAGCTCCGCGCCCGCACGGGTGATCCGCTGCGCCGGCCCCTCTTCGCCCCAGTCCTCCGAGGCCGCGTACACGGCGGTCGGTACGACGAGCGCGCGCAGGTGGGTGAAGAGCGGGCGCAGGGCGTGTTCGGTGACCAGGGAGTGGCGGGCGGTGCCGCCCGTCGCTCCGAGGAGCGCCGGCTTCCCCGTCAGGGCGTCCTTGTGGATGAGGTCGAAGAACGATTTGAACAGGCCGCTGTACGAGGCCGCGAACACCGGTGTCACGGCGATCAGGCCGTCCGCGGCGGCCACCGCGTCGAGAGCGGCGGCCAGCCGGGCGGGCGGGAACCCGGTGACGAAGTGCTGGGCGATCTCCGTCGCCAGGTCCCTCAGCTCGATCACCTCGGAGTCGGCCGGCACCCGGTCGAGCGTCGCGGCCGCGAGGCGGTCGGCGAGCAGACGGGTCGAGGAGGGGGAGCTCAGCCCCGCCGATACGACGACGAGCTTCATGCCCGTCCCTCCCCCGTCGTGGTGGTGTTCCGGGCCGCCGCCACGCGGGCCGCGTGCGTCGGGGCGTCCGGCACACCGGCCGGGCGCAGGTTCGCGAACTCCTCGTGGAGCACCGGGACGACCTCCTCGCCCAGCAGGTCGAGCTGCTCCAGGACGGTCTTCAGGGGCAGGCCCGCGTGGTCGAGCAGGAACAGCTGGCGCTGGTAGTCGCCGGCGTAGTCCCTGAAGGAGAGGGTCCGCTCGATGACCTGCTGCGGCGAGCCGACGGTCAGCGGGGTCTGGGAGGTGAACTCCTCCAGGGAGGGGCCGTGGCCGTACACCGGCGCGTTGTCGAAGTAGGGGCGGAACTCGCGGACCGCGTCCTGCGAGTTCTTGCGCATGAACACCTGGCCGCCGAGTCCGACGATGGCCTGCTCGGGGGTGCCGTGCCCGTAGTGGGCGTACCGCCGGCGGTAGAGGTTCACCATCTGCCGGGTGTGGGAGGCCGGCCAGAAGATGTTGTTGTGGAAGAACCCGTCGCCGTAGTACGCGGCCTGTTCGGCGATCTCCGGCGAGCGGATGGAGCCGTGCCACACGAAGGGGGCGACGCCGTCGAGCGGGCGCGGGGTCGCGGTGAAGGACTGGAGCGGCGTACGGAACTTGCCGTTCCAGGTGACCACGTCCTCGTCCCACAGGCGGCGCAGCAGCGCGTAGTTCTCGATGGCGAGGTCGATGCCGTCGCGGATGTCCTTGCCGAACCAGGGATAGACCGGACCGGTGTTGCCGCGTCCCGTCATGAGGTCGACGCGTCCGTCCGCGATGTGCTGGAGCATCGCGAAGTCCTCGGCGATCTTCACCGGGTCGTTCGTGGTGATCAGCGTCGTGGAGGTGGACAGGATCAGCTTCTCGGTGCGCGCGGCGATGTAGCCGAGCATCGTCGTCGGCGAGGAGGGGACGAACGGCGGGTTGTGGTGCTCACCGGTGGCGAAGACGTCGAGGCCGACCTCCTCGGCCTTCTCCGCGATCGCGAGCATCGCCTTGATCCGCTCGTGCTCGGCGGGCGCCCGTCCGGTCGTCGGATCGGGCGTGACGTCACCGACGGTGAAGATCCCGAACTGCATGGCTCCCCTTCCCAAGATTGTTTACAATTCAACCACACTCGGAACGGAAGGGGGTACCGCGGTATTCCCGACTCCCATGGGTTCACCGCAGCGGGGCGCACGTCGCAGGCCTGGATGACGGCACGGCGGGTAGACGCGGCGCATGACCGACGAGAAGACCTCCTGGCACCCGGGCGAGATCGTGCCGGCCAGCGGGATCTACGAGTGCGACTGCGGCGGCGAGCACCACTGGAGCACCGACGTGAAGGGGCACCGCTTCCCGCCGCTGCAGGACGTGTGCCTGGGCGAGTACTGGACGCTGAAGACGCAGGCGCATCCGGACAACGAGCCCGGCTGACCCCCGGGTCCGGACTGCCGACGTGACCGCCGCACCCGGGCCGCCGGAGCGCCCTGTGCCCGTACGGAGTCGCCCGTGGCCGCGCGTGCGCCCGGCCGGCCGCCGTGACCGAGCGGCGGTCACGCCGGCCGGCCGGTCCCGTTCAGAAGCCGCAGGCCGCTCGCGCGTCCCGGAAGCGGTCGGGGATCCGCCGCCGGTACTCGACCAGGGACTGGGCGACCGCGGCGCCCTCGCCGACCGCGGCACCGACCCGCTTGACGGATCCCGACCGTACGTCGCCCACCGCGAACACCCCGGGCACGCTGGTCTCCATCTGCAGGGCGTCGGGGCCGGCTCCGCCGCTTCCGGTCAGGACGTAGCCGCGCTCGTCGAGCTTCAGCGCGCCGCCGAGCCACTCGGTCGAGGGGCGGCCGCCGATGAGGACGTACAGACAGTGCGCGGTGACGGTCCGCTCGCAGCCGTCGCGCTCGCGCAGCCTGAGCCCGGTGAGGCATGCCCCGCCGAGGCATTCGGCCACCTCGGTGCCCAACAGGACCCGCAGCCCCGGGGCCCGCTCGATGCGCTGCACCAGGTAGCTGGACATGGACGCGCGGAGGTCGGTGCCGCGTACCAGCAGGGTGACGGAGCGGGCGTAGCGCGCGAAGTAGAGGGCGGCCTGTCCGGCGGAGTTGCCCGCGCCCACCATGTACACGTCCTCCCCGACGGTGGAGGGGGCGTCGGACAGGCACGAGCCGTAGTACACCCCCGAGTGGAGGAGGCGGTCGACGCCGGGAGCGGTCAGGCGGTTCCATTCCACTCCGGTGGCGACCACCACCGCGGCGGCGGTGACCGAGGCCGTCTCCTCCGTGCCGGCCTTGACGAACTCGACGCGGTGGTCACCGGTACCCGTGGGGGTGACCCGGCTGGCCACCCGGGTCGGCTGCCACTCGACGCGTGCCCTGCGGGCCTGTTGCAGGGCGCGCTGGGCCAGGTCGCCGCCGGTGAGGCCCACGGGGAAGCCGAGGTAGTTCTCGATCCGCGAGGTCGATCCCGCCTGCCCGCCGGGCGCGTCGTCCTCGATCACGACGACGCTCATGCCCTCGGCGGCGGCGTACACGGCCGCGGACAGGCCTCCGGGGCCGCCGCCGATCACGGCGACGTCGTAGTGGTCCTGCTCGGCCGGCCGGATGAGGCCCAGCCGCTCGGCCAGCTCGCTGATCGAGGGGTCGGTCATCCGCGTGCCGTCGCCGAGCCGGACGGTCACCGGGGCCTCCCGCCCGTCCTCCTCGGGCAGCCAGCGGAAGATCACGCCGCTGCGGCCGAGGAAGTCGCGCACCGCGTAGGCGGCGGGCGAGAAACGGCTTCCGCGCACCTCGGCGGTCGGCAGATCACCGTGGAAGTCGGCGTTCCAGGTACACAGGGAGTCGTCGAGCGCGCCGCGGAGGTGCTCGGCCTGGTCCTCGTCGCTCCCGGACCCGCCGCGGGCGCCGGGCACTGCGCCGGAGTGCCCGGCCAGGGGCAGCCAGCGCACACCGGGGTGGGCGGCGCCGGGCTCGGGTGCCTCGTCGGCGAGCACGGCCGCGACGGGCACGTTCCGATCGGCGAGCGAGTGCAGCGCGCGGACCACCTCCGCCGGCCCGCCGACCTGGAGCACGCGGAACGACGTCCGGTACCAGCTTTGCACCAGCTCGGCCGTCTCGTGCCGGCGGAGCGGATCGGAGTCGGAGAGAACGATCACCGGCAGTGCCGCATCGGCCATCAAGGGGTCCTCCAGGGTTGTGCGAAGATCGGCTTCCCTCCGGTCAACGAGCGGGGACGCGATACGAATCGGCCGCGGAGCGGCCGCTGCGGCCCGGCGGGAACGTCCCCCGGACGGGGGGCGGGGAGCCGCGGTGCCGCTCCCCGCCCCCGTGCACGTCTCAGAGACGGCCGAAGAACTGGTTGCCGCGGGCCGCGTGGTTCTCGCTCGTGTAGTACTCCTTCATCGCGGAGCTGATCTCCTCACGGCTCAGCTGCCCGTCGCCGTCGACGTCGAGCCGGTCGAAGGCCTCGTCGCAGGTCTGGTGGGGCAGGCGGAACATGCCGTGCAGCAGGGAGGTGTACTCGTCGCGGCTCAGCATGCCGTCGCCGTCACGGTCGCCGAGTTCGGTCCAGGCGTTGCTCATGTTCCTGATCCGCTCCCAGATCCGGTTCTGGTCCGTGACGATCCGGGCCCGGAACGCCGCCCGGAACTCCTGCCGGTCGACTCCGCCGTCGTCGTTCCGGTCCATCCGCTGGAAGACGGTGTCCCAGAGTTCCGCCAGCGAGTCGCGGAGCCCGGCCACGGCGTCCGGGGCCAGACCGAGCGACTCGGCGAGCCTGTCCGAGAGGCCGATGACGTCGGACTTGTCGAGCCGCCCGTCGCGGTCCGCGTCGAAGACGTCGAACGACCGGTCCAGCTTCATGTCCAGAACGCTCATGACACCATCCCCTTCACTGCACGTAGCCGCACCGCCACGGTGCGAAGCGGGCCCAGGAAACCACAGGCCGGGGCCCGCCCGCATGGAAGGAACGGGAGGAATGGGCATTCCGGGTGACGGCACCCGCCCGGGGCCGGAGCCGGCTCACCGCGCGCCGGCCCCCGTGCCGGGGCGCCGCTGGTGGCGCAGCCAGGCCGTCAGAGCGGCCTGGAGCTCGGCGACTTCGCGGTGGGTGAGGTCCTCGCCGACGGCACCGGCGTGCAGGCGCACGCCCGCGCCCGTGACGGTCCATCCGGCGCCGCGCCTCGGGCGGGAGGCGAGGGTGTGGCCGTCGGCGAGGGTGGTCAGGGCCTGGCGGACCGCCGGGGGGATGCCGGCCGGGCCGGGCGGGAGGGCGGTGCGGGGCCGGGGGACGAGGCCGATCGCCGCGTAGAAGGTGCTCAGCGCGTCGTCGAGGGTTCCGGGGCCGGCGGGGGCGGCGCCGGTGAATTCGGCGATCAGCTCCGGATGCGCGCGGGGTGCGTGCTCGCCCCACGGGCGGGGGTGGAGCGGGTGTTCGTCGGTGTCGAGGCGGACACAGACCGGCGGGATCAGCTCCCGGCCGTACCCCTGATGGACCAGCCCCGCGTACACCCGGCGCAACGTCGCGGCCTGGCGCGGCACCGGATGCGGGTCCGGGGCTGCCGGAGCCTGCGGCCGTGAAGGGCGCGGCGGCAGCCCGAGGAGGCCACTGCTGTGGTGCAGGACGCCCGCCCGCGTGAGCACCACCGTGGCCTGCCGGCCCTTCCTGTCCCAGCCGAGCCGGAACCCCACCGCTACGGTCCCCATCCACCCGCTCCTCCCCGGCCGCCGCCGGGGGCCGGCCGTCCCTCAGCACGGTAGCCACGGCCGCGTACCCCCGGACGGGCATCCCCGAGGTCCTCCCCCGGCCGGCCCGAGTGTGCTACGGCGCACGACCCGGCGACGGCTCTGCCTGGGGGGCGGGTGGGCTACGTGCGCAGGGGGGCGGGTTCCGGGTCGTTCAGCTCGGCGATCAGGGCGTTGCGGCCGGCCAGCATCTCCGTGAGGATCCTGCGGGCCGCACGCAGGAGTTCGGCGACGTCGCCGCCGGCGAGGGCGTAGGTGACCGTCGACCCCTCACGGGTGGAGACGACGATGCCCGAGCGTCGCAGGACGCCCAGTTGCTGCGAGAGGTTGGACGCCTCGATGTCGATCTCGGCCAGCAGGTCCCGTACGGGCATCGGGCCGTCCTGGAGGAGCTCCAGGACGCGGATGCGGACCGGGTGGCCGAGCATCCGGAAGAACTCGGCCTTGGCCTGGTACAGCGGGACCTGCATGGCCACGACGCTCCTGTTCTCCTGCGGACGGGCTCCGGCTCGGGTGGGGATCACCACCTCACCCATCGTCGCGTCCTGCCGGCCCACGCCGAACCGATGTTGACCGATTTCACATGTGCCGAGTTGAAGAGTTCTTCAACTCATGGGCGTGCGTGGGCCCGACGGACACGACGGTCAGACCTCCAGATCCGCTTCGATGCGGCTCAGCTGGTGGCGGGCCATCGCCAGGTTCGACCTGCCCCGGTCGAGCACCAGGTAGAGGAAGAGACCGCCGCCCGAGCGGCTGCGCCGGATCCGGATCAGGTGGTACTGGCTGCCGAGGGTGATCAGTACGTCCTCGATCTCGTCCTGCATGCCGAGCATTTCCATCGTGCGGATCTTGGCCCGGATGACGTCGGTGTTCCCGGCGGCCGCCACCGTCAGGTCCAGGTCCTTGCCCCCGCCGAGCGTGCCCAGGGCCATCCCGCTGGCGTAGTCCACCAGCGCCACTCCCAGCGCCCCCTCGATCGAGGTCATCGCTTCCTTCAGTGACACTTCCACGTTCGCCACGGCTGTCCTCCGGGTGTCATGTGCCGGGACCGGCACGGGTGTTCCGTACGGGGACGCTACCGAGCGTGCGGCTCCGTACGGCCGGATCAACGGAAATGGCGTGATCGCGCCCGTCGTTACTCGGCGTGCGCGGCCGGCTCGCGCAGACGCGCGGCCGCCGTGCGCCAGGCGTCGGTGACGGCGGCGTGCGCTTGGAGGGTGCGGGCGGCGGTGTCCCCGGTGAGTCGCAGCGGGGGTCCGACGTGGACGTGCAGCCTCGGCCGCCGCAGCGGGGCGGTGACGAGCCCGGCGACCTGTTTGGCGGCGCCGCCCGAGGTGACGCGTCTGGCCCCGGCCTGGCCCACCGGGACGACGGGCACTCCGGTGCGCGCGACGAGCCGGGCGAGCCCGGTGCGGAAGGCCAGGGGCGCGGCTTCGGCGGCGTCGCGGCGGGTGGGCAGGCCGCCCTCGGCGTACATGAGGACCGAGCGGCCCACCGCCAGCGCCGACGCGGCGTGGTCGAGGGCTTCGGCGGCCCGCCGGTCCCCCCGGTGGACGGGGATGTGGCCCTCCCGGACGAGCAGCCGGCCCAGGACCGGGGTGCGCCACAGCCCGGCGGCGGCCATGACGACGGGCTCGACGCCGCAACGGCGCAGGGCGGCGAGGACCACGGCCGGATCGGCGAGGGAGGTGTGGTTGGCGACGATGACGCTGCCGGGCGGCAGGTGGGCGCCGGGCGCCGTGGTGACGCGGACGCGTCCGAAGGCGGGGACCAGGAGCTGGGCGAGGCGGCTGAGCATGGCGTTCTGTCCCGTTCGTGACGGCGGCTGTGAGGGCTGCCCCCAGCGTCGTCGGTGACGTGCTGGGGCCGCCTGAGTCGTCGTACTCAAACCCGCCGGTCGCCCTACTCGGAGGACGCGCGGGCTCCGGGGGCCGGCGGGGCGGCGTCAGCTCCGGTGGAGGACGTCCCGGGCCCGTCCCTTCCGCGTGATCGGGCAGGGTGGTGAGCACCCTGGCGGCCTGCGGGGAGAGCCAGACCGCGTACGGCCGGCCGGTCATCGGCGCCTGCTCCGGAGCTCTTCCACGCCGACGAACGCGGTCTCGTCCCGGCCGGTGGTGAGGAAGGCGTCCACCGCCGGGGCTGAGGCGAGGCGGGCCTGCCAGGTGTGGGCGACGCCGCCCCGCCGGGCCCGCTCGCGGTCGGGCGGAACCGGTCATCCTGCGGTCACGGAGCGCCGGTCCCAGGACGACAAGTGGTCACGGGCGTCCACGCTCAGGAGGTCTCGGCTGTCGGGCCAAGGGCGTTGAGGTCGCCGTACGCCCTGGGCCGGGCGCCGGGGCGGGTGACTCTCGGTCAGGCCCGCGGCGGGCCGGTTTGACGGGCAACCCTCCGTGCCCGTCTCGCCCCGCCCCCGCGGTGCTGATAGATCCCTCTCCGTACGGAGTCTGCCCCGGGCGACCACCCATCGGAAGAACGGGAACAACCATGCTCACACGCGCGAAGGCCGCTGTCGGTGTCACGGCCGCCGGTCTGGTCCTCGGTCTGACCGGCGCCCTCACCGGTGCGACCGCCGCCACCGCGGCGCCGGTACCGCAGGCGACCGTCCGGACCGTCACCGTCCAGGCCGTCAACAACCTCGGCCTCAACACCGGCGAAGCCAAGAGCGTGCAGTGCTACGTCCGCATCGCCGGATTCAGCCCCGGCCCCATCGACGGCCGGCTCGGCCCCGACAGCTGGAAGGCCTGGCAGCGCTTCCTCAACGACCGCGGGTACCCGGCCGGGGCCGTCGACGGGGAGGTCGGGCCCAACACCATCCGCGGCCTGCAGAGGTTCCTCAACTACGTGGGCTACGACACCGGCGGCGTCGACGGCGTCGCCGGTACGAAGACCAGGGCTGCCTGGAAGGCGTTCTCGCACATCGGCGACAACGGAACCTGGTGCTGACACCTCGCGCTCCCGGCCGTCCCGGGCACGTGCCCGGGACGGCCCTCGCCGGACGGCCGCTACGGTCGCCCCGTCGGCAGCGGCCGGAGGCCGGGCCAGCGGGCGAGCACGCGCCGGCGCATCCCGGTGCTGAGGCGGCTCACGCTGCCGAGCGCCGCGTGACCATCCGTCATGTCCGCTACGACGCCGAGCCGGTGGACGAGCCGTTGCCTGGCCGTGGCGGTGCCCCACTTCCAGTCCTTGTGCGGGATCCGGGCCAGGTGATCGGTGCTCTGGCGGCGGGCACGTTCCACCAGTCCGTCGCCGCGGAGCAGCCAGCCGGCGCACGCGTCGGTGAGGTCGGCCGGGGTTTCCGAGCCGGTCGCGGTGCGCCACGCGTCGCGGTACGCGTCCTCCGCCCGTTCCAGCAGCCGCGCCGGTGCCGAAGTGACGCACCAGCAGGTCGGGAAGCCGATGCGCAGATAGGCGAGTTCCATCAGGCCGCTGCCCAGTGAGGCTTGTTCCAAGTCGACGAATCTGACCCCCCTGTCGGTGTGGAGATCGTTTCCGGGGCAGGGGTCCCCGTGGAGCAGGGCATGCCCGCCCGTCCGGGCGAGTCGCTCGACCAGTTCCCCGAGTTCGCCGGATGCGCCGGGCGGCACGGGAACCTCCAGGGCCCCGGCCAGCCGCAGGAAGGCTTCGACATCGGCCTGGTCCGGGCCCTGCCACCGGGGCAGCGAACCGGCGTCCTCCGGGCGGCCGGTGGCGTGCAGCCGTGCCAGCGCCTCCGCATGGCCGACGATCCAGTCACCGGCCGGGCGCCGGTGATCCAGATGCTCCAGCACCAGGACCCGTTCGCCGGGATCGGTGGCCAGCAACGCGGGCACCACGGGAGCTTCCCCCCGGGCGGCGAGCCGCAGGGCCGTCACCTCGCGGACGTATCGCTCGTCGGCGTCAGGACCGCCGACGATCTGCTTCATCACCACCGTCGCCCCCGGCAGCACGACGCGCCACACCCGCGAGCGAGGGCTGCTGCCCAGCCTGCGCCACCGTACCGGCGGCCCCAGCTCGGCCCGTAACGCGTCCCCGAAGGGCGGCAGTCGCAACCACATGCGCCCAGCCTCCCACGGGGGCCGCCGGCCTGCCCCGGGCGGCCGGCGCCCTCAGGCCGTCGGCCGGCCGTCCACGGGGATGTCCAGCCGCTCGGCGACGGCGGTGAGGGCGGCCCCCAGGGGGAGGGCGATCCGCGTGACGGCATACCGGTCGCCGCGGGTCGGTTCCTGGTTGACGATCAGTACGGGCTTTCCCGCGCGGGCCGCCTCGCGGACGAACCGGAGTCCGGACATCACCGTCAGGGAGGAGCCGAGGACCAGCAGCGCGGTGGCCTCGCCGACCAGTTCGCGGCAGCGTTCGACCCGCCGCGCGGGGACTGACTCCCCGAAGAAGACCACGTCCGGTTTGAGGATGCCGCCGCATCGTGCGCAGGGCACCACGCGGAAATCGCCGACCTGCCGGTCCGTGAGGTCGGCGTCACCGTCCGGGTTCATCGCGGCCGCCACCGGCTCGAAGCCCCGGTTGGCCTCCTCAAGCCGGCGGGCGAGTCCGTCTCGCGAGCCGGTGTCCCCGCAGTCGAGGCAGACGACCCGCGCCAGGTTTCCGTGGAGCTCCACCACACCGTCGCTGCCGGCCGCCTGGTGCAGGCCGTCGACGTTCTGCGTGATCACCCCGGTGAGCAGGCCGTGCCGCCCGAAGGCCTCCACCGCCCGGTGCCCGGCGTTGGGCCGGGCCCGGCCGAAGGTGCGCCAGCCGAGGTGGCTGCGCGCCCAGTACCGGCGGCGGGCCTGAGCACTGGCGGTGAAGTCCTGGTAGGTCATCGGGGTGTGCCTGGTGAGGCTGCCGCCCTCGCCGCGGTAGGCGGGGATCCCTGACTCGGTGGAGATGCCCGCGCCGGTGAGCACCAGCACCCCTCCGGTGCCGAGCGCGTCGGCGACCGGGCCGGGATCCGTGGTGGCCGGCGGCGGGTCCTCGCTCGGGGTCCAGCTCAGAGTGGGGCGCATGCGCATGCTGCCAGCGTACGGAAGCGGCAGGGTGCGGGCACCCGGCCGGCTCCCCCGCCGGGCCGTCGGGCGGGCGGCCGCTCCAGGGCGCCCGGCCGTGCGGGCAGGCTCCGCCGCGCCCCGCTCCGCCGTGCCCGCCTGCCGCGCGCGGCGGCCGTACCCGGCGGAGCCTGCGGCGTGAGCGGGGCATCCACGTCCGGGCCGGCCGCCGCCGGGGTGTCGGAGTCGGAGCGGCTGCTGTTCGGCGGGCCCCGGGCGTACGACATCGGCTGGGACCAGCACGAGGGGGCCTGGCTGAAGCTCGGCCGGTGGACGATGGCCCGGGATGCCCGCCATGGTGGGCACCGCCTTACGGCTGGCCCGCCTGGCCGACGCGCCGGCGCTGCGGACGGTCCTGGGCGCCGAGCTGGGGCTGGGCATCGGCCAGGCCGCCGGGCTGGGCGCGGTGAACTCGGTCCACGGCCACCTCATGGCCCCGGGCCCGACCACGGCCCGGCTCACGGCAGCGGTCCCGGCGCTGGTCCTCGTAGCGGTGACGGGGGTGCTCGGAGCACTGCTGCGGTCGGCCTCCACCGCGGCGACGGGTGCGCTGGAGCCGAAGGTGCACCGGCCGGTCACCGAGCAGTACCTGGCCCTGGGGCACCGGGTGGAGCTGACGGCGATCGAGGACGACGAGTTCCACCGGCTGATGGACGCCGCCCGGTACGGCGCCGACTCGGCCCGCCGCATGATCCGTTACTGCGCCAACGTGCTCAACTCGGCGGTCTCCCTGATCGCCGCGGCCGGCATGCTGACCGTGTTCCATCCGCTGCTGCTGCCCCTGCTGGTCCTGATGACGTTCCCCAGCGCGTGGGGCCCTCGTCATCAGCCGTCAGCGCTACGTCTCCTTCCGCTCCTTCCTGCAGCACGCCCGTGCCGGGCACCTCCTCGGCCAGCTGCTCACCCAGCAGCAGGCCGCCGCCGAGGTACGGGTCCACTACGTGGGACCGTTCCTGCTCACTCACTTCCGCGGCATGGCCGAGACCAACGAACGCGAGCAGACCCGGCTGGCCGGGACGTTCCGAGCACGGCCCCCGCGCGCGCCACCGGCCGCCGCATCCTGCTGATCGCGTCCGGAGGCGCCGCCGACCTGCGCCAAGTCGACCCGGCTCTCCTGCACCCCGCCGACCGCCTGGTCCTCAACGACGTCGGCCCCAATGCCCTCCAGTACGCCTCACGCACCTGCCGCCCGCGGCCGCGCCCAGACCGCCGCGCGGAGGCCTCTTCGACTACCTCGAAGAACGCTTCACCCGAGCCCTGATCCGCACCACCCTGTCCCGCCTGTGCCGCCCCGGAGACACGTTCTACTTCTCCAGCATCGCGACCGCGAGCCCGTACGCCGCCCTGATGACCCGCATCGGCCGCTGGAACCTCGTCGAACGCACCCCCGCCGACATCGAGGCCGACGTCCGAGCCGCCGGGCCGGCGGGAACCGTCGCCGGACCGGACATCACCGCCGATGCCAGGGCCTGACGCCTTTCGCGACGGTGCGGCGCGCTGACGAGCCTCCCTGACGCAGCATCGGTCGTCAGTCGAGGCCTTCGATGATGCGGAAGTCGCGCTCGAAGCCGTCGGGGAGTTCGGCCAGCGCCTTCTTGTAAGCCGCACTCTCGTATGCGGCGACCGCCTGTTCGAAGCTGTCGAACTCGATCAGGACAACGCGCTCGGCGATTCCGGCTTCGTGTGCGACGACCCGGCTGCCGATGCCGGCGAGCACCCGCCCGCCTGCGGCCCTGACGGCCAGACCGGCCAGTTCGTTGTAGACATCAAGCCCCTCAAGGTCCGTGATGGTGGGGTAGACGCTGACCCAGTAGCCATTGGCCACGGTTCCTCCTGTATTCGGAATTGATCACCAGAAACATACTCAGATCCATCGCCGGCGCGCTGTGGGTCAGCGAGCCGACGGAGACGGCGTCGAAGTCGGACGGCTGCGATCAACCGGCTGGGGCTGCGGTCGGAACCGGTCGAGTCGATGACCGGCCTCGCCGGAAGGGCGGCGGCCTGAACTGGAACGAAGAGAAGCCGACAAGTAGGGAGGAGTCGCACCAGTACGGCGTGATCGGCCATCAAGCCTGAGCCCCTGCCACAGATGCCGCCAGAACTGGCCGCGCTCTCACCGGAGCAGTTGGACCTGCTGCGCACCGGCACCCCCGCCTTGGGCGCGGGCCTCAGCGCATGACCGTGCGCACGATCGCTGCCTGGCCGCCGACTCGGATCCGGTGTCCCGTGCGGTCCCGGTGGACGGTCGCCGTGATGGTGGACGGGCTGCCGAGGTGGTCCCCCATGTCGACAGCGAGGCGGTGTGTGCCGAACCCGGCAGCGTGCGCTGCCAGGCAGGCCGTGCTGTTGGCGTTGGCGATGTCCTCGGGGACGCCGATTGACGGGGCGAACATCCGGGCTGCTGCTCGGCCGTGTCGGTCCGGGGGCGAGTAGGCGTAGCACCCCAGCAGGCCGTAGCGGTCACAGGCTGCGCGTAACAGGGTCGAGTCCGGGGTGAGTTCGGCCAATGCGGCGCGGGATCGGATGGGCAGCAGAAGCCTCGGCCGCCCGTTCGACGCCACGCAGGCGTCGCCGGCGACCGCGTCCTCCGTCAGTCCGAGGCCGCCTGCGACTGCCCTCAGTTCGGGTCCACCGGCGCTACGCAGGCTGACCGGGCCCGGGTCGAACGACGCCGTCAGGCCGTCACCGTCTCGGCTTGCCCGACCGTCGAAGCTGCGGTGGGCTGTACGCAGGACGGCGCGGTAGTCGTGGTCTCCGCCTTCCCGTTCGGCGAGCACGGCGAGGGCGGCGACGGTGCCGTGGCCGCAGGCGGGCAGTTCGCCCTGGGCGGTGAAGAACCGCAGTGTGTACGCGGGCCGGCGACGCTCGATTCCGGTCGCGCGGAGGAAGACGGCGTGCGATGTTCCCAACTCCGTGGGAATGCGGCATCGCTCCTCGTCAGTGAACGGCGCATCATCCAGAACGGCGGTCGGGCTGCCACCCGCGCCGTCTCGCTGACACGCGTCGACGACCGCTACCTCGGACATGGCACCGGGCCGGCGGTCGGCAGCATGGTCAGGTCCAATGCGGGCGCGCTGCGCGTCAACGCCCCGACCGAGATGAGGTCGACGCCCGTCCCGGCGATGGCGAGAACTGTGTCCAGGCGGATGGTGCACGAGGCCTCCAGCAGGATCCGGGAAGCGTCGGCCCGCCCGGCCCGGAGCTTCACGACCTGCTCGATGTCAGCCACCGGCATGTTGTCGAGCATGATCCAGCGGGCTCCGGCGCCGAGGGCCTCGACGGCCTGTGTGACGGTCTGCACCTCGACATCGCTCTCCACGGTCTGCCCGGTGCGCGCCATCGCGCGCCTGACCGCCTCGATCGCGGCGGTCACCCCGCCCGCCGCGGCGATGTGGTTCTCCTTGGGCAGGACCATCGCCGCGAGATCGAGGCGGTGGTTGTGGCCGCCGTCGGCGGTGACCGCGTACTTGTCCAGGGCGCGCAGGCCCGGCGGCGTCTTGCGCGTGTCCAGGATGCGCGCCCTGGTCCCTGCCACAGCTCGGACGTAGCGGTCGGTCAGCGTCGCGAAGCCGCACATGCGCTGCAGGAAGTTCAGCGCCGTACGCTCCCCGGTGATCAGGCTGCGCGCCGAACCGGACAGGTGCACCAGGACCTGGCCGTCGGGCCAGTCGGGCGCCGTCGGCGACGGCCGGCTCGACCTTGACCTCGGGGTCGACCTGCGCGAAGACCTCGGCGACCACGGGGAGGCCGGCGGCGATGCCGCTTTGCCGGGTGCGGATCTCGGCCGTGGCCGCCAGGTCCTCGGGAACGCTCCACTCGGTGGTGATGTCCTTCCCTGAGGCGTCCTCGGCCAGGGCGGCAGCGGTGGCCCGTGCTGCCGCCGAGGGAAACTCGGTCGTGGCCATCTGGTCTTCAGCTCTGAGTGGATGTCGGCTTGGTGGCGGCAACCGCTGACGAAGCAGCACTGAAGTTCCGCTGGGCCGGTTTGCGGGACCTGGTGGATCCTGTAATCGATCTCCCGCGTGCCGGTCACCCGTCCCCCGCCACGAACAGGTTCCGGGTGAGCCGTCCGTGCGACTCGGCGCCGGCGTAGAACTCGGGGCACCATGCGCATGTACTGGTCCTCCCGGCCGGTCTCGCCTCCGTCGTCTCGGGCTTTCAGGAACGCCTCTCTCCCAGGCCGTCAGGGTAGGTGCCACAACAGACTCCTCCGTTTCGGTTTCCGAAGCGGTCACCGATGCTAGCGTGTCGGAATTCGAAGCATCAACCCTGGAGAGCTGGACATCCCGACATGGCAACACCCAGACCTGGCAGTCCTGTTCGCGGCTCGACCACCGGCCGCCCCCTCATGGCCGCACTCGATCTGTTCGGGCGGCGGTGGAGTCTGCGCATCCTGTGGGAGCTTCGCGCGGGTCCGCTTGGATTCCGCCCCTTGCAGAAGCGGTGCGACGACATGTCCTCCAGCGTGATGCGGCAGCGCCTGACCGAACTGCTGGATGCCCAGGTGATTCACCAGCTACCGGACAGCCGCTACGAGCTCACCCCGCTGGGACAGGAGGCGCGCCACGCCCTGAACCCCCTCGTCCGCTGGGCGGAACGCTGGTCGGCCACGATCGACCCGCAAGGGGCGGACCACACCGACGACCAGTCCGCCGGCCGCGTCTCCCATCCGGACACAGTGGGCGACGGGGCGCCGGAGAGGGGCTCCGCGCACTGACGCCCCGCCTCGGATCGGAGGCGGGGCGGGACCGCCGGGTCACGAGGTTGCCATGGCTCGGCCGAGCGCCGGGGGCAGGCGCGAAACCTCCGCCCATCCTTCTGCTTCGGGTTTCGCAGCGATGGGGTCCAGCCGCGACAGCGCTTCGATATACGAAGCGCACTCGGCCCAACTTCGGTCAAGGGGGCGGCATGACTCGGCAGAACACCGACACGGAACGTTCCACCATCCTGTCCTGGAGGCCCAAGACTGGTCACCGACCTTGCCTGAGCGCGTGCTGCGAAGCCTGTACCTGCTGACCGCCGTCCACGGCCCGCACGAGAACATCAAGGCCGGCACCGTCGCCACGCTGCCGCGCCAGCGAGCCGGACGCGCCATCACCCGGGTCACTGAGGTCCTCGCCCACCTCGACCTTCTCGACGACGACCGCATCGACCCCCTCGACGCGTGGATCCAACCCCGGCTCAGCAATGCGCCCCCGGAGACCCGCGCAGAAGCCCTCGTGTGGATCCGCATCGTCCGACACGGCGGACCCCGCCGCCGTCCACGCTCGACCGCCACTGTCCGCAACCAGGTCATGGCCTCGATCCCGTTCCTCCTCGACTGCTCGAAGCGCTACCGCACCCTTCGCCAGGTCGCCCGCGCCGACCTCACGGAGTGGCTGTCCCAGTGCGCGGCACCGCACAACGAAGCCGTCGCGCTGCGCAACATGTTCAAAACGCTCAGGAGCCAACGGCTGCCGTTCGCCAACCCCGCACGTGGCCTGAGCCGGGGGGCCAGGCCCGCTTCGGTGCCCACGCCGCTGTGCCCCGAGGCGATCCAGACATCAGCCCGCGGCCGCCGAGGGCGACCCCGCCCTGAAGCTGCTGGTCCCCCTCATCGACATTCACGCGCTCTACCCCCACCAGGCCCGCGAGTTGCCCTTGGCTGCCGTCGACTTCACCGGCGGCCGGCTCGTGCACGGCAACATCGACCACCCCCTCGACGCTTTCACCCGTCAGGCCGCCGCCGCCGACTACATCCGACTCCGCCACTCACGCTGCCACACACCCGCAACCCCCACCTGTTCCTCAGCTCGCAGACGCGCACTCGCGCACGTCGGTCACCATCGGCTGGATGCAGCCCTTGCTCAAGGGCCTTCCGGTCACCGCTCGACGACTCCGCGAGGACCGGATCCTCGAAGAGGCCGCCGTCACCGGCGCCGACCCGCAACACCTGTGCGCGGTTTTCAACATCACCCCCGACACCGGACTGCGCTACACCCGGACATTCCACCCCGACCCCTTGTCCGACCGAGACCAGGAGGACACGCTTGTTGTGATTGACTCCCAATGAGGGGTGTGACCCAGATACGCCAGAAACCCGCCAGAACTTGATCTTGGCCTGCTGAGTGCCTGACGATCAGCTCTGCGTCTCCTCGCTGCGTCCAACAGGGGCCGCACCGGGTACGACGAGCAGCTTGCCGGTGGTACGCCGAGCCTCCAGATCGCTGTGGGCCTGGGCGGCCTCGGACAATGCGTAGCGGCCCGTTACGGTGACCTCAAGCGCCTTGGAGCGCACCCACTCGAACACATCGGCGGCCCGTCGGAGCAGTTCGGACCGATCGGCGATGAAGTCCCCGAGGCTGGGCCGGATCAGGGTCAGCGAACCGCCATGGGCGAGCCGCATCGGATCAAACGGAGGCACGGCACCACTTGCCGCGCCGAAGAGCACGAGATGGCCGCGGGTCCGCAGGCTGGCGAGGCTCGCATCGAAGGTGTGCGCGCCGACACCGTCGAAGACAACCGGCAGTCCCGGACCGCCGTTGAGCCGCCTCACCTCGGCTGCGAGATCGTCAACTGCGGAGGAAAGGATCACCTCGGCGGCCCCGGCGCGCTTCGCCAGCTCGGCCTTGGCCGTGGTCGACGTCGTGCCGATCACCCTGCCGCCGAGATGGGTGATGAGCTGGGTCAAAAGCAGCCCCATGCCACCGGCAGCCGCATGCACGAGCACCGTGTCGCCCCCCTGAACCGGGTAGGCGTCCTTGACGAGATAGTGCGCGGTCATGCCTTGGAGGAGCACGGCGGCGGCTGTCTCGAAGCCGATATCGTCGGGCAGCGGCACCAGCCGGGAGGAGTCCACGACGGCCCGCTCGGCATACGTGCCGGGAATCTCCACCCAACCGACCCGGTCCCCGACTGCGACGTCAGCGACGCCGGGTCCAACTTCGACGACCGCGCCGGCGCCCTCAGCGCCCGGGGTGAAGGGCAGCGGGAGGCTGTACCGGCCTTCGCGGTGGTAGACGTCGAGAAAGTTGACCCCGGATGCGGCGACCTCCACGATCGCCTCGCCCGGACCCGGCCGCGGCTGGTCCACCTTGGCCACCTGCAGTACCTCGGGACCGCCCACTTCGTACACCTGAATCGCTCGCATGACCCCTCCAATAACGGCTCACCCCCACCAACCCCGTTGACGGCGATCCGATTCCCGGCAAGCAGACCAGCCAGCCGCCCCCGCCGAGAGCTGAGACGCCTGCTTTGCACCCAGGTCTGGGGCAGGAGACCGAGGGTTCGCCGGCCGGCTGCCCACGCCGCGGACCGGCGGCCATGAGCAGCTGCCCGCCGGGGAGCACTCGTGACCGCCCGGGCTCCGGCGCCCGGGCGGATCGGGGCCGGCGGTACCGGTCAGGCGGCGCGGGTGGCGGTCAGGAGCCAGCCGGTGCCGCGCAGCCGGACGGCGCCTTCGGCTTCGTACGCGCGGAAGGTGTCGGCCAGGCGTTCGCGGGCGCGGGCCCGCCGGGCGGGGCCGACCGCGCTCAGCAGGTGGCGGCCGGGTCCGGAGCCGAGGAGGAAGTCCGCCGCGTCGCGGGCGGTGCGGCCCCAGGTCCCCGTGGCCCGGACGTGTTCGGCGCGGACGTCACGCAGGCCCGCCGTACGCAGCAGGCCGGTCGCGGCGTCGGGGTCGGCGAGGGAGAACATGCCCGGTCCGCCGGGGGTGCCGAAGCCGCCGACCGGCAGGACGTCCCGCAGCGCGGTGAGCGCCGTCAGCCATTCGTTGCCCTCGGGTTCGGCCGCGCACAGGAGGGCGGCGCGGCCGCCCGGCTTCAGGGCGGAGGCGATGTTGGCGAACGCCGCCGCGGGGTCGGAGAAGAACATGATGCCGAAGCGGCTGATCGCGACGTCGTAGGCGGCTTCGGGCAGCGGGTGGGTCTGGGCGTCGCCGTGGGTGAAGGAGATGTTGGCGATGCCCTCCCGGGCGGCGGCCGTACGGGCCTGCTCCAGCATGGGGCCGGAGAGGTCCACGCCGTGCGCGTGGCCGCGGCCCGCCGCCCGGGCCGCCAGCCGGGTGGTGGCGCCGGCCCCGCAGCCGATGTCGAGGACGTGCTCGTCGGGCCGGATGGAGGCGGCGGCGAGCAGGGGCCGGTCGAAGCCGGCGTTGACGGCGTTCCAGCGGTCATGGTGGGCGGCCCAGTGGGCTCCCTCGTAGCCGTTCCATGCCCGCGCCTGGGCGGTGTTGGTGGTGGAGTGCATGCCGAAGGGCCTCCGGTGAAGTGGGGTACGCCTAGAATGGGCGTATGCCCAAACAGTATGGGCGGACGCCCATACTGGCAATCCCCTTACACCGGGAGGATGTTGATGTCACCGCGAGGAGTGGCCATCGAAGGCCTGCGGGAGCGGCTGTTCGAGGCGGCGGACCGCGTCCTGGCCCGGGACGGCGCCGCCGCCCTGACGAGCCGGGCCGTGACCGAGGAGGCGGGCTGCGCCAAAGGCGTCCTGCACACCCACTTCTCGGGTCTGGACGAGTTCGTCGCCGAACTCGTCCTGCACCGTTTCGGCGCCGCCGCCGCGCTCTCGCAAGACCTCCCGTCCCGGGCGGGCACGGGCGGGGTGGCGGACAACCTCGCGGACGTGACCTCGGCCGTACTGTCCCTGGACCCGGGGCTGGTGGGGCTGGCCGTGACCCGGCCTGCGGCGGCGCGGCGGGTCCGCGAGGCCTGGGCCGGGGGCGCCCCCGGCTTCGCAGCCGTCGAACGGGCCGTCGGCGCGTACCTGCGGGCGGAGCAGGAGCTGGGGCGGGTGGCGGCCGCCGTGGACGTGGAGTCGGCCGCGCTGGCCCTGGTCGGCACGCTGCACCACCTGCTGATGACCGGCCCGGCGGATGCGGAGGCCTCGTCACGAGCCCGGGTCGGTCGCCTGGTCCGGGCACTGACCGGCACGGCCTGAACCCCGGCCGGACGGGGAGCGGGAGGCGGCTGCCGCGGTGTCCCACTGCCGTCAACCCCGACCATCGTCGGGGGTGGGGGCAGCCCTTCGGCCGGGGCGGCCGCAGAGCGGCGCTCCTACCGTCGGCCGCATGGAATCGATCGAACGATGGAACGGAGGGCGTCGCCTGACCGCGGCGCTCGCCTCGGCGGGTGCGGGAGCGGCGGCGGTGCTCTGGCTGACGCCCGGCGGCTCACTCGCGACGGACGCGCCGGTACACGTCACCGCGGGCTGGTCGGCCGGCGCCTACCGCGCGCTGACCCGGGGCGTGGCGCAGGGCCCGCCGTGGGCCACGGCCGTCCTGGAGGCGGCGAGCGAGGCCACCTTGCTGCTGCTGGTGCTGCTGCTGGCCTGGGCCGGCTGGAGCGCCCTGCGCCGCCGGGACGCGCCGCGCCTGGCCGGGGCGGCGGCGGCCGCCGCCGGGACCGTCGCCGCCTACGGGACCAGCGAGGCGCTCAAACTGCTGGCCGGCGAGGAACGTCCGTGCCGCGCCCTGACGGGGATACCGGTCCTCGCACCGTGTCCCGTGCCGGGCGACTGGTCGTTCCCCAGCAACCACTCCACCCTGGCGGTCGCGCTGGCCGTGGGGGTGATCCTCGTACGGCCCCGGCTGGCCGCCCTGGCCCTGCCGGTCGGCGCGGCGGCCGCCCTGCTGCGGGTGCTGGTCGGGGTGCACTACCCGCACGACGTACTGGCCGGCGCGGCACTCGGCACGGCGGCCGCGGTGACGGTACGGCTGCTCGTACAGCCGTTCGCCGTACGGACGGTGTCAGCCCTCCTCGCGCGGCGGCCTGCCGGACGGCACCGGGACCACACCGGCCTCGTGAGCGACCACGGCCGCCGCGGCCCGGTTGTCGACGCCGAGGCGGGCGAGGATCGAGCTGACGTGGGCCTTCACCGTGCCCTCCGCCAGGCCGAGCCGGCGCGCGATCTGACCGTTGGAGAACCCGCCGCCGAGGTGGCCGAGCACCTCCCGCTCCCGGCCGGTCAGGGCCTCGACCCGGGCGCGCGCCCCGGAGCGGCGGCCGGCTCCGGCACCCGCGCCGCCGGCCGCCAGATGGGCGACGACCCGGGCCGCCACCTTGGGTGAGAGATAGGCGGCCCCGTCGGCGACCGCCCGGATGCCGGCGATCAGTTCCTCGGGTTCACCGGACTTGATCAGGAAGCCGGCGGCGCCGTCGCCGAGGGCCCGCAGGATGTACTCGTCCTCACCGAAGGTCGTCAGCATCACGACTCCCGTTCCGGGGACGATCCTGCGGATCTCGGCAACGGCTTCCAGGCCGCCGGTTCCGGGCATCCGGATGTCGAGGACGGCCACCTGCGGGCGGTGGGACTGGACGAGTTCCACCGCCCGGCGGCCGTCGCCCGCCTCCGCGACCACGGTGATGCCGGGGTCGCGGGCGAGGACGGCGCGGATGCCCGCGCGGATCATGGGTTCGTCGTCGGCGATCAGGATCCGGATCATCGGACGGCCTTCCCTGTGTAGTCGTCGGTGGAGACCAGGCGCCCGGCCCGGAAGCAGAGGCGGTAGACGTCGCCCGAGCGGTCGTCGAACGGGTCGCCGGTCTGTACGTAGAACTCGCAGACCGCGTCCTGCGGCGCGGGCCCCGGTGCGGCCGGGCGGCGGGTCGTCTGGCGTTCGGGCAGGTACGGCGCCACCTCGGCGCGCGGCTGGCCGATGCGCGGGCGGGCGTAGTCCCCCGGTGCGAGGACCGACTGCCGAGCCGTCACGGTGTCCCACGCACGCACGCCGCCCACCAGCACGGCGGCGGTGCACAGCGGTACGAGCACGGCCGCGGCGGCGGTACGGCCCAGTCGGCGACGGGCCCTGCGGTGCTCGGGCGGCAGTACGTCGCCCGTACGACGCGGTGGCGGGGGCGGCACGGTGCCGGGGCGGTGCGGGAGCGTGGCCCGTACGGCGAAACCGCCGCCCTCGGGGCCGGAGGTGAAGGATCCGCCGGCCAGCCGGACGCGTTCGTCGAGGCCGATGAGCCCGAAGTGGTGGTCCTCCGCGGGCACCGCGTGCCGGTCGGCGTCGTCCCGGGGCGCGGACACGCCGGGCACCGGCTCGTCGGTCACACTGACCCGGGTCCGGTCCCCGGTGTGGCGCACGAGGACGGTCACGCGGTGCCCGGGCGCGTGCTTGGCGACGTTCGTGAGGGCCTCCTGGACGACCCGGTGCACGGCCCGCCCGACGGCGGGCGGCCCGTCTTCCGACCCCGGTTCGCCCTGGACGTCCAGTCGTACGTCGAGGCCCGCGGCGGCCGCCCGGTCCACCAGGTCCTGGATCTCGGCGAGCCCGGCACCCGGCCCGGAGCCCGGAGCCGGCTCGGACGGTTCGCGCAGGACTCCGATCACCTCGCCGAGCCGGTCCACGGCGGCCCCCGCCCTGGCTCGGATGTCCTGGGCGGCGGCCCGGTGTTCGTCCGGCAATCCGGGTGCGAGCTTCAGCGCGCCCGCCGACAGGGCGATGAGGCTGAGGTCGTGGCCGAGGAGGTCGTGCATGTCCCGCGCGATCCGGGTCCGTTCGCGCAGCCGGGCCTGTTCGGCGACCAGCCGCTGTTCCCGCTCCAGCCGCGCGGCCCGCTCCCAGCCCGCTTGTACGAGTTCGCGGTACTGGCGCAGGAACCGGCCCGCGAACCACGGCAGCATCGCCGCCACGAGGAGCAGCCCGACGAACCGGCTCGCCCACCCCAGCCACGCCGGCACCAGCAGTACGGCCACCACGGCCGCCGCGAGGACTCCGGCCAGGGCCGCCACCGTGCTCCGGTTCCGTCCGGGCCGCCGGCCGCCGAGGAAGGCGCAGACGGCGGCCGGCAGGCCCCACCACAGGGTGGACACGCCGGTGCCCACGCCGGCCACCGCCCCGGCGAACAGGACGGCGGACAGGACCGGGACGGGTACCGGCACCCGTCGCGGTACCCGGATCCGGCACTCGTCGATCATCTTTCTCACGGACGCGACCCTACGGAACCAGGCCGGGCCCGCAGCACTGCCGAAAGTCCACTACCGCCGGCCGGCTCCGGTGAGGACGACGAGCTGCCGGGTCGCCCGGGTCATGGCGACGTAGCGGTCGACCGCGCCTTCCACGCCCGTGCCGAAGTCCTCCGGGTCGACGAGGACGACCAGGTCGAACTCCAACCCCTTGGACAGCTGGGGGGTCAGCGACCGGACGCGGGAGGTCGTACGGAACATGGGGTCGCCGATGACGCAGGCGACGCCCTCCGCGTTCGCGGAGAGCCAGGCGTCGAGCACCGAGTCCCGGTCCGCGGCGGATCCGTGGACCACGGGGATGCCGCTGCCGCGGATGGAGGCCGGCACGTTGGCGTCCGGGAGGACGGCCCGGATGACCGGCTCGGCCTCCTCCATGACCTCGCGCGGCGTGCGGTAGTTGACGCTCAGGGAGGCCATGGTGATCCGGTCGAGCCCGATCCGCTCAAGCCGCTCCTGCCAGGACTCCGCGAAGCCGTGCCTGGCCTGGGCCCGGTCGCCGACGATGGTGAAGCTGCGGGAGGGGCAGCGCCGCAGCAGCATCTGCCATTCCGCGTCGGTCAGTTCCTGGGCCTCGTCCACGACGATGTGGGCGAACGGGCCCGCCAGGAGGTCCCGGTCGGCCGCGGGCAACGCGGTCTCGTCGATCAGGCTGTCCTGGAGGTCCTTGCCGTGCAGCATCGTCACCGCCCCTTCGCCGTCGGCGTCGGCCGCGATGACGCTGTCGATGACGCCGGCCATCCGCTCGCGTTCGGCGGCGACGGAGGCCTCGTGGCGGCGCTTGCGCAGGGACGCCTGCGAGTCGCCGAGCCGCTGCCGGGCGGCGTCCAGCAGGGGCAGGTCGGACACCGTCCAGTGCCCGGCGTCCTCGCGCTGGAGCGTGCGCACCTCGTCACGGCTGAGCCAGGGGGCGCACTTGCGCAGGTAGGCGGGCACCGACCACAGGTCGGCGACCAGCTCGGTCGCCTCGAGCATCGGCCACGCCCGGTCCAGGGCGGTGACCAGCTCCCGGTTCTGCCGCAGCGACCTGCGGAACAGCCCGGGCGAGAGGTCGTCGTCGTCCCCGTCGCCCTCGTCCTGGTGCTTGTCGAAGAGGATCGTGACCAGTTCCTCCCAGATCTGCTCGCGCGCCTCGTTGTGCGGGGTGCCCGGTTCGACCGCGTCGAACGCCGCGGCCCAGTCGTCCGCGGTCAGCCGGACCTCGCCCCAGTGGGTCGTGACGGTCATCCCCTGGGCGGGCGGCTCCTCGTAGAACCTGACGGCCGTCTCGATCGCCCGCACCAGGTCCGCGGACGACTTCAGGCGGGCCGCCTCCGGGTCGCTCTCGGCGGCCGCCGTGGCGCCCTCGGCGACCAGGTCCCGGACGGTGCAGGTCTGGACGCCCTCCTCGCCGAGGCTGGGCAGGACGTCGGCGACGTAGGACAGGTAGGGGCGGTGCGGGCCGACGAAGAGCACGCCGCCCCGGCGGTGGCCCAGGCGGGGGTCGGAGTACAGGAGGTGGGCGGTGCGGTGCAGGGCGACGACCGTCTTCCCGGTGCCCGGCCCGCCGTCGACGACGAGGGCGCCGCGGGATCCCGCACGGATGATGGCGTCCTGGTCCGCCTGGATGGTGCCGAGGACGTCCCGCATGCGGGACGACCGGTTGCCGGCGAGGCTCGCGATGAACGCCGACTGGTCGTCGAGCGCGGCGTGCCCCTCCAGCCCGTCGACGGTGAACACCTCGTCCCAGTAGTCGCCGATCCGGCCCGCGGTCCAGCGGTACCTGCGACGGCTCGCCAGGCCCATCGGGCTGGCGTGGGTGGCCGCGAAGAACGGCTCGGCCGCCGGGGAGCGCCAGTCGATCAGCAGCCTGCGGCCCGTACTGTCGGTGAGGCCGAACCGTCCGACGTACAGGGGCTCGGGGTCGTCGGCGAGGACGATGCGGCCGAGGCACAGGTCCAGGCCGAAGCGGCGCAGCACGCGAAGGCGCGCGGTCAGCCGGTGGATCTCCGCGTCCCGGTCCATGGCCTCCCGGCCGATGCCGCCGGGCGCCCTGCGCGCGGCGTCGAGCCGCTCGGACACCTCGGCGATCGTCTGCGCGAGGCACTCCTCGATGGCGGCGAAGTGCTGCTCGTCGCCGGCGACCAGCTTCGCGTCGGCCTTGGCGGACAGGTGCTCGGGGAGGTTGAAGACGCTGGTGGTCAGCGGGTTCACGGATGCGGCTCCGATCTGAGGTCGCTCGCGACCTGTGGGGTGCGGTGAGTGCGGTGGGGCGGTGGGATGGGTCTTCCGGGGGCCCGGTTCGAGCAGTGGCGGCCGGTTCGCGCCGAGACGGCGGCCCGGTTCACGCGGAGACGGCGGCCCGGTTCACGCCGAGACGGCGGCCCGGTTCACGCCGAGGCGGGCACCGGGGCCGCTACCGGCCGAGCTCGTCGAGCAGGCGCCGGGCGGCGACGGTCGTTCCGTCCGTACGGACGGTGGCGGCCACGGCGGTGGCGCGTTCGCGGACCGCGGGCGTCAGGACGGCCCCGAGCACGGCCGACAGGGAGTCGGCGGTGGGAACCGGCCCGTCGTGTTCCGCGCCGATGCCCAGCTCGCGGACCCGGCCGGCCCAGTACGGCCCGTCCCCGCCCCCGGGTACGACCACCTGAGGAGCCCCGGCCAGGGCGGCGGTCGTCGTGGTGCCCGCGCTGCCGTGGTGGACCACGGCGGCGACCCGGCGGAACAGCGCCTGCTGGTTGACCTCGCCGACGAGGAAGCAGTCGTCGTGGCCGTCGGGCAGGGTCAGGCCGGCCCAGCCCCGGGACAGGAGCACGCGGCGGCCCCGGGCCCGGACGGCTTCGACGGCCGTCCGGGCGAGGCCCTCCGGATCGGGGACGGGCGTGCTGCCGAAGCCCACGTACACCGGGGCCTCGCCGGCGTCGAGGAACTCCACCAGGCCGGCGGGGAGCGGCCGCTCATCCGGCAGGACCCACGCGCCGGTCTGTACGACCCCCAGCTCCGTCGGCTGCCACGGGGACAGGGCCGGATCCGTGGCCAGCCACGGCCGGTCGGAGAAGGCGTAGTCACGCACGCCGTCGACCGGCGGCAGGCCCGCCGAGGCGCGGTGGGTGTTGAGCATCTCCCCGAACATCGTGTGCGCGATCCGGGCGTCCTCGTCCCACAGGGTCCGGTTGGCGACGGTCTCCGGCGGCACCGGCTGGCCCCGCCGCACGGGCGGCCTGCGGTGCGGCGACGGGAGGCTGACCGGCTGGTGGCTCGCGTGGACGTAGCGGATGCCGAGCTTGTCGGCGACCGAGCGGGCGGCGGCCGTGACCGGCAGCGGGCCGGTCACCACCAGCGCGTCGCAGCCCTCGGCCGCCGCCGCGACCGTGCCGAACTGGGCGGCCATCAGCTCCGAGGCGCGCTCCGCCAGACCGGCCGCCGACCCGGGCGTCACCGTGGTGACCACGGGCCGCACCGGCCGGCCGGCGGGCACCGTCTCCACCCCGAGCCCGGCCAGCCGCTCCACGAACTCCTCGTCGGGCGGGGCGCACACGCGCACCTCGGCGCCCAGCTCCCGCAACCGCACGGCGAGTGCCACGATCGGCTCGACGCTCCCGCGCGATCCGTAGACCGAGAACAACACACGCATGACCGGCTCCCCCACTTCGATGATCTTGGCTTAGGCCGGTGATTCTGCTGCACGACCAGGGCCTTGCGGCAAGCCCCCCGGTGCGTTATAACTTGAGAGTGGCAAGGAGTGGTCATCCCTCCTTGCCTTTGTCGTTTCCGCCCTCCTCGTGTGGAGCGTGCCGAGGGATCGGCGGACGACACTCCCCCTCACCCAGGGCCCGAGCGGCCCAACACCCGCCTGCGCGCGTACGCGTGCGCGGCGGTTCCGGCGGACCCGCACCCGGGCATCCCTCCCCCGCACCCCGGGGGCCCGCCGGGGTGTTCACGGAGGCCGTTCGCGGCCGGCGCGGCCGGAAAGCGGCGGTGACGGCGGGACCCTCCGGCCGACGGCGTCCGCCCCGCCGCCCGTCGCACTGCCTTTCGGCCAACCTCCGCCGTTTCACATGGAGTTATTGCGCATTGTCGAAAAGCGTCCGCTGCGCCCGGATCACCCCGGGAGCTACCGTTGCGCTCGTTCGTCCGCAACACGGATCCAGCCATCACACGTCGTCCCACACCCTTGGGAGTTCTCATGGCAGATTTCGACGCGGCCACGTCGTTCGAGGCCCACGACCTGGACCTCGGTGGCATCACCGTCACCGCGATGCGCGACACCGCGGGGGTTTCGGCCTTCGCCGCGGGATCGTCCACCTCCACCTGTGGCATCCCGACCGCCACCGCCTGTCAGTGCATCACGCAGCAGCCACAGACCGTTCCCGGCGTCATCTGACAGTGATCCGGCCGACGCCCGTTCCGGCGCCCGTACCCGGGCCCGGAGCGGGCGATCCGCTTCCCGCCCCCGATCAGGCCGAGCCGGAAGGACCCCGGGACGCCATGACTGCCTCCGCCGTGCGCATCTCCTCGTACGCGATGGTGCGCGCGACCACCCTCGCTCACCCCGCGCAATCGCCGGACGCGGCCGCCTTCCGCACCGCGCTCGGGGAACTGACGCGGCTGGAGGGCGCGCTGGCCCGGCTCGTGCCCCGGCTGACCGACGCCTTGTACGCGAGCCGGGGCGGCCATCCCGACCGCTTCCACCGGGACGTGGTGCTGCCGCTGCGCCGGGCCCTGCACAACGGGCGCGAACCCCGGCCCGCCCTCCTCGACGCGCTCGGCGACCTGCCCGGCCGGGTGCCGCCGCTGCGGGAGTGGCTGGAGCTGCGCGGCCGGCTCGCCCCGCTGCGGGCCCGGCTGCTCGGCCCGGCGGCCGCCGCCATGGCGGCGGAGCGGCACGCCCTCGCCGCCCAGTGCCGCGAACCGGCCCTCGCCCTCGCCGCTTCGGCGACCAGCGCCGACCTGCTGGCCGCCGTGGAGCGGGCCGCAGCCGGGACGACCGGGCGCCGCGCCCGCAAGGAGGAGCCTGGGGTGCTGCGGCACGCCGTACGCGCCGCCACCCGCAGCAGCCCGGTGTCCTGGTACACCGCGGTCGGCTGGGGTCCGCTGCCGGCCGGGCCCGGCTCCCCGGAGCCGGCCGGCTCCGACTGGGGGGAGGGCGACCCGCTGGACCCGGTCGGCAACCCGGTGCGCACCGGCCGGAGCCTGGTGGCGGCGCTGTGCGAGGCGCTCCTCGCCGACCCCGCGCGGCGGGCCCGCCTCCCGCACCGGATGGCGAGTGCGGCCCGTACGGCCGGAGGGCGCGCCACCTTCGCCCGTAGCCGCGGCCTTTCCGCCGTCGGCCGGTTCGTCGTCCCCGGGCAGGACGAGGTCGAGGTCGCGGCGAGCGCGCCGCTGGAGCGGCTGGCCGAGCTGTGCCGCACTCCCGCGACGCCCGCGCGTCTGGCGGCGGCGCTGGCCGCGCCGCAGGACCGGGCGGCCGCCCTGGCGTACCTGGAGCAGCTCGTGGACGCCGGGCTGCTGGTGCCCGTACCGCCCGTCGGACCGCAGGAGGACGACCCGCTGGGGCGGATCGCCACCTGGCTGCGCGACGGCGGCGAGCAGGCGCTCGCGGCCCGTGTCGACGAAGCCGGCGACCTGACGCGGAAGTTCGCAGTGGCCGGCCCCCGCGAGCGCACCGCGCTGCTCGGACTCCTGCGCGAGCGCTGGACGGCGCTGCTCGCCTCGGCGGGGCGGGCGCTGCCCACGGGGGACCCGGTGCCGCCGGTGCTGGCGGAGGACGTCGTGGCCCGGCGCCCGCTGGACACCGGCGGCCTGCTCACCGGCGAGGACCACGAGGCGCTGCGCGAGGTCGCCGCCCTGGCCGAGCTGTACGACCTCGGGCACCTGGTGCGCCGGGCCCTGCGCGACCGCTTCGTGGCGCGCTACGGCCGCGGCGGTGTCTGCCACCCGGTCTGGGACTTCGGGCCCTCGACGGTCGCGGCCTGGGAGGACACCGTCCGGGACGCGCTCCTCACCCCGGACGACGGCCTCGGCTCCCTGCCGACCCGCGCCGCAGAACTCGTACGCCTGCGGGCCTCCTTCGAGGCGGCGGTGCGGGAGCGGGCCGCCCTGCGGGAGGATCCGGACTCCGATGTGGTGCTGCCCGCGGAGCTGGTCGGGGCGTACGCGGCGCGGCTGCCCGGCTGGGCGGCGGCGCGCCCGCTGTCGTACGCCCACTTCCTCCAGCGGGACGCCCGGCGCGGGCTGCTGGTCCTGAACCACGTCTACGGCGGCTGGGGACGGACCGGAAGCCGCTTCTTCGGCCTGCTCGGCCCGGAGGCCGTCGAGGCGGTCGCGCGGGAGGTCGCCCGCGGAGCGGGACCCGGCGCGCGGCCGGTGCAGTTCCGCCCCGTCCAGGGCTTCAACGCCAACCTGCAGCCCCGGTTCATGCCGGAGGAGATCGTCTCGCAGGAGTACCCGCCGGAGGGGGCGGCAGGTACCGGGAACCGGACGCCCCTGCGCGACTCCGACGTGGAACTGGTCCACGACGAGACCACCGACCAGGTGCGCCTGCGCGTACGGGACACCGGCGAGCCGCTGGACGTCTTCTACCCGGGCCTGCTGGTGAGCGGTCTGCTCCCGACGCGCGACGCCCCCCTGGTCCACGACCATCCGGAGGGCGTCGTCTCCTTCGCCTCGCTGGTCCCCCGGATCGTCACCGACGTGCCCGGCGGGCCCCTGGTGCGCACCCCCCGGCTGCGCCACCGGCACGTCGTGCTGCGCCGCCGCCGCTGGAAGCTCGCACCCGGCACGGTCAGGGCCCTGCGGACCGCGCTGGCCGACGGCGCGGCCGACGGCGAGGTGCCCTTCACCGCCGTCGCCCGCTGGCGGGCCCTGCTGGGCGTTCCCGACCAGCTGTTCCTGCACCCGCCGCTCGTGACGGCCGCGGAGGCCGCGGCGACGGCGGAGGAGTCCTCCCGCCGGCAGGCGCTGCCCAAGCCGCAGTTCGTCGACCTCGGAAACGCCCTGCACCTGCGCTGCCTCGACAAGTGGCTCGCCCGCCATCCCGACGGGCTGGTGCTGGAGGAGGCGCTGCCCGCGCCCGGCGGGCGGGACGTCCCCGCGCGCGCCGTCGAGGCCGTGGTGGAGACCTACCGTGCGGGGAGCCCCTCATGACCGCCGCGCCGCCCGCGGTGTCCGCCGCTCAGGACGGGGCCGCCGGGTCACGGGCGCCGGACGCCCTGGACGGCCCGGACGCCCTGCACGCCCTGCGGCACTGGCGGCTGCGGCCCGGGGTCACCGCGAGCACCCTCACCGAGGGCCTGCACCTGCGGGGCTGGAGCAGCAGCGTCACCCTGGAGGGCAGCCCCGCGCTGCCGGCGCTGTGGCGGATGGTGGAGGAGGCGTTGCGGCAGGGCGGGGCGGCGGAGCTCGCCGACCGCGCCGGGGCCGGTACGCCGCTGCGTGCCGCGCTGTGCACGCTGATCGGGCAGCTCCACGCGCACGGCATGCTGGTCGAGGACGCGGCTCCGGCCGAGGGCGCCCCCGCGGGCGAGTGGCTGCTCACGGTCGCCGACCACCCCGCCCGGGCAGCGGCCGCCCTCGCCGGGTCCCGGGTGGAGGTACGGGCCGGCGATCCGGACGCGCCCCTGGCCTCCGCGGTCGTACGGGCCCTGGCGCGCGCCGGGATCACGGCGGCGCGGGCCGGGTCCCGCACCGGCGGTGCCGGGCGGGTGCTGGTCCGCGCCACCCGCGCCGACGGCATCGAGTGGGCGGTGGGCGCGGCCGTCGGCCCCGGCGGGGCGTTCGTCACCCCGGCCGGCGCCCCGGAGCGGGCCGGGGCGGACACGGCCGCGCTGGCCGAACGGCTCGGGCTGGGCGGGGAACCCGGGCCGGCGGCGCCGCCGGGCCCTGAGCTGACCGCGCTGGTGGCGGGAGCTGCCGTGCAGCGGCTGCTGTGCGCGGTGGCGGGACTTCCCGATCCGGGCTCCGGGGACGCCGACGGCCCGCGGTCGGGGCCACCGCGGCTCCCCTCGGTGCTGGTCGCCGGTGAGCGCCCCCTGCGGTCGGCGTACCACCCCTGGCCGCAGGGTGCCGCGGAGCCGGCCGCGCCGCCGCCCGGCACGCTCGCCGAGGCGCTGGCCGGGGTGGCCGCGCTGGGCGACGAGCGGCTCGGGGTGGTGGCGCCTCCCCTCACCGGCACCCTGCCGCAGCTTCCGGTGGCGCTGGCCGGCTGCGCGGCGCCGGGCGGCGGGCGGCTGACGGCCGGGGCCGCGCGGGCCGACCTGGCCCGCCTCGACGCTGTGTGCCGTGCCGCCGAACTGCGGTGCGGCGGCCGGGGGGTGGTGGTCGGGGCGGGGCCCGGGCACGCGCTGGGGCGGGCGCTGCGGCGTGCCGCGCTGCGGCTGCCCGCGCCGGGGGCTGGAGCCGCGCCCTGGGACCCGTACGGGAGCGGGCATCCGCAGGCCCGCCACTGGTGGCGCGTCCTGACCCGCCGGCTGGGGGTGCGGGCGCGGCTGAGCGTGACCCCGCTGGACGCGCACGGTACGGCCTACCGGGCCGAGGTACGCGCGAGCGGTCCGCCGGGGCGGCTGCTCGGGCGGGCGGTGGAGGCCACCGCCGGGGACGCGGCCGCCTTCGCGGCGCTGGCCGCGCTGGTCCGCGTACAGGCCTCGGCACTCGACCCGGCCCCGCGTCACACCACCTCGCCCGGCGGGGAGTTGTGTCCGCTCGCGGCGGCCGGGGCGGATCCGGCGCCCTGGGAGGACGAGAGCTGGACCGCGGGCTGGTGGGCCGGGACCGCCGCACGGGAAGCCGGCCTGCACGCCGGCCTGCGTGCGCTGACCGGCCTGCGGGCCCGTCCTTGGGAGCCCGCCGGGCCCGGGGCGCGGGCCGTCGTCACGGCGCTGCGCGGATGCGGGTTCGCCGTACTGGCGGGCCACGACGAGCCCGGCACCGACCCGGAAGGGGGATCGCGGTGAACCCGTCGGCACCACCCGTCACCGGCACTCCGCTCGGGGCGGCCCTCGCCGCGCTCGGGCTGACCGTCCTCGACGCGCGGGGCGCGCTGGAGGCCACGGCCGGCCGGGCCGTGGTCGTCCTGGACGACTGGTCCCTGGAGACCGCCTCCGAGCTGTCGCGGCACGCGCTCCGCCATCCGGTCGCACTGGTCCCGGTGCGCGGTGACGGCGCACTGACGGTGGTCGGCCCGGTGCTGCGGCCCGGCGCCGTGGGCTGCCTCTCCTGTACGGAGTACCGCCGGCTCGCCACCATCGGCGGCCGCGTCCCGTGGCACAGTCCCGGCCTGCGGCTCGGCGGCCGCCCCTCCCCCGCCCTGGCGGACGCCGTGGCGGCACTGGCCGCCGGCCTGCTGGCCGAACCCGTCCCGGGGCCGGGTGCCGCGGCGTCGGTGCGGGTCGTGCACGGCGGCCGGGCCGACTGGTCGAGCCACGGCTTCCGGCCGGCCGGCGGCTGCCCGGTGTGCCTGCCCCTGCCCGACGACGACCCCGCGACGGCCCGGCCCCGCTGGAGCGGGGCGAGGCTGCCGGATCCGGCGGTGCTGCGCGGCGCCAACGACCGTACGGGCAGGGAGGATCTGCGCGCGGAGCTGTACGACGAACGGTTCGGGCCGGTCCACCGGGTGGTGGCCACCGAGGACTCCGCGCACAGCCTGACGAGCGCCTACGTCACCCTCGGACGGGACCTGCCCGACGGCGGCTACGGCCGGTCCGGCGACTACGGCAGCAGCGAGCGGGTGGCGCTCTTCGAGGGCGTCGAGCGGCTCACCGGGATGCGCCCCCACGGGAAGCGGACCGTCCTGCGGGCCTCCTACGCCGCGCTGGGGCCCCAGCGGGCGCTGGACCCGGAGCGGCTGGGACTGCCCGATCCCGCCCATCACGGGCATCCGGCGTCACCGACCGTCCCCTACACCCCCGACCTGGAACTGGACTGGGTGCACGGCTGGTCCCTGACCCGTGGGCGCACGGTCGCCGTGCCCGAGCACGTCGCGTACTGGGACCCCGGTCCGGGCCGGCCGCGCGTCGTCTACGAGTGCTCCAGCGGCTGCGGTCTGGGCAACAGCCCCGAAGAGGCCGCGCTGTACGGGCTGTTCGAGGTCGCGGAACGCGACGCGTTCCTGATGGCCTGGTACGCGAGGACCCCGCTGCGCCGGATCGCGCCGCCGGACGACGACCTCGAGGTGCTGCACCTCGCCGACCGGGCGGAGCTGGCGGGCTACGAGCTCGCGCTGCTGGACGCGACCAACGACTTCGGGGTCCCGGCGGTCGTCGCGGTCGCCCGGCACACCGATCCGCGGTCGGCGGCGCCGCAGGTGTTCCTGGCGGCCGGTGCGCACCACGACCCGCGTGCCGCGATCCGCTCCGCCGTGGTGGAGGCGGTGACGAACGTCTTCAACGCCGCCCAGCGGCTGCGGGCGGAGCCCGGCAGCTGTGATCCGCGCCGGCTGCGTCCGATGCTGGAGCGGCCGGAGCTGGTGGTCACCCTGTCCGACCACACCGCGCTGTACGGGCTGCCCGAGGCCCGGCCGAGGCTGGACTTCCTCTACGAGGGCGATGACCGCCCGACGCCCTGGCGGGAGGCCTGGCCGGGCGCGCCCGAGCCGGTCGCGGAGCCGGCCGGGCTGCTGGACGCCACGGTGCGGCGGCTGGCGGGGGCGGGGCTGGAGGTGATCGTGGTCGGGCAGGACGAGGCGGGGGTGCGCGAGCGCCTCGGCCTCCACACGGCCAAGGCGGTGGTGCCGGGCGCCCTGCCGATGACCTTCGGGCACGTCAACCGGCGCACCCGGGGGCTGCCCCGGCTGCTGGAGGTCCCGCACCGGCTGGGCCGGGCCGCGGGGCCGCTGCGCCATGACGAACTGCCGCTGCATCCGCACCCGTTCCCGTGAGGAGCCGTACGTGACCACCGCCCCCGAAGGCCCCTGGCCCGCCCTGCGCTGCTTCCCCCGGGAGGGGCCCGGGGGCGCCGACGCCTTCCTCGTGGAGGACCTCGCGCCGCTGCTTGACGGGCTCGTCGCCCGGGGCGGGGCCGCGGGGTGGGACTTCGTACGCCAGGCGGAGGGCGAACCGCACCTGCGGGTACGGGTGCACGGCGTCCGGGCGGGGGGCGAAGCCGGACTCCCCGCCCTGGTGGATGCGTTGACGGAGGCGGCGGAGGTCCGTGGGGCGGCCGGGCCGACGCCCGCGGCCGAGGGGCTCGCGGCGCTGTCCACCCGGATCGCGGTGGACTGCGTCGCCGGGACCCCGCGCGGGAGCCGGCGCCTGGCCGTCGCCGGGGACCTGGCGCACGCCACGGCCTGGGCCCTGGGGATGGACCGCTTCGCGGCGGCGCGCTGGCTGCGCGGGCTCGCGGTGGCCGTACGGCCCGGGTCGGCGGAGGCGGGCCGGCTGCCCGCCCGGCTGGTGCACGCCCAGGTGAACGCCGTGTACGCGGCTCAGCGCGCCGGACTCGCCGGCCGGGCGGCGGCCTTGCGGGAGGCGCTGGCGCGGGGCACCGCGACGGGGCCGGCCGCGGCCTGGGCCCGGGGTGTACGGGCGGCGGAGGGGGCCGGGGAGCGGGACGGCGGGCTGCACCTGCTGCTGAACCGGCTCGGGGTGGCCCCGGACGAGGAGCGGGCGGTGTACCGGCTGGCCGCGCACGCCCTGCTGGACACCGGCGAGGCGGCCGCGTACTTCCCCGAGGGGCACCTGGCGCCGGACTGGCGGTACCTGGAGCGGAGCAAGGTCCGGGCGGGCTGGGACGCCCAGGGGGCGCTTCGCCCGGCTCCGGCCGAGACGGTGCCGCGCGGGGAAGAGGTGGCGCTGCCCGGCGGGCCGGTGCCCGAGGTCTCGCTGTGGGCCGCCGTCACCGGGCGGACCAGCGTGCGCAAGGGGCTCAGCGGTCCGCTGAGCGCGCGGACGCTGGGCACGCTGCTGTGGGGCGCCCACGCCACCAGTCACACGACCGGCTCCGACGCGCCCTTCGCGCACCGCCCCTACCCGAGTCCGGGCGGTCTCTACGCGGTGGGGATCCGGCTGATCGTGTTCGGGGTGGAGGGGCTGGAGCCGGGGACGTACCAGAGCCTGCCCGGCCGGCGCGCGCTGCTGCGGGTCGGTGGGGCGCCCGCGCTCGGCGAGTTCAAGGCGCTGTCCGCGTACCTGGACGCGCCGCCGGAGGATCCGATGGCGCTGGTCGTGGACGAGGCACCGGTGGTGCTGGGCCTGTACGTGGACCTGGGCCGGATGCGGCGGCGCTACGGCCTGCGGGCGCTGCGGCTGGGCCTGCTGGAGACCGGTCACCTGGCCCAGTCCCTGCTGCTGACGGCGTCGGCGCTGGGGCTCGGCGCGATGCCGCTGGGCGGGTTCCAGGACGACCTGGCGCACGAACTGTTCGGCCTGGACGACCTGGACCGCCCCCTCCAGTACGTGCTGCCCGTGGGCCGGGCCACATAATGGCACCGCCCGCACCGGCCCGGGCCGGCCCGGCCGGGCCCGCACCGACCCGCACGACCCGAGGGACGAACGATCCATGACGTTGAAGGAAGGCCGGCGGGTGAGGCTCGCGGCGGACATCAGGCTGGCCGACGCGCTGGCCGCCGCGGACGGCTCCGCCGGTTCCCCCGCGCCCGTGCCCGGGTTCCTGGCCTTGGCGGCGGGCACCGAGGGGATGGTCGAGCGGGTGGACGACGAGGAGCGGCGCGAGAGCCACGAGGTGCGCGAGTACCAGCGCCTCACCTCGCTCTTCGAGTCCTTCGGGCACGCCATGCCCCCGGAGAGCAAGCGGCAGCTGGAGGAGCGGATCGCCGCACTGGAACCGGAGTGGGCCGCCTTCCGGGAGCAGCGGCCCGGGGTGCGGCTCCGCGTCCGCTTCGACAGCGGGTTCGTCCTCGACGGGGCGCCCGGGGGGCTGTTCACCGAGGCGGCCGGTGAGGCCGGCTGAGCGGGTGCGCCCCGGGGCGGCGGACCGCCCCGTGCACAGGGGCCCGGCAGGGCGCGCGCGGCCTCACCACCGCGCCGTGGGGCCTTTGCCGGATTTGTGAGAACGGTTACCTTCTCACCTGAATGGCGCGCTTCCGGGTTCATCATGGTTGACCGGAACTGTCGTCTACGCGCCCCCCGCCCCGGCCCACGAGGCCGCCCGGCGACCGGGTCGGCGCCACAAGGGAGAGCCGTGCGACCTGCGGGCAGCTGGACGGGGAAGAACTGGCGGATCGCGCTGCCGGTGGCGGGAGGCGCCTTCGTGCTCGGGTTCGGCGGCCTGTACGCCGCCGGACTCGCCGTCGGCGACGACATAGCCGACGGCACCCGCGTGCGGGGCGTCGACATCGGCGGCATGAGCAGCGCGGCGGCGCGGAGCACGCTCCTGCGGGAGCTCGGGCCGCGGGCCGGCGCCCCGATCCCGGCGGGGATCGGGGACCGCGTCGAGCAGGTCGTACCGGCGTCCGTCGGACTCTCCCTCGACGCCGCCGCGACCGCCGACCGCGCCTCGCACACCGGATACGGGCCGGTCGGGGTCATCGGCCGGCTCTTCGCCTCCGGCGACCCGGACGTCGAGCCCGTGATCCGTACCGACGAGCGGGCCGCCCGCGCCGGGATCGACCGGCTCGCCGCCAGTACCGCGCAGCCGGTCCGCGACGGATCCATCACCTTCGACGACGGCCGGCCGGAGGTCGTCACCGCTCGGACCGGCGTCTCCCTGGTCCGGGACCGGGCCCTCGACACGCTGCGGGAGGCCTACCTGCGGCCGCGCCCGGCCGGCACCCCCGTCGCCCTCCCGGTCACCCGTACCGAGCCCCGGGTCGGCGCGGACGAGACCGGACGCGCCCTGCGCGAGTTCGCCGAACCGGCCGTCTCCGGGCCTGTCACCCTCACCGTGGCGGGTGCCCGCATACCCGTCAGCCCCGTGGTCCTGGGCGAGCACCTGAAGATGACCGCCGACGGCGGCGGGCGCCTGGTCCCGGCCCTGGACTCCGAGGGCCTGCTCAGCGAGCCCGCGGTGGCCGGCCCCGTCACGGACGCGGCCGGAGCGCCGCGCGACGCCGCGCTCGGCGTGGACGCGGACGGCCGCGTACAGGTCACGGAGCGCAGCCGCGACGGGCGGCAGGTCACCGCGGAGGCCATCGGCCGTGCCGTGATGCCCGCGCTGACCCGCTCGGGCGCGGACCGCAGCGCGGAGGTGGCCACCACGGCCGTCGAACCGGAGCTCACCGACGCCGAGGTGCGCGCCCTCGGGATCAAGGAGGAGATGTCCTCCTTCACCGTCGAGTTCCCGGCCGCCCCGTACCGGACCAAGAACATCGGCCGGGCCGTGGAGCTGATCAACGGTTCCCTGGTCATGCCCGGCAAGGAGTGGAGCTTCAACCGCACGGTCGGTGAGCGCACCGCGGAGAACGGCTTCGTCGACGGAATCATGATCAACGACGGCCGGTACGTGAAGTCGCCCGGCGGCGGTGTCTCGGCGGTCGCCACCACGATGTTCAACGCCATGTTCTTCGCCGGCCTCAAGCCGGTCGAGTACGGGGCGCACTCGTTCTACATCGAGCGGTACCCGGAGGGCCGGGAGGCCACCGTCGCCTGGGGCAGCCTCGACCTGCGCTGGCTCAACGACTCGGGCCACGCGGTCTACGTCAAGGCGTCCTCGACCGACACCTCGCTGACGATCAGCCTCCTCGGCACGAAGAAGTACGACGAGGTACGCGCCACCAAGGGCCCGCGCACCAACGTCAAGCCGCCCGCCAAGCACCGGGGCACGGGACCGGCCTGCGAGGTCCAGACGCCCCTGGAGGGCTTCGACGTCACCGTCGGCCGGATCTTCGTCAAGGACGGCCGGGAGGTCAGGCGCGAGGAGCGCACGACGCACTACACTCCGCGCGACGAGGTGACGTGCGAGCCGGAGGCCGCCCCCGGCACGGTCCCGGGCGGAGCCCCGGCCGCCGCCGCACCGGCGGGCGACGCTCCGGCCGCGGCCCCGGCACAGGGCCGGTAGGGGGAACGGGCCCTCACCCGCCGTGACCGGCGGCGCGCGCGGCGCGCACGTCGGGGCCGTGGGGCGCCGGAGGTGCTACAACTGGGGACGTGACCCTTCCTCGCCAGCCGTACCGGGCAATGCGGTGCGGTCACCCCTGAGCAAGGGATTCAAGAGCGTCGCCGGACAGGTGTTCGTCCTCCAGGTGGCGATCGTGGTGTTGCTCGCCGCCGGTGCCCTCCTGGCGCTGCTCCTGCAGTCCCGCCACGACGTCGACCGTGAGGCCCGCAACCGGTCGATCGCCGTCGCCCAGACCTTCGCGCACTCCCCCGACCTGCGGGAAGCGCTGCGCACGGCCGATCCGTCCGCCATCCTGCAACCCCTCGCGGAGGCCACGCGCAAGGCCGCCGGGGTCGACTTCATCGTCGTCATGGACACCGGGGGAATCCGCTACAGCCATCCGAAGCCGGACCGCATCGGCAAGCGCTTCGTGGGCACCATCGAGCCCTCGCTCGCCGGCCGGGTCCACACCGAGAGCGTGCGGGGGCCGCTCGGCAAGGAGATCCAGGCGGTGGTGCCGGTCACCGCGCCGGACGGCAGGGTCGTCGCGCTGGTGTCGGCGGGCCTGACCGTGGAGAACGTCAGCGGCGCCTTCGACCGCCAGCTGCCCGTCATCCTCCTGGTCATGGCCACCGGCCTGGCCCTGGCCACCGCCGGCACGGCGCTGACCAGCCGCCGCCTGCGCCGCCAGACGCACGGGCTCGGCCCCCAGGAGATGACCCGGATGTACGAGCACCACGACGCGGTGCTCCACTCCGTCCGCGAGGGGGTCCTGATCACGGACGGCGACGGGCGGCTGGTCCTGGCGAACGACGAGGCCAAGCGGCTGCTCGGGCTGCCCGAAGGGGCCGAGGGCCGGCACATCGGCGAGGTACCGGGCCTGGACAGCCGGATGGCCGACCTGCTGCTGTCGGGCCGGGTGGCCACCGACGAGGTGCTGGAGACCGGGGACCGGCTGCTCGTCGTCAACCAGCGGCCCACCCACCCGCACGGCCGGCCCGAGGGCGCCGCCGTCACCATCCGCGACTCCACCGACATGCAGGTCCTCTCCGGCCGCGCGGAGGCCGCCCGCAAGCGCCTCAAGCTGCTGTACGACGCCACCGGTGACATCGGTACCACCCTCGACGTGGAGCGCACCGCCCAGGAGCTCGCCGACGTCGCCGTGCCCCGCTTCGCGGACTTCGTCACCGTCGACCTGGCCGACCCGGTGCTCGACGGCGAGGAGCCCGGCCCCGGCTCCGACATGCTGCGCACCGCGGTCAGCGGGATCCGCGCCGACCACCCGCTGTACCCGCTCGGCCGGCTGATCGAGTTCAAGCCCACCACCCCGCAGGCGCGCGGCTACGACACCGGGAAGACGGAGCTGGTGCCGGACCTGGCCGACGCGCCGGGGTGGCACGTGCAGGACCCCCGGCGGGCCTCCGCCATCGTCGAGTACGGCATCCACTCGCTGATCGCGGCGCCGCTCAAGGCCAGGGGCGTGGTCCTCGGCGTGGTCAACTTCTGGCGGGCCGAGAAGCCCGAACCCTTCGACGAGGACGACGTGTCGCTGGCCGAGGAGCTGGTCGCCCGCGCCGCGGTCGCCATGGACAACGCCCGCCGCTACACGCGCGAGCACACGCTGGCCGTCACCCTCCAGCGCAGCCTGCTGCCCCGCGGCCTGCCGGACCAGAGCGCCGTGGACGCGGCGCACTGCTACCTGCCCGCGCAGTCCGGGGTCGGCGGTGACTGGTTCGACGTGATCCCGCTGCCGGGCGGCCGGGTCGCCCTGGTCGTCGGGGACGTGGTCGGGCACGGGCTGCACGCCGCGGCCACGATGGGCCGGCTGCGCACGGCGGTGCACAACTTCACCTCCCTCGACCTGCCGCCCGACGAACTCCTCGCCCGCCTGGACGACCTCGTGCAGCGCATCGACGAGGACGACACCGACGGCGCCGCCGGCGTGCTCGGCGCGACCTGCCTGTACGCCGTCTACGACCCGGTCTCCCGGTACTGCACCCTGTCCCGGGCCGGGCACCTGCCACCGATGGTGGTCGCCCCGGACGGCGCCACGGAGATCGTCGACGTGCCGGCCGGTCCCCCGCTCGGGCTGGGCGGCATGCCGTTCGAGACGAGCGAGCTGCGCCTGGCGGAGGGCAGCCAGCTCGTGCTGTACACGGACGGCCTGGTGGAGCAGCGGACCCGGGACATCGAAGAGGGGCTGGAACTGCTGCGCGCGGCGCTCAGCCACCCGGACCGGGACCCGCAGGAGAGCTGTCTCGCCGTCCTCGACGCCATGCTGCCGTCCCGGCCCACCGACGACGTGGCCCTGCTCATCGCCAGGACCCGGACCCTGGGCCCCGACCGGGTCGCGCAGTGGGACGTACCGCCGCGGGCGAGCGGGGTCGGTGTCGTACGGAACCTGGCGTCCGCGAAGCTCGCGGAGTGGGGGATGGAGGAGCTCGCCTTCACCACCGAGCTCATCCTCAGCGAGCTGATCACCAACGCGCTGCGGCACGGAAGCCCGCCGGTCCGGGTCCGGCTGATCCACGACCACGCCCTGACCTGCGAGGTGTGGGACGGCAGCAGCACCGCCCCGCACCTGCGGTACGCGGCCACCACGGACGAGGGCGGGCGCGGGCTGTTCCTGGTGGCGCAGCTCAGCGAGCACTGGGGCACCCGGTACACGGCCGAGGGGAAGGTCATCTGGTCGGAGCAGGGGCTGACGGGCCACCCGGACGGCGTACCGCTGGAGGCCTTCGGGGATCTCGGACCGTAGCGTGGAGGGGTGCGCCCCAAGCGCTCCGTGTCCGCCTGCCTGACCGCGGTCGCCGTGCTGTACGCGAGCGCGACGCCCGGTTGCGCGCCCGCCGCCCGCGAGCGCTCCGGGGCGCCGGTACGGGCCGCCGCGCCGGTGCTCGCGGCGCAGGTCACGGAGGTGCCCGCGGGGAAGCTGGGGGCGAGCATGCGGGCCGGGTGCCCGGTGACGGCGGACCGGCTACGGCTGGTCCGGATGAACCACTGGGGCTTCGACGGGAAGGTCCACCGGGGCGAGCTGGTCGTCCACCGGGACGCGGTGCGGCCCCTGCTGTACGTGTTCGGCCGGGCCCTGGACGCCCGCTTCCCGATCCGGAGGATGCGGGTGACGGCCGAGTACGGCGGCGACGACCGCGCGGCGATGGCCGATGACAACACCTCGGCGTTCAACTGCCGGCCGGTGACCGGGGACTCCGGGAGGCTTTCGCGGCACTCGTGGGGTCTCGCGGTCGACGTCAACCCGGTCGAGAACCCGTACGTGGACCGGCAGGGCGTGGTGCACCCCCCGGCGGGCCGGGCCTACCTGCGCCGGGACCCGGTCCGCCCCGGGATGATCTCCTCGGACGGGGCGGTGGCCAGGGCGTTCCGCCGGGTCGGCTGGCACTGGGGCGGCGAGTGGTGGTCCAGCCCGGACTACCAGCACTTCTCGTCCGACGGCGGATAGGCCCTGCCGCCGAGGCGGCGCGGCGAGCCCGGGGGGGCAGGGCGCAGCGCCGGCCCACGATCGGGGCGTCGGGGAGCGACGGCGTACGGTCACCGGCGTGCCGCGGCGCGCGTCGGACCACCGCGGGCACACGTCGCCAGGCGGGTATCGCACGGATGATCCACTCCCGGACGGCCGTATCATCGAGGCCGGTCGGCCCCGTCCGGGGAGGGCCGCACACGCCTGCCGCCGCCCGAGAACTCCACGATCACAGAGGCGAGGACCTGCACGTGCACAGGACCGTCACCGAACTCGCGGACGGCCGCGAGCTCATCTACTACGACAGCGCCCCCGGCCGGGACCGCGGTGCCAAGGACCTGCGGCCGCTCGACCCCGTGGAGAGCACGCCCGAGCTGCGCCGGGATCCGGCCACCGGCGACTGGGTCACCATCGCCGCCCACCGGCAGTCCCGTACTTATCACCCGCCCGCCGACGCCTGCCCCCTCTGTCCGTCGCGGGACGGCCGGCCGAGCGAAATCCCGGCCGTCGACTACGAGGTGGCCGTCTTCGAGAACCGTTTCCCCTCGCTCTCCGGCCCGGCCGGCCGCTGCGAGGTGGTCTGCTTCACCCCGGAGCACGACTCCGGTTTCGCCGCCCTCACCCCCGAGCGGGCCCGGCTGGTGCTGGACGCCTGGACCGACCGCACCGCCGAACTGTCGGCCCGCCCCGGCGTGCGGCAGGTCTACTGCTTCGAGAACCGGGGCGCCGAGATCGGCGTCACCCTCCCCCACCCGCACGGCCAGATCTACGCCTTCTCCGCCCCCACCCCGCGCACCGCCAAGCACCTCGCCGCGGCCGCCGCCCACCGGGCGGCCACCGGGCGCAACCTCTTCGAGGACCTGCTCGGCGAGGCCCGCGCGGCCACCGAGCGCGTGGTCCTCGCCGGGGAGCACTGGACCGCCTTCGTCCCGTACGCCGCCCGCTGGCCCTACGAGGTCCACCTGTACCCGCACCGCAGGGTGGCCGCCCTGACCGGCCTCGACGAGGCGGAGCGGGCCGAGTTCCCCGGGCTGTACCTGGACCTGCTGCGGCGCTTCGACCGGCTCTTCGGGCTGGCGGAGCCCACTCCGTACATCTCCGCCTGGCACCAGGCCCCGCTCGTGGGCGGTGAGGAACTCGCCCTGCACCTCGAGCTGTTCACGGTCCGACGGACCGCGGACAAGCTGAAGTTCCTGGCCGGCACCGAATCCGGCATGGACGCCTTCATGAACGACGTGGCTCCCGAGACCGCGGCCCGGCGACTGCGGGAGGTCCGGTGAACACGCGGGTGCGACGGGACTTCGAGCGGATCCACGGCCGCGCCCCGGAAGGGGTCTGGGCCGCCCCGGGCAGGGTGAACCTGATCGGTGAGCACACCGATTACAACGACGGTTTCGCCCTCCCCATGGCCCTGCCGCAGACCACGGTGCTCGCCGCCGGCCGCCGCGACGACGGTCTGCTGCGGGTGCACAGCGCCCAGGGCGACGGGCGGGTCACCGAGTTCGCGGTGGCGGAGCTCGCCCCGGGCGGGGGCGGCGGCTGGGCCCGCTATCCCGCCGGGGTGGTCTGGGCGCTGCGCGAGCGGGGTCTGGCCGTCGGCGGCGCCGACCTGCACCTGGACAGCTCGGTGCCCACCGGTGCGGGGCTGTCCTCCTCGGCGGCCCTGGAGTGCGCGGTGGCCGTCGCGTACGACGAGCTGTACGGGCTGGGGCTGTCCCGGCCGGAGCTGGCGCGGGTGGCGCAGCACGCGGAGAACGCCTTCGCCGGTGTGCCGTGCGGGGTCATGGACCAGATGGCCTCGCTGTGCTGTGCCGAGGGCGGGGCCCTGTACCTGGACAGCCGCGGTCTGGACGTCCGGCAGGTCCCCTTCGACCTCACCGGGCACGGCCTGACGCTGCTGGTGCTGGACACCCGGGTCAAGCACGACCTCGCCGACGGGGCGTACGCCGCCCTGCGGGCGGGGTGCGAGCGGGCGGCGCGGATGCTGGGCCTGCCCGCCCTGCGGGACCTCGACGAGACGGAGCTGCCGGGGGCCCTGGCGGACCTGCCCGGAGAACTCGTCCCGCTGGTGCGGCACGTGGTCACGGAGAACGGGCGGGTCGGCCGGGCCGTCGAGCGTCTGGCGGCGGGCGAGCCGGAGGCCCTGGGCCCGCTGCTGACCGCCGGGCACGCCTCCCTCCGGGACGACTACCGGGTGTCCTGCCCGGAGACGGACCTCGCGGTGGAGGCCGCCGTCGCCGCGGGTGCGCTGGGGGCCCGGATGACCGGCGGCGGATTCGGGGGCTCGGTGATCGCCCTGGTTCCGGCGGAGCGGGCCGCGTCCGTGGGCGGGGCCGTGACGGATGCCTTCGCGGCGGCCGGGTTCGCTCCCCCGGCGGTGCTGGAGGCCGTGCCCTCGGCGGGAGCCCGCAGGATCGCCTGACCCGGCCGGAGTGGAAGGCGGCGTTCCTACTCGGGTGGGGATGAGTATCCACGCTCTGCCGGGACGGCCGGGCGGGCCGAACACTGGAGGCATGAACAAGCGAACGCACGGACCGGCTCACGGACTGTCGACGGGCCTGGTGCTGGCCGGGGTGGCGATGGCGGCCTGGGCCGCCTGGCTGGGGTGGGACCAGCGGCGGGACGTCCAGCCCGACGGTTCGACGACCGGCCCCTACGAGGCGTGGCAGGTGGCCGGGCTCGTGCTCACCCTGCTGGTGCCGGTGTACTGGGCGGCCGCCCGGCAGTACGTTCCGGCCGCGGTGCTCGGCACCAGCGCCGGTCTGGGCGCCGCCGCCTTCGTCGACTGGTCGGACGACGGGAGCGGGCTGTTCGTGATCGGCGTGGGCATGGTCGTGATCGGGAGCCTGGTGGTGACCTGTGCCCTGGCGCTCGCGGTCGCCTCGCTGAAGCGGAGCCCTTGAGACCGCCCACACCGCCGATACCTCTAATACCGCTGATACCGCCGGATGTTCCGCGCGCGGGTCCTGACCGCGCCGACGGGTCCCGGCCCGGCCGGCGCCCCCTGGAGGGCGGCACGGCCGGGCTTCTCTGCCTTTCGGCAGAGGAACGGATCCCCCGCGAGGCTCACGCCGCCGTGGGCACCGGCATCAATACTGGTCAGCGTGGTCCGCATCCCCTCCTTCCGCCGTCCTGCCCGCAGCGTCCCGTCCGGGGCGCTGCCGTCCGGGTGCGCGCGTACGGCGGCTGGGACCGCCGGCGTGGCCCTGCTGGGGCTGGGGGTGTTCGCGGCCGTCGCGGGTCTGGGGCTCGTGCGTCACCCGTCCTTGCAGCTGCAGGTGATCCTTCTCGGCGTCGGCCTCTTCCCGCTGCGCGGCCGGTTCCCCGGGCCGGTGCTGCTCGCGCTGGCCGCCCTGACCGGGCTGGCGAGCGGTGTCGGGCCCCTCACCGCGGTGGCCGCGTACGCCCTGGCGCGGCGCACGGCCGTGGCCCGGCAGCGGGCCCGGCTGCCGGCCGCGGCGGGCTGCCTCCTCGTGGCGGTGGCGACGGCGGCCGCGCCGCTGGCCGGTCCGGGGCGGATGCCGTACGGTCTGGCGCTGGGCCTGGTGCTGGCCCCGACCGCGGTGGTCGTGCCGGGGCTGGTCGGTACGGCGCAGGGGCAGCAGCGGCGTCTGGTACGGGCCCTGCGCGAGCGCGGGGACGCGGCGGAACGGGCGCGCCGGGCGGCGGACAGCGAGGCCCGCACCCACGAGCGTTCGCGCATCGCCGCCGAGATGCACGACCTGCTCGGGCACCGGCTCAGCCTGATCTCGCTGCACGCGGGCGGGCTGGAGATGGCCCTGGGCCGGGCGGATCCCGAGCTGCGCGAGGAGGCCGTCCTGGTACGGCGGACCACCCGCGACGCGATGCGCGAACTGCGGCAGGTCCTCGGGGTGCTCGGGCCGCTGGGCCGGGACGCCGGGCCGGACGTCCTGACGGACGCGACGGGCACCCGCGCCGACATCGCGGCGCTGGTGGCGGAGTCCCGCGACGGCGGGGTCGCCGTGCGGCTGGACTGGACGGGCCCGGACCTCGACGCCCGTCCGGCGGCGGTGCGCCGGGCGGCGCACCGGGTGGTACGCGAAGCCCTGACCAACGTCCACCGGTACGCCCCGTCGGCGCACGTCACCGTCAGCGTCACCCACGACGCGGAGGCGGTACGGATCACCGTGCGCAACGGGGCTCCGCCCGGACCCGCCGTCGCCGGCGCCGGGGACGCGGGCGTGGGCACCGGCCGCGGGCTCACCGGCCTCAGGGAGCGGGTGGAACTCCTCGGCGGAGCCTTCGACGCCGCCCCGCTGTCCTCCGGCGGGTTCCGGGTGGACGCGGCGCTGCCGGCGGAGCCCGGTGACGCCCTCGTCCCGGAGCCGTCCGCCGGGCCGTACCCCGCCGGGCCGGACGCCACCGCTCCCGGTCCGCGGGGCACCGGCTCCGAGGGCGGCGCCGCGAACACCCTGACGCTGGCCCTCGGTCTCGGGGCGCTGTGCGTGCTGATGGCCCTCGGGACCGCCTTCGTGTACGGCAGCGCGCCCGGGCGGGACGCGGGACCGCGCCCGCTGCCCCGGGTCGGCATGACGTACGCGGACGTGACGGGCCTCGGCGTCGTGGACAACGCGGCGGTCCGGGCCGCCGCCACCGGGCACGAGCCGCCGCGTCCTGCCGGCACGGCCGGCTGCGTCTACCCGTTCAACGGCGCGACCGAGGCCCGTCCCGGCGGGCTGCTGGTGGCCCGCTACTGCTTCGACGCCGGACAGCGTCTGACCGCCATCGACCGTTTCACCGTCCCGTCGGTCCGGGACGCCGCACCCTGGGAGACCCCGTGACCGAGACCGACCGGCCGATCCGTGTCCTGCTCGCCGACGACGAGACGATGATCCGGCACGGCGTACGCCTGATCCTGCGTCATGCCGACGGCATCGAGGTCGTCGCCGAGGCGGCGGACGGGAGGCAGGCCGTCGAACTGGCCGCCGCCCACCACCCCGACGTGGCGCTGGTCGACATCCGGATGCCGGTGTGCGACGGGCTGGCGGCGATCGCGCCGTTGCTCGCCCTGGATCCGGCGCCGCGCGTGGTGATGCTGACGACCTTCGGTGACGACGACAACGTCGTCCGGGCTCTGCGGGAGGGCGCCGCCGGGTTCCTGCTGAAGGACGAAGGGCCGCAGGAGCTGATCAGCGCGGTACGGGCCGCCGCGGCGGGTGACGCCGTGCTCTCCCCGGGCGTGACCGGGGCGGTGATTTCCCGGATGCTGGGCGCCCCCGAGCCGGGGCCCGCCGACGGCGCGGACGGGGACGAGCGGCTCGCCCGGCTCACGGGCCGCGAGCGGGACGTGCTCGCGGCGCTCGGCGAGGGGCTGTCCAACCAGGAGATCGCGGTCCGGCTCGGCATCGGGACCGGCACGGTGAAGACGCACGTGGGAGCGATCCTGGACAAGACGGGTTCGGCGAGCCGGGTGCAGGCGGCGCTCCTGGCGCACCGGACCGGGCTGGCCTCCTGAGCCTCTGTCCCGGGGCGGGGGCGGAGGCCCGGACCTCTGCCCTCCGGCAGAGGAGCACGGGCCCGGGCCGCTCTTTCGGCAGAGGCCCACTCGGTCCTTGAGACCGATGTCCGCGCAGGTCAGGGCCGTGAGGATGGATGTGTCCCCGGCGCGCGGCAGGTTCGCGCGGGCCGTCGTCCTCCAGGTGGAGCATCCATGTCGCACGCGTTTCCGTCCTCCCCCGTGCCGTCCTTTCCCGTGCCTCCCGCGGCCGTGCCCCCCGGGGCCGCGGAGGCCGTCGAGCCCGCCGCCCGCGCGACCGGCCTGACCAAGACGTACGGGAAGGGCGAGACCCGGGTCACGGCGCTGGACGCGGTGTCCGTGGAGTTCGCGCGGGGCCGGTTCACCGCGGTCATGGGACCGTCCGGTTCCGGCAAGTCCACGCTGATGCACTGCATGGCCGGCCTGGACACGGTGACCTCCGGTTCGGCGCGGATCGGCGGGGTGGAACTGTCCGGCCTGAACGACCGGCAGCTGACGCGGCTGCGCCGGGAGAAGGTGGGCTTCGTCTTCCAGGGCTTCAACCTGCTGCCCACGCTCACGGCGCTGGAGAACATCACCCTGCCGCTGCGGATCGCCGGGCGGCAGCCCGACACCGCGTGGAGGGACACCGTCATCGCCACCGTCGGGCTCGCCGGCCGGCTCGCGCACCGTCCGGCCGAACTGTCGGGGGGGCAGCAGCAGCGCGTCGCCGTGGCCCGCGCGCTGGTCTCGCGTCCGGAGATCGTGTTCGCCGACGAGCCGACCGGCAACCTCGATTCCCGTTCCGGCGCGGAGGTACTCGGCTTCCTGCGGGACTCGGTACGGGAGCTGGGCCAGACCGTGGTGATGGTCACCCACGATCCCGTCGCCGCCGCCCATGCCGACCGCGTGGTGTTCCTGGCCGACGGCCGCCTCGTGGACGAGCTGCGGGAGCCGACCTCCGGCGCCGTCCTGGACCGGATGCTCGCCTTCGAAGCCCAGGGCCGGGCCCGCTGACCGGCACCCCTCCTTCGCCCCCCGCTGCCGACGCCTTCCGAAAGCCCACCCATGCTGCGAACAGCCCTGCGCAACGTCCTCGCCCACAAGACGCGCCTGATCATGACCGCCCTCGCCGTCTGTCTCGGAGTCGCGTTCATCTCCGGCTCGCTCGTCTTCGCCGACACCACCACCGCCGCCTACCGCGCCTCCATGTCGCGCAACTACTCCGGCATCGCCGTCACCGTGGAGCCGAAGCACCCCGTGGGCGCCCCCGCCGACGAACGCGCCGGCGTCCTCGACGACGCGCTCGTGGCCGGGCTGGCCGCCGTGCCCGGTGTCGCCGCGGCCCGTCCGACCGCCGACGGATCGGTGACCCTGGCCGCGAAGGACGGCTCGCCGATGCGCGCCGGCAACGCGATGGGCAAGCTGGCGGCCGCCTACGTCCCCGGCGCCGACGGCACGGACGCCCGCTACCCCCTGACGGCCGGCCGCGCGCCCCGCGACGGCGGCGAAGTGGCCCTGGACCGGGGCACCGCACGGGCCGGCTCGTACGCCCTCGGTGACACCGTCACCCTGGCCTCGGACGGCCCCGTGCTGCGGCTGCGGCTGGTCGGCATCGTCTCCACGGACGACACCCGGGTCACGTCCGGCGGCACCCTCGCGGTGTTCGACAGGGCCACCGCCCAGAAGCTCTTCGCCGCCCCGGGCCGTTACACCGGGATCGACCTGTCCGCCTCGCCCGGCACCGACCCGTTCGACCTCGCACGGCGAGTGGGGGCGCTGCTGCCGGCCGACCGCGCCGAGGCCACCACTGCGGCTGCCAAGGCCCAGCAGCAGTCCGTCTTCATCGGTGCCAAAACGCGCGGCTACTCCCGGCTGCCGCTGGTCTTCGCCGTGGTGTCCCTCTTCATCGGCTCGTTCCTCATCGTCAACACCTTCACCATGCTCATCACGCGACGGACCCGGGAGATCGCGCTGCTCCGCGCGATCGGCGCCACCCGGCGCCAGGTGGTCCGCTCCGTGCTCGCCGAGGCCGCCCTCGTGGGCCTGCTCGCCTCCGTGACCGGATTCGGCCTGGGCCTCGGTGTCGCCGCCGCGCTGCCCCACGTGCTCGGCACCGGGGAAGCCCCCCTGCCCGACGGCCCGTTGGTGATCGGCCCCACCCCGGTCATCGCCTCCCTCGCCGTGGGCGTCGGCGTCACGGTCCTCGCCGCGTGGCTGCCGTCGCGCCGCGCCGCGCGGATCGCTCCCGTCGAGGCGATGCGCACCGCCGGGCAGCCGCCTTCCGCGAAGCCGTCCCGGATCCGGGCGGCGGTCGGCGCGGCCGTCCTGCCGGCGGGCGCCGGCCTGCTGCTCTCCCTGGGCGGCGCGAAGGACGCCTCGGACGAGAACCTGCGGACCGCGATGTTCGGCTGCGGCATCCTCGTGACCGGGCTCATCGTGCTGGCGCCGCTGCTTGCGGGTCCGGTGATCCGGTCGATCGGCCGGATCACCCGAGGGACCGGCTTCGTGGGCGGCCTCGCGAAGGACAACGCCCTGCGCGATCCCCGGCGTACGGCCGCCACCGCCGTGGCCCTGATGATCAGCACGGCGCTGGTGACGGGGCTCGCCGTCATCGGGCACTCCTCCAGCCGGGCCCTGGACGCCCAGGCGGCCGCCGGTCTGAGCGCCGATTACGTCATCGGCACCCGCAACACCACCACCGCCGTGGACGATGCCGCCGTCCGGCGGGTCGCCGACGTCCCCGGTGTCACGGCCGCCTCCGCCGTGTCGGACTCCGTCATCACCGTCGGGGGCGGGGCCGGGCAGGTCTCGGGCGTCGACCCGAAGAGCGTGGGGGCCGTCATGGAACTCCGGTTCACCAGCGGCTCCGCCGAGGGGATCGGGCCGGGCCGGATCGCGGTCTCCAGCGGCTTCGCCCGGGACCACCGGATCAGCACCGGTGACCGGATCACGGCGGCCATCGGTCCCGGCCGGGGTGATCGCGACCGGCCCTACACGGTCGTCGGGATCTACCGCGACAACCCCACCGCGCGGGACGTGCTCGCCGACCGCGGCGATGTCCAGCGGTACGGCTACCTGCGTGACTCCGTGCAGCGCGTCCTCGTGGCCGCCGCTCCGGGAGCCGCCACGGCCGACCTCGGGAAGCGGCTGCGCGCCGCCGTCGACAACAGTCCCCTGCTGAAGGTCCAGAGCCGTGCCGAGCTGGTCCGGGAGCAGGCGGGCGTCGCCGGTGACCTGCTCACCATGGTGTTCGGACTGCTCGCCATCGGGGTGGTCGTCTCGGCCCTCGGCATGGTCAACACGCTCGCCATGTCGGTCGCCGAACGCACCCGGGAGATCGGCGTCCTGCGCGCCATCGGGATGGACCGCACCGGGATCCGCCGCATGATCCGCCTCGAGTCCCTCATGGTCGCCGCCTACGGCACCCTGCTCGGACTGGCCGGCGGCCTGTTCGGGGCGTGGAAGGTCAGCGGACTGGCCAACGGGGCCATCCCGCAGTACGCCTTCTCCCTGCCCTGGGGCACCCTCGCCCTCGTCGTCCTCCTCTCCCTGGCCGTCGGCGCCGCGGCGGCCGCCCTTCCCGCCCGACGGGCCGCCGCGCTCAGCCCGCTGCACGCCGTCGCGGACGCGTAGCGCCCGTTCCACGGGGTCTGGCGTTTTGGACCTTCCGCTGACACGATCCGGCCGTCCTGGTCGGGAACGCGCCTTGCGCGCGGGTCCTCTGACGGACTGGAATGCCAAGGTCAGGGCCCGTCACCGCGCACCACGACCCACACGGTGCCCCGTCCGGAAACCGGCATGGAAGGAACCGCATTGGCATCCCTGCTCGACGGCTGCACCCCCTGGCCCGGGGAATGCGTCGACCGCTACTGGGCGGCCGGTCACTGGGGCGGCAACACGCTGGACAACCTGCTGCGCGGGTGGGCCCTGGAGTACGGGCCGCGGACCGCGCTGGTGCACGGCGGCACCCGCGTCACCTACGCGCACCTCAACCGGCGCGTGGACCGCATGGCCGCCGGGTTCCGGCTGCGCGGCCTGCGGCCCGGTATGCGGGTCGTCGTCCAGCTGCCGAACGTGCCCGAACTCGTCGTCACCGTGTTCGCCCTGATGCGGGCCGGCGTGGTCCCCGTCCTCTGTCCGGTCGCGTACCCCGCGTCCGGGGTGCCCGAGCTCGTACGGGTCACCCAGGCCGTCGGGTACGTCGGCCCGGCCACGTACCGGGGCTTCGACCACACGGCGTTGGCCGCGGACATCGCGGCCCGGTGGCCCTTCCTGCGGCGGGTGTTCACCTATGAGGCGCCAGGGACCGAGTCCCCGTACGGCGGTATGACGACCGACCCGTCGAACTGCCAGTACGCCCCGCTGGGTTCCATCGACGCCGCACCCGAGCCGGCGCTGCCGCTGAGCGCCGGCCAGGTGGCGTTCCTGCTGCCCGCCGACGGCGACGGGGGCACGCCGCGGCTCGTTCCGCGCACCCACAACGACTACGCCTACCAGGCGCGGGCCGCGGCCGGGCTGGTGTCGCTCACCGGGGACGACGTGTACCTCGCCGCGCTGCCCGCCGCGTCGGCCTTCGCCCTCGGGTGCCCCGGTGTCATCGGCACGCTCGGCGTGGGCGGCACCGTCGTCCTGGCCGACGGGACGGACCCCGCCGCGTGCCTGCAGGCCGTCGAACGGGAGCGGGTCACCCTGACCTCGCTGCCGCCGGCCGCCGCCGAGGCCTGGCTCGACGCGCTCGCCACGGTCCGGGCCGACGTGAGCAGTCTGCGTCTCGTACAGATCGGCGGCGGGCCCCTGTCCCGGGCGACCGCCGAGCGGGTGGAGCGCGAACTGGGCGGGCGGCTCCAGCAGGTGTTCGCCATGGCCGAGGGGCCGCTCGTGCTCACGCGGCCCGGCGATCCGGACGAGTCCGTGCTCACCACGCAGGGGCGCCCGCTGTCGCCCGACGACGAGGTCCTCGTCGTCGACGCCGACGGCCAGAACGTGCCCGACGGAGAGCCCGGCGAACTCCTGGTCCGCGGCCCGTACACCGCCCGTGGCTACTACCGGGCGGCCGGGGACAACGCCCGCTCCTTCACCGCCGACGGCTACTTCCGCACCGGTGCCCTGGCACGGCGCACGGCGTCGGGCGACCTGGTGGTGACCGGCAGGCGGCCCGAGCGGTCCCCGGCGGGCTGAGGACCGGCCGGGCGGGGCGACGTCCTCCCGGCCGACATGCCGGCTCTGGGCCCCTCCCGCATCATGAGTGCTGTGCACGAGCCACCGCGGGGACCGGTCTCTGTGTCGGTCGTGGTTCCCGTCTTCAACGAGGAGGAGGCCCTGCCCGTTCTCGCGGGGCGGCTGCGGCCCGTCCTGGACCGGGGTGGGGAACCGTACGAGGTCCTCGCCGTCGATGACGGCTCCACCGACCGGACGCCCCGCGTGCTGGAGGAACTGCGCCGTGCGTGGCCCCAGCTGCGCGTCGTGACCCTGCGGCGCAACAGCGGCCACCAGGCGGCCCTGACCGCCGGACTGCACCGGTCCCTGGGCTCGTACGTGATCAGCATGGACGCGGATCTCCAGGACCCGCCGGAACTCGTCCCGCAGATGCTGGCCCTGGCCCGGGCGGACGGTCTGGACGTCGTCTACGGCATCCGGAAGGACCGCTCCGCCGACACCGGGTTCAAACGCCGGACGGCCGCCGCGTACTACTGGCTCATGCGCCGCCTGGCCGGCTCCCACGTACCCGCCCAGGCCGGCGACTTCCGCCTGCTGTCCCGACCCGTGGTGGAGACCTTGAAGACGCTCCCCGAGCAGCAGCGGATCTACCGCCTGCTCATCCCGTGGCTCGGCTTCCCCGAAGGCCGGATCACCTACCAGCGCGGGGAGCGGGCCGCCGGGGCCACCAAGTACCCGCTGCACAAGATGGTCCTCCTGGCCCTGGACAGCATCACGAGCTTCTCGGCGGTCCCCCTGCGCCTGGCCACGGCGATCGGCGCCTCCAGTCTCGTCGTCTGCCTCGCCTTCCTCGTCTGGGCCCTCGTCGCCCATGCGAGGGGCAGCACCCTGCCCGGCTGGACCTCCTTGATCATCACGGTCCTGTTCTTCGGGGCCGTCCAGCTCTTCTGCGTGGGAATGCTCGGCGAGTACGTGGCCCGCATCTACACGGCCGTCCAGGGCCGCCCCACCTACCACGTCGCTCGCGACACGGAGGACGAACGGCGGTAGGAGACGGTCACACCAGGACTCCGGAGAAGAACATCGCCCCCAGCAGGGCGTACTGGAGCGCGCAGCAGGCCAGCAGGGGCACCTGGACCCAGCGGGACGCCCGCGCGACCAGGACGAGCCCGACGAACATCTGCGCGTGATTGCGGTACCACGACATCTCCGCACCCGCGAGGAACGGCACGAGGAACACCGCCTCCGTCAGGACCAGGGCGGCCCATTGCCCGGCGTCGAGCCGGCGGTCCCGTACGAGCAGGGCGGCGGCCGTCACCAGGACGAGCACGGCGAAGGCGGTGTTCAGCCACAGCTGCGTCCGGTGCGCCTCGAGGGCGTGCTCCACCAGGGGCGGAAGCGGTCCCTCGGGCGTGTACCAGTCGCGGAAGGGGAAACGGTACGCCTTGCCCATCTCCTCGAAGGGCTGGTGCAGGCCGCCCTGTCCGTAGCTGGATTCCTGGATGATCTCGTACGCGTCCCAGTGGCCCGTGGCCTGCCACATCAGCCATTTGGCCCAGAGCACTCCGCAGCCGGCGAGCGCGGCCGACGATCCGGCCTTGGCGAACCGCACCGGCCACGTGTCGCCCCGCCACGCGAAGAAGGCGCCGGCGAGCAGCATGCCGACGGCGACGGCACCCACGGGATGACAGGCGGCCGCCACGAAACCGCCGGCGGCGGCGACCCCCCAGGACCCGCGCCGCACTCCGGCGATGCAGACCAGGAGGGCCAGGGTGGCGGTGGCGACGGGGAAGGCGGCGTGGAGGTAGACCCCGCCGGGGAACACCGTACCGATGGCGAGGGTGAGGCCGGTGGCCCAGGTGAGCCGGGCCCCGAGCAGCCGCCAGAGCACCACGAACATGCCCAGCAGGGACACTTCGGTGAGGACGACGGCGGAGAGCTCGTAGGAGAGCCCGGTGGCCGACACCGCGCGGACCGCCATCGGGTATCCGGGGAACCAGGCGACGTTTCCGCACATGACGTCGCGGAAGTCGGGATAGCGGTCCCGGCACCGGAACATCTCGTAGCCGGTGCGGGCGATGGAAAGGTAGTGCGCGGAGTCCCAGCGGCTGCGGCCGCCGGTGGACCAGTACGCCACCCCCGACCCGTCGGCGGAGACCGATGCCCTCGCGACCATCCAGGTGAGGAGGTTCGAGACCAGCCACGCGACGACCGGCGCCCACGGGGCCCGGCGCTTCTCGCGGCCCGCCGGGCGGGTCGGTTCCACCATCTCCAGCCCCGCGATCGTCTCGTCGGCGGTGCCCGGTCCCGCCCGGGGCGGTCCGTGGTCCGCCGCATGGCCAGGCCGGGCGGAGGAGACCTGGCGGCCCGTACGGTGCCGTGCTTCACGGTCAGTCTGGCGAACGCCTCGCGCGGCTGCATCCGGGGGCGCCCGCAGGGGTCACGCCGACCGCACCGGCAGGCGTCCCCGGACCCACCGGTCCTCCGCACCGCCGAACGGGCGAAGGCCCCGGCCGGACCGTCGGACCCGCACCCGCCGGGCGGACCGGCCCGTGCTCAGTTGTCGACGAAGGTGAGGCTGGTGGCGTCGTACCGGGTGCCCGCGATCCGCTCCGCCGGCGCGGCGGCCTCGATGGCGGCGAGGTCCTCGGGGGACAGCTCCACGGCCAGGGCCGCGACGTTCTCCTCCAGGTAGCGCTGCCTCCGGGTGCCGGGGATCGGAACCACGTCGTCGCCCCGGTGCTGGACCCACGCCAGGGCGAGCTGCCCGGTGGTGATCCCCTTCGCCGCGGCCAGTTCGTCCAGCCGCGCGACGATCGCCAGGTTCCGTTCGAGGTTCCCCTCGGCGAAACGCGGCTGCGTGCGCCGGATGTCGTCCTCGGCCATTCCCTCGACCGAGCTGTACCGGCCGGTCAGGAAGCCCCGCCCGAGCGGGGAGAACGGCACCAGGCCGATGCCGAGTTCACGGCAGAGCGGGGCGGTCTCCGCTTCCAGGTCCCTGGTCCACAACGACCATTCGCTCTGCAGCGCGGCGATCGGGTGGACCGCGTGCGCCCGCCGGATGGTGGCCGTTCCGGCCTCGGACAGGCCGAGGTGGCGGACCTTCCCGGCCTGGACGAGCTCGGCCATGGCCCCGACGGTCTCCTCGATCGGCACCTTCGGGTCGACCCGGTGCTGGTAGTAGAGGTCGATGTGATCGACGCCGAGGCGTCGCAGCGACGCCTCGCACGCCTCCCGCACGTAGGCCGCGTCACCGCGGATCAGGGTGGGCTCGCCCAGCCGGTTGGCGAAGCCGAACTTGGTGGCCAGCACCACTTCGTCGCGGCGGCCGGCGACGGCCCGCCCGACCAACTCCTCGTTGTGGCCGAATCCGTAGAAGTCGGAGGTGTCGAGGAGGGTCACACCGAGGTCGAGGGCGCGGTGCACGGTCGCGATCGACTGCGCGTCGTCCGGCGTGCCGTAGCCGTGGCTCATGCCCATGCATCCCAGGCCCTGCGCGGAAACCTTCAGACTGCCCAAGTGCCGGGCGGGTACGCCGTTCATGCCGCTTCCTCCTGATCTCGGAACATCATCGGACCAGGAGGCTAGGTGTTGGAGCGCACTCCATGTCAACCGCCGCCTGCCGAGTCGGCCGACACGGGGCACGGGACACGGGACACGGCGCACGAGGCGTGGCGCACGGCAAAGGCCCCGGTCTCCGCGAGGAGGCCGGGGCCTTGATCGAGCGCTGGGCAGGCCTTGCACCTGCATTCCCCCACGGGAAGTGGGGTGTCTTTCCTTGGACCACCAACGCCGGTCCCACCACCGTGATTCCGCGGCGGCGAGCTCGAGATCAACTATACCGCAGCCCCGGGACTACGACGTCCCCCGGTCGCGGCTGCACCCGACCGCGCGAGGCGCCGCTCAGCCGCCGAGGCCCTGCCCGGTCGTCGCGTCCACGTGGTCCGGGACCTCCTCGTGACGGTCGCCCACGCTGAGCGTGCCGGAGGGCTCGAACAGGAGGAGCGCGGCTCCCGACGGCGCGGAGGGCTTGTGCTCGGTGCCGCGGGGGACGGTGAACACGGATCCCCTGGGGAGCAGGACGGTGCGTTCTCCTCCGGGCTCGCGCAGGGAGATGCGCAGTTCGCCGTCGAGCACGAGGAAGAACTCGTCGGTGTGGTCGTGGGCGTGCCAGACGTGTTCGCCCTCGACCTTGGCGACGCGGACGTCGTAGTCGTTGACGCGGGTGACGATGCGGGGGCTCCACAGGGTGTCGAAGGAGGCCAGGGCCGTGCTCAGGGAGATGGGACCGTTGCTCATGGGCCCATCCTGAGCGGTTCCGCGCGAGGGCCGTGAGTGCTAGGAATCGCAGATGCCGAAAGAATCCTCGCAGTCCCCGCGCCCGGCGGGCGTACACCGGGTCGTCGTGATCGTCGACGAGAACTCGAACCCCTTCGAACTGGGCTGCGCGACCGAGGTCTTCGGTCTGCGCCGGCCCGAGACCGGACGCGACCTCTACGCGTTCGGGCTCTGCTCCCCCGAGCCCCGGACGCAGATGCGGGACGGGTTCTTCACGCTCACGGGAGTCGCCGGGCTGGAGGCGGCCGACACGGCGGACACCCTGATCGTCCCGAACCGCCCCGACGTCGAGGTGCCACGCCGTCGGGCCGTCCTCGACGCCGTACGGCGGGCGCACGCGCGCGGCGCGCGCCTGGTCGGCTTCTGCAGCGGGGCCTTCACCCTGGCCGAGGCGGGAGTCCTCGACGGGCGCCGGGCCACCGCGCACTGGCAGTGGGCGGACTCCTTCCGGGCCCGGTTCCCCTCCGTACGCCTCGAACCGGACGTGCTGTTCGTCGACGACGGAGACATCCTCACCGCCGCGGGGAGCGCGGCGGCGCTCGACCTCGGACTGCACCTGGTCCGCCGCGACCACGGCGCGGAGGTCGCCAACGCGGTGAGCCGGCGGCTGGTCTTCGCGGCGCACCGGGACGGCGGCCAGCGGCAGTTCGTGGAGCGTCCGGTCCCCGACCTGCCCGACGAGTCCCTGGCGCCGGTGCTGGCCTGGGCCCAGGAGCGGCTGGACGCACCGCTCACGGTCTCCGACCTCGCGGAGCGCGCGGCGGTGAGCCCGGCGACGCTGCACCGCCGCTTCCGGGCACAGCTGGGCACGACGCCGCTGGCGTGGCTCACGGGGGAACGGCTCGCCCTGGCATGCCGGTTGCTCGAGCGGGGCGAGTCCCGCCTGGAGCTGGTCGCGCGGCACAGCGGGCTCGGCACCGCCGCCAACCTGCGCGCGCTGATGCGCCGCGAGACGGGCATCACCCCGTCGGCGTACAGGCGCCGGTTCGGGCCGGAGGCGGTGTGAGGGCGGCCGGGGCGTGCCTACAATGACTGAATGATCTTCATTGTGGTGAAATTCGCCGTCAAGCCCGCGTACGTGGACCAGTGGCCGGAGAAGGTCGCGGAGTTCACCCGCGCCACCCGCGCCGAGCCGGGCAACCTGTGGTTCGAGTGGTCCCGCAGCCTCGAGGAACCGGACACCTACGTCCTGGTCGAGGCGTTCCAGGACGACGCGGCCGAGGCGCACGTCACCTCCGAGCACTTCGCGGCGGCGTTGGAGACCATGCGTCCGATGGTCACCCGCACGCCCGAAATCGTCAGCACCACCATCGAGGGCGCCACCGGCTGGAGCCGGATGGGCGAGCTCCGGATCGACTGAACCGGCCGCGGCACCCAGTCTGCCGCCGCCGACCGCCCGGACGGACGCGGCAGACCGTCGCCCGGGCGCCCGTGCTCAGCGAACCGCCGCCTCCTCTCGCGGCGCCGTGGGCCCGCTCCCGGCGGCCGGGCGGGGGCGGCGCAGGGGGCGCGGGGACCACCAGTTGGCGCGGCCCAGGAGGGTCATGGTGGCGGGGACCAGGAGGCAGCGCACCAGCGTGGCGTCGACCACCACGACCAGGGTCAGCGCTGTCGCCAGCTGCTTCATCACCAGCACCTCCCCCGTCGCGAAGCCGGTGAAGACGATGCACATCAGCAGCGCCGAAGAGCTGATGATGCGGGCGGAACGCTGCACGCCCGCCTCCACGGCCAGGTCGTTGCCGGCGCCGGCGCGGTAGAGCTCCTGGATGCGGGAGAGCAGGAACACCTCGTAGTCCATGGACAGGCCGAAGGCCAGGGCGAACACGACCACCGGCAGCCAGTAGCCCAGGCCGCCCAGGGTGTGCACGCCCAGGAGCCCCGCGCACCAGCCGTCCTGGAACACCAGGACGAGCGCGCCGAAGGAGGCGCCGAGGGACAGGGTGTTCATCACGATCGCCTTCAGCGGGAGCAGCACCGAGCCGGTCATCGCCAGCAGCAGGACGTAGCTGGTCAGGGCGATCAGGGCGGCGGCGCGCGGCGCGTGCTCGACGACCTCGGCCCTGAAGTCGGCGTCGAGCGCGGCCCGTCCGGTCACCCACACGGGGAAGTCCGCCGGGCGGTCCGCGCGGAGCCGCTCCACCAGCCGGGTGGCGGTGGCCGCGTCCTCGTCGGGGACCGGTACGAGGCGGACGACGGAGACCCCGGGACCCGCGGCGGTGGCGGGTTCGATCCGCTCCACCTGCGGTACGGCCGCGAAGCGCTCCGCCCATGCCGTCAGCCGGGACGGGCCGGTGCGGGCCACGACCACGACGGCGTCGGCGCGGTGCTGGGGGAACTCCTCGGTGACCAGGTCGGCGAAGCGCCTCGCCTCGGTGCCCGGCGGGAGTTGCAGTTCGCCGACCGGGCTGACGAGGTGGACCCGCAGGAAGGGCGCGGCGGCGGCCAGCAGCAGCACCCCGACCCCGACGGCGACGGCCGGGGCCCGGCGGCGGGTCCAGCGGGCCAGCGCCGCGAAGGCACCCTCGTCGGCCTCCCGGCAGGCGCGGGCCCCGATCCGCTTCCCGCAGGCCCTGAGGAGTGCGGGGGTCAGGGTGACGGCGGCGGCCAGCGACAGCAGGACCGTGCCCGCCGCGGCCAGGCCGACGGAGGCGTAGAAGTCGCTGGGGAAGGCGGCCAGCCCGCTGAGGGCGGCCGCGACGACCAGGGCGGCGAACAGGACCGAGCGGCCCGCGCTGCCCATGGTCCGCACCACCGCCTCCGGGACGTCGTGGCCGGCGGCGAGCTCCTCCCGGAAGCGTCCGACGGTGAGCAGCGAGTAGTCCACGGCCAGGCCCAGGCCCACCATCGTGGTCGTCGACAGCACCGGGGAGGTGAGGTCGTACCAGCGTGACAGCAGCAGGAGCCAGAGCATCCCGGTGCCGATCGTGGCGACGGCGGCGAACAGCGGCACGGCGGCCGCCACGAGGCCGCCGAACAGGAGGTACACCACCCCCAGGGTCAGGGGCAGGGTGATCAGTTCGGCGCGCCGGGTGTCGGCCAGGGTCCGCGCCGCGACCTCGGCGCGCGCCCGGTCGCTGCCGCCGAGCGTCACCGCGGAGCCGGGCAGGGCCCGCCGCACGGCGCGCAGCCGGGCTTCCACGGCCCGCTCGCAGCGCCGGCGGTCCTGCCCGGCCTGCTCCCGGTCCAGCCGGACGGAAAGCAGCACGGCCCGCCGGCCGGCGGCGTACGCGCCTTCGGTGAGCGGGGTGACGGCGTGTACGCCGGGGACGGCGGCCAGGTCGCGGCGCGCCGCGGCGAGTTCCCGGCGGAGGGCCGGGTCGGTCACCGGCACGCCGGACACCACCGCGTCGATCTGGCCGCCGTAGGGGCGGACGCCGTCCAGCAGCCGGTTGCCGCGCACCGATTCGTGCGCGGCCACGCTCCAGGGCCGCCGGTCCAGACCGTCCGCCACCGGTCCGGCGGCGGCCGCCCCGGCGGCGAGGAGCAGCAGCCACAGCAGCAGCACCGGCACGTGGTGGCGTACGCAGACCAGGGCGAGCCGGGCGGGCACCGTGCTCATGCGGTGCATCGGCGGCCTGCGGCGAGGTAGGCGGAGCCGATGGTGACGTCGCCCGGTTCCCGTACGGTCAGCCGGACGAAGCCGTCCTCGCGCCTCCCCCGCATCGGTTCGAGGCAGCCGGCGTCGGCCGTCAGCCAGGGCGAGTCGACGATCCGCACGGTCACCGTGCCGGGCCGGGGCACGCGGACGGTGATCCCGGCCGCGCCGGAGCTCCGTACGGTGGCCGGCGGGTCCACGAGGGGAACGGCGTCCCGGACGCGGTAGATCCGCCAGTTCCGGTCCCGCCACACCGGCTGCAGGTAGGCGGGCGCGCCGGTGACCAGGGCGTGTTCGGCCTCGGAGGCGGCGTCGGGCGGGCCGTCGTGCAGGACCACGAGGCCCACGGCCCAGTGGTCGAGCCAGGCACGGTAGGCGTCGGGGGCGAGGCCGCCGGCCCCGTAGAAGAGGCGGCCGCGTTCCACGTCCGCCTGCCGGTTCCAGCCGCGGGCCAGCGTGACGTACGGGGCGAGGACGGCGGCCTCGCGGTGGCTGCGCGCCATGACGGCCTCCACCCGGGTGCGGTCCGCTCCGAGGCGGCCGAGCTCGGCGCGGACCCCGTCGGTCTGCGCCGCCCACGCCGGGACCCGGACGGTATCGGCGAGGTGGGCGGCCGTGTTCCCGCCCGTCCAGAGCAGGCAGAGGGCGAGGCCGGCCCCGGCCAGGGCGCTGCGTACGCGGCCGGACGCCGACGCGGCGGCGAGGAGCAGGGCGGGCGCGGCGAGGCAGCCGAGCCGCTCGACGTTCGTCCCCATCGGGGAGGGGACGGCGTACGTGAGCACGACGGCGGCCGCGTACAGCGCGGCGGTGCGTCTGACCCACGGCCAGCCGCGCGGTGCCGCCGCGAAGACGGCCAGGGACATCAGCAGCGGCGGCCAGATCCGCTCCGTCGGCATGGGCTGTTCGCCCCGGAAGGGGAAGAGCCAGGCCGTCAGGGCGAGTACGGCGCAGGGCGGCAGGAGCAGGACGGCGGCTTCGGCGGCCCGGCGGCCGGGCGCGGGCGGGAGCGCCGTGCCGATCAGGAGGAGGAAGAGTCCGGCGACGGGGCTGGCCATGGCGGCGAGGGCGGCGCAGAGCGCGGTGGCGCTGAGCCGTCCCGCCCGGCCGCCGGACGGCCGGGACCGGACTCCAAGTACCGCCGCGAGTCCGAAGGCGGCGCCCAGGACGAAGGTCGTACGCCCCGACGCCGCCTGGCACCACAGGGCGAGGGCCGCCGCCAGCGCGGGCCGTTCGGGCGACCGGACTCCGGTGCGCGCGCACAGCAGTCCGGCGAGCCAGGTCGCCGCCAGCCCGCCCGCCACGGTGACCGGGACCACGCCGAAGGCGGCCATGGCGTACGGCGAGACGAGGCTGTAGGCGGCGGTGTGCAGCCCCCCGTGCCAGGCGAGGTTGTACGCGGAGCCCGGGTGGCGGGCGGTGAAGTCCGCCCAGGCCGTCTGGGCCGCGAGGTCCCCTCCGCCGGTCGCGAGGACCGACGCCCACACGGCGTACAGCGGCAGCGCGCAACCGGTGGCGGCGAGCGCGGCCCTGACGGAGAGGGGGAAGGCGGCGGGCGGCCGCCGGACCAGGGCGACAGAGGTCATGGGCGGCTCCGGTCGTGGCTGCGCGTCGTCGAGGGGGCGGGGGCCGCAGCTTCCAACGACGGGCGGCGGCCGGTGTGGCGATGTTCCGGTCAGGGGCACCCGGTCGGCTCCTTGGGGGGCGCGGCGGGCGGGGGCGGCGCTCTGCCGTTCGGGTGACGCACCGCCACGTCCCCGGCCTTGTTCCCGTTACAAGGGCGGATCCCCCGATCCGGGGCTCGTTTCCGCTACAGCGAAGGACAGTTCTCGAATGCTGAAGAAGATGATGGTCACCGCAGCAGCCACCGCCGCCGCCGTCGGCGCGGGTGCCGCCGTCGCCGCTCCGGCCATGGCCATCGGCAACGACAACGGGATCAACACCGTCAACGGCAACGGCGCCCAGCAGATCTACGGCAACCAGAAGACCACCGGCGACCAGAGCCCCCAGCTCGGCCTGGTCCAGGGCACCCTCAACAAGCCCTGCATCGGCCTGCCCGCGAAGGTCAACGTCCAGTCGATCCTCGCCCTGGTCAACGTCGGCGTCCAGGACATCAACGTCCTGTCCAACCCGCAGAACCAGCAGTGCACCGAGAACTCCACCCAGGCCAAGGGCGACGAGCCGCTC
>NZ_JBIBCI010000013.1:0-214993 GCF_042901085.1 Streptomyces sp. NPDC012794
TACTGCAGGGGGGACCCTGTGGGAGAGTAGGACGCCGCCGAACAATCATTGTGGGAAAGCCCCGCACCTTCTGGTGCGGGGCTTTTCTGCGTTCAGGGCCGTTTTCCGGGCGCCGTACCGGCGTCGGAGTGGCCGGCCCGCTTCACCACCTTGGTCAGGCCGGTCACCGGATCCCCCATGTTCGTGGCGTTCTGGTGGGTGCCCGACCAGCCTGTCCATCGGTGTCACCGAACACCACCGGAGGCTACAGGCGGCCGGCGGCCTTCAGGGCGAGGTAGGTGTCCGCCAGGGCGGGGGCCAGGGTGTCCGGGGTGGCGTCGACGACGTGGACGCCGTGGCGGGTGAGCTGCTCCGCCGTGCGGCGGCGCTGGGACTGGGTCTGGGTGGCGGCCGCGGCCTCGTAGACGGCGTCCAGGGAACCGCGTGCGGCGGCCATCGCGGCGATGTGGGGGTCCGCCACCGAGGCCAGGATGACCGTGTGGCGCTGGGTGAGCCGGGGGAGGAGCGGCAGCAGGCCCTCTTCGACGGGGGCCGCGTCGAGGGTCGTCAGGAGGACCACCAGCGAGCGGCGCGGGGCGCTGCGGAGGATGGTGGAGACCAGGGTGCGGGAGTCGGTCTCGACGAGTTCCGGTTCGAGGCCGGCCATGGCGTTCACGAAGGCCGGGAGGGTGTCTGCGGCGGAGCGGCCCTGGACCTGGGCGCGGGGGCGGCGGCCGTGGGCCAGCAGGTCGACGCGGTCGCCGGCGCGCGTCGCCAGGGCGGCCAGCAGCAGGGCGGCGTCCATGGCGGAGTCCAGTCGGGGTGCGTCGCCGACGCGTCCGGCCGAGGTGCGGCCGGTGTCGAGGCAGATCAGGATGTGGCGATCGCGTTCGGGCCGCCAGGTGCGGACGGCGACCTCCTGCCGGCGGGCGGTGGCGCGCCAGTCGATGGAGCGGGTGTCGTCGCCCGGGACGTAGTCGCGCAGGCTGTCGAACTCGGTGCCCTCACCGCGCGTCAGCAGGCTGGTGCGGCCGTCGAGTTCGCGCAGGCGCGCGAGGCGGGACGGGAGGTGCTTGCGGCTGGTGAAGGGCGGCAGGACGCGGACCGTCCAGGGGACGTCGTGGGAGCCCTGGCGGGCCCACAGGCCGAGCGGGCCGTACGAGCGGACGGTGACGAGCGCGGCCTTGCGGTCGCCGCGCCGGGTGGGGCGCAGGCGGGTCGTGAGGCGGCGGCGTTCCCCCGCGGGGACGGTCAGCGCGTGGCGGGAGGCGGCCGTCTCGGTGCCGGGCTGCCAGCTGCTGGGGGGCCAGGCGTCGCGGAGACGGGCGCGCAGTGTGCGGGTGCCGGGGTTGGTGACGGTGAGGTGGACGTCGGCGGTGTCGCCGAGGCGGACCGTGGTGGCACCCGTTCGGGTGAGCCGCAGGCCGCGTACGGGGGCGGCGAGGGCGTAGTCGACGGCGCAGGCGAGGCCGAGGGTGCCGTTGACGGCGAGGAGGCCCGTCCAGCTCGGTTCGAGGATGCCGACGGGGAGGCTGCCGAGTGCCGCGAGCAGGGCGGCGCGTCCGGTGAGGGCCATCAGCGGGGGACGGGGACGTGGGTGAGGATCGCGGAGATGACCGCGTCGGCGGTGACGCCCTCCATTTCGGCTTCCGGGCGCAGCTGCACGCGGTGGCGCAGGGTGGGCAGGGCGAGGGCCTTCACGTCGTCGGGGGTGACGTAGTCGCGGCCGGTGAGCCAGGCCCAGGCGCGGGACGTGGCCAGGAGGGCGGTCGCGCCGCGGGGGGAGACGCCGAGGGTCAGGGAGGGCGATTCGCGGGTGGCGCGGCAGATGTCGACGACGTAGGCGGTGATCTCGGGGGAGACGGTGGTCTCCTCGACGGCCTTGCGGGCGGCTTCGAGCTCCTGGGCGCCGGCGACGGGGCGGATGCCCGCCGCGTGCAGGTCGCGCGGGTCGAAGCCGGCGGCGTGCCGGGTCAGGACGCCGATCTCGTCCTCGCGGGAGGGCAGGGGGACGGTGAGCTTGAGGAGGAAGCGGTCCAGCTGGGCTTCGGGGAGGGGGTACGTGCCCTCGTACTCGACGGGGTTCATGGTGGCGGCGACGAGGAAGGGTTCGGGGAGCCGGCGCGGGGTGCCGTCGACGGTGACCTGACGCTCCTCCATCGCCTCGAGGAGCGAGGACTGGGTCTTGGGGGGCGTGCGGTTGATCTCGTCCGCGAGGAGGAGGTTGGTGAAGACGGGGCCGTCCTGGAAGGAGAACTCGGCGGTGCGGGCGTCGTAGACGAGGGAGCCGGTGACGTCGCTCGGCATCAGGTCGGGGGTGAACTGGACGCGCTTGGTGTCGAGTGCGAGGGAGGCCGCGAGGGCGCGGACGAGGAGGGTCTTGGCGACGCCGGGGACGCCTTCGAGGAGGACGTGGCCGCGGCACAGGAGTGCGACGACGAGGCCGGTGACGGCGGAGTCCTGGCCGACCACGGCCTTCGCGATCTCGGTGCGGAGCGCTTCCAGGGAGGAGCGGGCGCTGTCCGTGGTGGCCGTCATGAGGTGCGGACCTCTCTTTCGAGGGCGTCGAGGTGGTCGGCGAGCGCGACGAGTGCCGCGTCGTCTGCGGGGGTGGTGCCGAAGAGGGTGGTGGCCGTGTCGGGTCCGGCCGTGCGGGTCAGGCGGGCGGTGACGGCGGGGACCAGGGCGGCGGGGTCGTGGGCCTGGGCGGGCGGTACGCCGACCAGCGCGGCGAGGCGTTCGCGGGCGGCGGCGCGCAGCACGGTGGCGGCGCGGTCGCGGGCGGAGGCCTTGCGGTAGAGGCGGGCGCGGCCCTCGGTGGTCTCGGAGGCGCGGATGGCGACGGGCAGGTTCTCGGTGACGAGGGGGCCGAGGCGGCGGGCGCGCCAGAGGGCGGCGAGGGCGGCGGCGACGAACAGCTGGAGCAGTGCCCAGAGCCAGCCGGACGGGACGAGGTCGAGGAGGCTCTTCTCCTCGGCGGGGCCGTCGGCGGGCATGTCCGCGAGGGTGGGCAGGTACCAGACGAGGCCGGGGCGGGAGCCGAGGAGCTGGAGGGCGAGGGAGGCGTTGCCTTCCTCGGCGAGGTGCCGGTTGAGCAGGATCCTCTCGGAGCCGAGGAGGACGGTGTCGCCACCCTTGGCGGTGCCGGGGAGTACGAGGACGGTGGGGTGGCCGTCGCTGGGGTAGCAGGCGGTGGCTCCGGGGTGGCCGGTTCCGTAGCTGAGGCCGCCGCCGGTGCCGGCGCGGCCGGCGGTGGTGGCGGCGGGCAGGGCGCAGGCGGGGTCGAGGTCGTCGCCGTGGGCGGAGGACTCGGTGTGGGTGGCGGGGGCCAGGTCGGGGAGGCCGGGGCCGCTGGGGGCGATGAGGACGGTGCGGCCGCCGGAGCGGTCCATGGCGGAGTGGACGGCGCGTCGCTGGGGTTCGCCGAGGAGGTCGGGGTCGGTGATGAGCAGGGTGGTTCCGGGGCCGGCCGCGGCGGCGGCGTCGGTCGCGCTGGTGACCACGCGGGTGGTGACGCCGCGCTCCTTGAGGAGCTGGGCGATGGCGCGGCTGCCGTCGCGGTCGGCGGAGCGCGGGTCGAGGCGGCCGTGGTGGTCGCCGGCCTGGAGTCCGGCGAGGAGGACGGCGGCGGCGAGGAGGATGCCGAGTGCGAGGAGCGGGCCGCGGGCGCGGGCCCAGAGCTGGGCGCCGCTGGGGGCGGTGGAGGTCCGACCGTCGCCCCTGCCGGGCCCGTACGGGGTGGCGGGGGCCGGGGTGGGGTCCGTGGGGCCGGTCATACGGTGGGTCCCGTCAGGAGCGGCTTGGCGCGTTCCAGGGCGAGGTCGAGTGTGCGCAGGCGGGCGTAGGCGTCGGGGTCGGCGGTGCGGCCGCCGTAGGTGACGTCGTCGAAGGCGCGTGCGGCGGAGCGGAGGGCGGCGGCGTGCTCGGGGAGGGAGCGGGCGGCTTCGGCGGCGGCTTCGTCGGCGGTGCGGCCGGGGCGGGGGTCGAGGAGGGTGCGTTCCTCGAGGGAGCGGACGACGGCGCGCATGCGTTCCTGGACGGCCTCGTTCCAGCGGCCGGCCGCGGCGTGGGCGTCGGCGGCGGTGCGGTGGTCGGAGGCGCTGCGAGGGCCTTCGTCGAAGAGGGTGCCGGGGCCGGTGGCGGTGCGGCGGGGGGTGCCGAGCCGCCACCAGAGGGCGGCGATGAGGAGGACGAGCACCACGGCGATGGCGAGGAGGCCGGCCCAGCCGCCGGGGGCGACTCCGGAGGCCCCGTCGAGGACGTCCCCGAGCCACTCCCAGAAGCGGTCCAGGGCGCGCTCCAGCAGCCCGGGCTCCTCCTGGTGGTAGGCGGGCTCGGCCAGCTCGCGTTCGGCCGCCTCGCGGGCGGCCTCGCGCGGGGTGGTCAGCGGCGGTGTCTCGGCGGCGGGCAGCAGGGCCGCGGTGCTGGTGGTGATGAGTCCCCCCGTGCTCATCGGTGGGTCAGCCCGCGGGCCGGTCGGCGGGGCTCGTGGCGCCGTAGCCGTCCAGGCCGGCGGCGCGGGCGAGCTCCAGGTCGAGGGCCTCGCGGCGGATGCGCTGGTCGATGTAGAGGAGGGTCGTGACGCCGGTCTGCATGGGCACGGTGACGGTGGCGCCGACGACCCCGCCGATCGCGCTGATGATCAGGAAGGCCCAGCTCGGTGCGGCGGAGCCGTTGAAGAGGCTGGTGAGGCCTTCGGGGGCGGCGAGGAGGGCGACGCCCACGAAGGGCGTCACGATCACCATGGCGGTGATGGTGCGGATCGCCCAGATCAGCAGGCTGATGCCGAAGATCCGCCACCAGGAGCCCTTGACCAGCTTCGTGGACCGTTTGAGGGCGGTGACCGCCGAGCCGCGTTCCAGCATCAGCGCGGGCGGGGCCAGCGCGAAGGTCACGTAGAACCAGGCCAGGAGCACGAAGCCGAAGGGGACGCCGAGGGCGGTCAGCAGGGCGCTGCCCGCGAGGATGCCCGGGAGCATCGGGAGCAGGACGGCGGCGACGGAGCCGAGGAGCAGCAGGCCGGTCAGGGCGAGCATGCGGGGGGCGAGCGGGCGTACGGCCTTCAGGGTGCCGGAGACGGTGGACGCCTGGCCGAGGACGGCGCGGCTGACGACGGGTGCCAGCAGGGCGGTGATCAGGAGCAGCCCGAGGATTTCCAGGAAGTACTGGAGGGCGTAGAACAGGGCGGTGTTGCCCATGACCTCGGTGGCCTGGGCCCGGGTGAGGTCTTCGTCGGCGACCGGGAGGCCGTCCAGCCAGGCGCGCTGGACGAGGAGCAGGACGATCTGGGTGAGGGCGGCGACTACCAGGCTGACGGAGAGCACGGGACGCCAGTGGCCGCGCAGGGTGCTGACCGCGCCGTCGAGGATCTCGCCCAGGCCCAGGGGGCGCAGGGGGATCACGCCGGGCTTGGCGGCGGGCGGGGTGCTGTCCCAGCCGCCCGGGTACGGGTTGCCGGGCTGCGTTCCCCAGCCGGGGTTCTGCCGCTGCTGCGGGTTCGGGGCGGGCTGCGGGGCGGGGCCGGGCGCGGGGCTCGACCACTGGCCGGGCGGCGGCTGGGCGGCGGACCACTTGCTGCCGGCGCCGGGGGCGGTGCCCTCGCCGGAGCCGGTGCCCTCGCCGGGGGCGGTGCCGGACGGCTGGGCGGCCGGCCGGCCGGCGTCGGAGCCCTGGCCGTCGGACGGGGATCCGGGCGCGGCCCAGCCCGGAGAGTCGTTCATCGTCGCTCCTTCACGTGCACCTGCCGTGGCGGGCGCGCTGGTCGGCTGCCATCGTGCCATGGGGGCGCTCCGCGGGGACCGGCCGTCCCCCGGATCCCGCTCCGCCCGCCCTTCAATTGTCGCGCGGATCCGGGGCAGACTGGGCGTCCTGATCTCCACGCAGGTCCGAGGGGCGATTTCCAGCCCTTTTGGCTGTGGGGCAGCTCACCGCCGGGTAACGATTAGCTAATGGGATGATGTCAACCATGAAGGGACGCGTCCTTGTCGTCGACGACGACACCGCGCTGGCCGAGATGCTCGGCATTGTGCTGCGTGGAGAAGGTTTTGAGCCGTCGTTCGTAGCGGACGGTGACAAGGCACTGGCTGCCTTCCGGGAGGCCAAGCCGGACCTCGTGCTGCTCGACCTCATGCTGCCCGGACGGGACGGCATAGAGGTGTGCAGGCTGATCCGGGCCGAGTCGGGCGTGCCTATTGTCATGCTCACCGCCAAGAGCGACACGGTGGACGTGGTGGTCGGCCTGGAGTCCGGCGCCGACGACTACATCGTCAAGCCGTTCAAGCCGAAGGAGCTGGTGGCCCGTATCAGGGCGCGTCTGCGCCGGTCGGAGGAGCCCGCGCCCGAGCAGCTCGCCATCGGTGACCTGGTCATCGACGTGGCGGGGCACTCGGTCAAGCGCGACGGCGCCTCCATCGCGCTGACTCCGCTGGAGTTCGACCTGCTGGTCGCCCTCGCCCGCAAGCCCTGGCAGGTCTTCACCCGCGAGGTGCTGCTGGAGCAGGTCTGGGGCTACCGGCACGCGGCGGACACCCGCCTGGTCAACGTGCACGTGCAGCGCCTGCGCTCCAAGGTCGAGAAGGACCCGGAGCGCCCCGAGATCGTCGTGACGGTGCGCGGTGTCGGCTACAAGGCCGGACCCAGCTGACGTGCAGCCCGGCAAGGCCCGGGGCGGCTCCCGCCGGGGAGCCCTGCGGGGCGCCCGGCTGCTCCAGGACGGAGCACCCGGCGGCCCCCTCCTGCGGCTGTGCGTACGCCTCGTACGCCGGCCGCTGCTTCCGGCTGTCCGGATCTGGCGGCGCAACATCCAGCTCCGGGTGGTCGCCGCCACCCTGCTGATGTCGCTCGCCGTGGTCCTCGCGCTCGGCTTCGTCGTCATCGCCCAGGTCTCCAAGGGGCTCCTCGACGCCAAGGAGGAAGCCGCCCAGAGCCAGGCCGCCGGAGGGTTCGCGGTCGCACAGGAGAAGGCCAACACCCCCTTCGCCGCCGACGGGCCCGACGCCACCGACAACAAGGTCGGCAGGGACGCCAGCACCTGGATGAACTCGCTCGTCAAACAGCTCGCCAGCGGCGGCCAGACCGCCTTCGAGGTGGTCGCGCTCGGCGCCGGCACCGGCGAGCAGGCCGCACCGGGCGCCCAGGGAGTCAAGGGCGCCCGCGCCTCCGGGAACGTCGATCCGACCGCGAGCGTCCCGCCGGCGCTGCGCCGCTCCGTCAACCACGCCACCGGCACTTTCAAGACGTTCTGGCAGATCCGGTACACCGCCGGGGCCGGGGAGAAGCCCCCGGCGCCCGCGCTGGTCATCGGCAAGCGGCTCACCGACATCAACGGCGACCCGTACGACCTGTACTACCTCTTCCCGCTGACCCAGGAGGAGGAGTCCCTCAACCTGGTCAAGGTCACCATCGCCACGGCCGGCGTGTTCGTGGTCGTGCTGCTCGGCGCCATCGCCTGGCTCGTGGTGCGCCAGGTCGTCACTCCGGTCCGGATGGCCGCCGGGATCGCCGAGCGGCTCTCGGCCGGGCGGCTCCAGGAGCGGATGAAGGTCACCGGCGAGGACGACATCGCCCGTCTGGGCGAGGCCTTCAACAAGATGGCGCAGAACCTCCAGAGCAAGATCCAGCAGCTGGAGGACCTGTCCCGGCTGCAGCGCCGGTTCGTCTCGGACGTCTCGCACGAGCTGCGGACCCCCCTCACGACGGTCCGGATGGCCGCCGACGTCATCCACGACGCGCGGGTCGACTTCGACCCCGTCACCGCCCGTTCCGCCGAACTCCTGGCCGGGCAGCTCGACCGGTTCGAGTCTCTGCTCGCCGACCTGCTGGAGATCAGCCGCTTCGACGCGGGCGCCGCCGACCTCCAGGCCGAGCCCATCGACCTGCGGGACGTCGTACGCCGCGTCATCGACGGCGCCGAACCGCTCGCGGAGCACAAGGGCACCCGGATCCGGGTCCTCGGCGACACCCAGCCCGTCATAGCCGAGGCCGATGCCCGGCGCGTGGAGCGGGTCCTGCGCAACCTCGTGGTCAACGCCGTCGAGCACGGCGAGGGCCGCGACGTGGTGGTGCGGCTGGCCTCGGCCGGCGGGGCCGTCGCGGTCGCCGTCCGCGACTACGGGGTCGGGCTCAAGCCCGGCGAGGCCACCCGCGTCTTCAACCGCTTCTGGCGGGCCGACCCGGCGCGGGCGCGCACGACCGGCGGCACCGGCCTCGGCCTGTCCATCGCCGTCGAGGACGCCCGCCTGCACGGCGGCTGGCTCCAGGCCTGGGGCGAGCCCGGCGGGGGCTCCCAGTTCCGCCTGACCCTGCCCCGGACCGCCGACGAGCCCCTGCGCGGATCCCCGATCCCGCTGGAGCCCGAGGACTCCCGGGCCAACCGCGCCAAGGCCGCCGCCGGCGACCCCGGACGCGCGGGCGGGCCCGGCGGACCCGGCACGAAGCCCGACGGCCGCACCGAGCGGCCCGACCGCGACCCGATACCGCCCAGGCCGGCGGTCGCCACCGCCCAGCCGGTGCCCGCCGACCCCACGGCGCTGCCCGGCAACGGCTCCCGGGTCGTGGCCAGGCCCGCCGATCAGAGCGCAGCACAGGAGGATGGATCCGGTGGAGGACGCTGAGCGCGCGCCGGCAGGCGTACGGGGCCGCCTACGGGGCGAACGGGCCGGGACGGCCCGGCGGCACCGGGGCGCCCTGGTCGCGCCGGCCCTGGCGGCCGTCGGACTGCTGATCGGCGGCTGCGCCTCCATGCCCGACCGGGGCGAGATCCGCCGGGTGGAGGCCTCCCAGGGCGTCGACTCGCAGGTCCGCGTCTTCGGTGTGCCGCCGGCCGACAAGGCCAGCCCGGCCGACATCGTCGACGGCTTCCTGGAGGCCATGACCAGCGACGACCCGCAGCTGGCGACCGCCCGCAAGTACCTCACCCAGGACGCCGCGGACAACTGGCGGCCCGGCTCGGCCGTCACCGTGCTCTCGGCGGGCCTCGGCCGGGTCCCCGCCCCGGGGGACAAGGAGTCCGAGGAACCGCGCTGGAAGATCTACGGCAAGAAGCTCGCGACCGTGGACGAGCGCAGCGCGTACCAGCCGGAGACCGGCGGCGGACGCTACGAGGAGTACCTCCAGCTGGTCCAGGTCAACAAGCAGTGGCGGATCGCGACCCCGCCCAGCGGCCTCGTCCTGAGCGAGTCCGACTTCCAGCGCATCTACAAGCCCGTCAACAAGTACTACTTCGCCGGGAACTCGCTCGTCACCGACCCGGTGTACGTGCGCCAGCGCACCGACCCCGACTCCCGCCGGGACCCGACCACGCAGACCGTCCAGTCCCTGCTGGCCGGGCCCTCCAAGTGGCTCGGCCCGGTCGTCTCCACCGCCTTCCCCACCGGCAGCGAACTGCGCGAGGGCACCAAGTCGCTCTCGTACGACGGCCAGAACACCCTGCGCGTCCCGCTCAACCCCATCGCCGCGAACGTCGCGCAGCCGCAGTGCCAGAAGATGGCCACCCAAATCCTCTACACCGTCCGTGACCTGACGAGCTCCAAGCTGGACCGGGTCGAACTGCTGCGCCCCGACGGCAAGGCATCGGCGTGCTGGGTCACCGGCTCGGCGGCCGCGGGCATCGCCAACCGCCCGCCGGCGCCCGAGCACCAGTACTACGTCGACAAGGACGACAGGCTCGTGCGGCTGATGCTCGACGCCAACAGCGAGGAGCAGCAGCAGGACAAGCCGGAGCCGGCCCCCGGTCCGCTGGCCACCGCCGCCGGTTTCAAAGTGGGGTCGGCGGCCGTGACGTACGACGAGAAGCGTGCCGCGGTCGTCTCCCGGGACGGGCACAACCTGTTCGTGGTGACCCTGACGACGGCGGGCCCCATGCCGCAGCAGCCGCTGCTGTCCAGCAAGTCCGGGAAGCTCACCGCGCCGAGCTGGGACGCGCGGGGCGACCTGTGGATCGCGGACCTCGACCCGCAGAGCCAGGGCCTGTGGCGGGTGCCGGGTGGTACCGGCACCCCGCAGAAGGTGGACGTCACCGGGCTCGACGGTGGCCGGATCAGCGGGCTGAAGGCCTCCTCCGACGGGGTGCGCATCGCGCTGCTCGTGGAGAAGGAGGGCGGCCGCAAGAACCTGTTCATCGGGCGGATCGAGCGGCCCGAGGGCAAGGGGGACTCCTCGCGGGTCTCGGTGCGCGAGCTGCGCCCCGCGGCTCCCCAGATGGCGGAGGTGACGGCGATGAGCTGGGCGCCGCACGGCCGGCTGCTGGTGGTGGGCCGCGAGAGCGGCGGCGTCGACCAGGCCCGCTACATGCTGGCCGACGGATCGATGGTCGCCGCGAGCCTGCCCGGGGCCACGGGGCTGAGCGCGATCGCGGCCTCGGAGGACGAGAGCAAGCCCGTGGTCGCCGCCTCCAGCGAGGACGGCATCGTGTGGCTGCCGTCGGGCGCGCAGTGGCGGACCGTGGCGGCGGGAGCCCGGGCCCCGGTGTACCCGGGCTGACGTGCGGGGCGGCACCCCGCCGCGGCGGCCGTCCACAGGGGTCGCGGGCTTGCGCGCGGCCCGTCAGGGTGGACGGGTGCGGGAGTGGTGGCGGGAGCTGGCCGGGCTGGTCCTGCCGGCGGAGTGCGCCGGCTGCGGGGCCGGGCGCGTGCTGCTGTGCGGGGCGTGCCGGTACGCCCTGAGCGGGACGGGCGCGGGGAGGGTGCGTCCGGTGGCGCGCCCCCGGGGCCCGGCCGGGCTGCCCGCGGTGTACGCGGGGGCCCGCTACGAGGGGGCCGTACGGGCCGTCGTACTGGCCCACAAGGAGCGCGGGGCACTGCCCCTGGCCGGCCCGCTCGGGGCCGCCCTCGCGGCGGCCGTGGCCCGTGCGGGGGACGGCGGGGCGCGCGGGGCGGAGCTCGTCCTGGTCCCGGTGCCGTCCGCGCGGCGGGCGGTGCGGGCGCGCGGGCACGACCCGGCGCGGCGGATCGCCCTGGCCGCGTCCGCGCGGCTGCGCCGGGCCGGGGCGCCCGCGCGCGTGGCGCCCGTACTGCGGCTGCGGCGGGCCGTCGCGGACCAGGCGGGGCTGGGTGCGCGGGAGCGGCAGGAGAACCTCGCGGGCGCACTGGAGGTCCGTCCGGGCGGGGCCGCGCTGGCCGCCGGCGCTCGGATCGTGCTCGTGGACGACGTGATCACCACCGGAGCGACGCTCGCGGAGGCGGCCCGGGCGCTGCGCGCGGCGGGCCTGCGGGCGGACGCGGCGGCCGTGGTGGCGGCGCCCGCGCGGTCCTTCCCGGGGGTCCCGGGCGGCCGCGGCCCGGACGGCAACCCGGACAGAGCACAAACCCGTGAATAGATTTGGAACCCCGGGGGAATGCGCATCGTTGCAGGTAGTAAGAGGGAACGCCCACCTGATCGGAGGTACGTTCCGGTAGCGGGTGCCGAGAACCGCCTTTGAGAGATATGTTCGGTTGTGAGGAACTGGCGATCCTTCGGCCCCGGGTATCGGAGCACCAGTCCGTCTGTTTATTGGAATCTTCGTATCAGTACCTGTGAGGGGGGCTCTCTCTACTCCGAAGTCGGTGGGATGTAGATCTTGCCGATGGGGGAGGAGGAGGTGAAAGTCGCCAAGTCCGAGGCTCCGGTGTTCACCGGAGCCTGGTGCGAAAGGGAGACGCTTCGCCGTTGGTGGCGGAGGTCTCCGGGAACGGAGTTCTGCGTGGACATCGTCGTCAAGGGCCGCAAGACCGAGGTGCCCGAGCGGTTCCGCAAGCACGTGGCCGAGAAGCTGAATCCGGAGCGGATCCAGAAGCTCGACGCCAAGGTGATCAGCTTGGACGTCGAGGTGTCCAAGGAGCACAACCCGCGGCAGGCCGACCGTTCCGACCGCGTGGAGATCACTCTGCACTCGCGGGGCCCGGTGATCCGTGCCGAGGCCGCCGCCGCCGACCCGTACGCGGCGCTCGACCTGGCACAGGACAAGCTGGAGGCCCGGCTGCGCAAGCAGCACGACAAGCGCTTCACCCGCCGTGGCACCGGACGGCTCTCGGCGGCCGAGGTCGCCGACCGCGTGCCGGGCGTCGCCACCCTCAACAGCAACGGCGAGCCGGTCTACGAGGACATGGAGGAAGGGGTTCCGGTCAAGCGGATCGGCTCCCTCGAAGTCCAGGGCGAAGGCCCTCTCATCGTCCGGGAGAAGACCCACTCGGCCCGGCCGATGTCACTCGACCAGGCTCTGTACGAAATGGAACTGGTCGGCCACGACTTCTATCTGTTCGTCGACTCCGAGACCAAGATGCCCAGCGTCGTCTACCGCCGCCACGCCTACGACTACGGCGTGATCCACGTGGACCCCGACGGCGCGTCGAGCTCGGAGCCCTCCGGAGCGGGCGCGGGCGGCGCGCTCGGAGGCTGAAAATCAACCGTTGCCCCCGCGGAACGCACGGCGTTCCGCGGGGGCGCCCGTATGACTCGTATGAGCCATACGGATTTCGCCAGAACCCCGACCCGCAGCGCGGGCATGGAATCATGTCGGGCAGTCAACCGGCGGCCGACCCCGCCGGGTTGGCCCAGCAGCTCAGCACATGCAGGGGGAGGAACGATGGCGGACAGCTTCGGGCCGGCGCGCGGTGACGACGACGGTGCCGGCTGCCGTGGCGCGCAGGGCCCGGCCGGTGAGCCGATCCGGGTGCTCGTGGTCGACGACCACGCCCTCTTCCGGCGCGGACTGGAGATCGTCCTCGCCCAGGAGGAGGACATCCAGGTCGTCGGCGAGGCCGGGGACGGGGCGGAGGCCGTGGACAAGGCCGCCGACCTGCTGCCGGACATCGTGCTGATGGACGTACGGATGCCGCGGCGCGGCGGGATCGAGGCGTGCACCTCGATCAAGGAGGTCGCCCCCTCCGCGAAGATCATCATGCTGACGATCAGCGACGAGGAAGCGGACCTCTACGACGCCATCAAGGCGGGCGCCACCGGGTACCTGCTCAAGGAGATCTCCACGGACGAGGTCGCCACGGCGATCCGCGCGGTCGCCGACGGGCAGTCGCAGATCAGCCCCTCCATGGCGTCGAAGCTGCTCACCGAGTTCAAGTCGATGATCCAGCGCACCGACGAACGGCGGCTGGTCCCGGCACCGCGGCTGACCGACCGGGAGCTGGAGGTCCTCAAGCTGGTGGCCACGGGGATGAACAACCGGGACATCGCCAAACAGCTGTTCATCTCCGAGAACACCGTGAAGAACCACGTGCGCAACATCCTGGAGAAGCTCCAGCTGCACTCCCGGATGGAGGCCGTCGTGTACGCGATGCGGGAGAAGATCCTGGAGATCCGCTAACCGCCCCGGGGCAGCCCTCAGGGCCGCCGGGCGGCCAGTTCCGCCGAGACGGCCGCCGCCTCCCGGGCGTCCTGCGCGCGCTCCACCCGTACCTCCTCGCACCCCACCCACCGGGCGGCCTCCCACAGGGCCTCGGCCATCGCGCCCGCCGCCCCGGGCGAGGCCAGCGAGAGCTGGCGGGCCACCAGCGTGCGGCCCTCACGGCCCGGGTCGACGCGCCCCTGGAGCCGGCCGCCGGCCAGCAGCGGCATCGCGAAGTACCCGTGTATCCGCTTCGGTTTGGGGACGTACGCCTCCAGGCGGTGCGTGAACCCGAAGATCCGCTCGGTGCGGGGACGGTCCCACACCAGCGAGTCGAACGGGGACAGCAGCGTCGTACGGTGGCGGCCGCGCGGGGCGGTGGCCAGCGCGGCGGGATCCGCCCAGGCGGGCCTGCCCCAGCCCTCCACCGTCACCGGCACCAGCCCGGAGTCCGCGATCACCGCGTCGACCTGCTCCCCCTTGAGCCGGTGGTAGTCCGCGATGTCGGCGCGGGTGCCCACCCCCAGGGACTGCCCGGCCAGCGCGACCAGGCGGCGCAGGCACTCGCGGTCGTCCAGGTCGTCGTGGAGCAGGGCGTCCGGCACGGCCCGCTCGGCCAGGTCGTAGACCCGCTTCCAGCCGCGCCGCTCGCAGCAGACCACCTCACCGGTGTCGAGCAGCCACTCCACGGCGATCTTGGTCTCGGACCACTCGAACCACTCGCCGCCGTTCTTCGCGCCGCCCAGCTCGGTGGAGGTCAGCGGGCCGTCCGCCTTCAGCCGGTCCAGGACCGCCCGCGTCGAGAGCTCCTTGTCCTGGAGCACGTGCCAGCGGTGGCCGCGCGCCCGGCGCTCCCGGCGGCGGAACGCGAAGTGCGGCCACTCCTCGATCGGCAGGATGCACGCCGCGTGCGACCAGTACTCGAAGGCGTGACTGTCGCTCCAGTACGCCTTCTCCACCGCCTCCCGGCCCACCGCGCCCAGGCGCGCGTACGGGATCAGCTCGTGCGAACGGGCCAGTACCGAGATGGTGTCCAGTTGCACGGCGCCCAGATGGCGCAGCACCCCCCGGACGCCGCCCCGGCGGTCGGGCGCCCCGAGGAACCCCTGCGCACGCAGGGCGATCCGGCGCGCCTCGTCGGCGGACAGCGAGAGCATCGTCATGCCGCGAGCCTAGGGGGCGGCACTGACAGCGGGCAGGTACGGGAGGGGCGAGGGCAGGCCGAGGTCGCCGGGCAGCAGGGCGCCGACCCAGCAGTCGCGCAGGGTGCCGCGCAGGTCGAGCGCGGCGCGCAGGGTGCCCTCGACGCGGAAACCGGCCCTTTCCGCGACGGCCCGCGAGGCCGCGTTGCCCACGGCGGCGCGCCACTCCAGCCGGCCGGCGCCGACCTCGGTGAACAGCCAGCGGGCGACCCCGCCGAGGGCCTCCGTCATGTAGCCGCGGCCGCGGTGCTCCGCGGCGGCCCAGTAGCCGACCTCGTACGTCTGGGGGCCGCGCACGTGCACGCCCACGGCGGCGACCAGCGGGCCCCGCGCCCCGAGCCGCACCGCGAAGCCGTACTCGCGGTCCTCGCGCCAGCCGCCGGGGGAGATCTCGTCCACCCAGGCGCGCGCGTGCGCCCGCTCGTACGGGGAGGGCACGACCGTCCAGCGCTGGATGTCGGGGTCCTGGCAGGCGGCGTACACCTCCTCCGCGTCGTCGGGGGCGAAGGGCCTCAGCAGGAGGCGTTCGGTGGTCAGCGTGACGGGCTCCATGAACGGAGTGTGGCGGAGCGGGGTAACCCGGGCGAGGGGTTTTCGTTCGCACCGGCACCGAATGCGGTCCCCGTACGTTCTCATTCCGGGCGCCCGTGCCCTGCGGACACGGCGGACCTCCCGACGCGACCACGTCCTCGCTTACGATGGCCGTTGCGGTGGGGCCCACCTGCCGTGCCCGGCTACGTAAAGTGCCCAGGCCCGACCGGCAAGGAGACCAGCCTCAGTGTCCGTCTTCAACAAGCTCATGCGTGCAGGCGAAGGCAAGATCCTGCGCAAACTGCACCGCATCGCGGACCAGGTCAACTCCATCGAAGAGGACTTCGTCAACCTCTCCGACGCCGAGTTGCGCGCGCTCACGGACGAGTACAAGCAGCGCTACCAGGACGGCGAGAGCCTCGACGACCTGCTGCCGGAGGCCTTCGCGACGGTCCGCGAGGCCGCCAAGCGCGTCCTCGGCCAGCGGCACTACGACGTGCAGATCATGGGTGGCGCGGCGCTGCACCTCGGCTACGTCGCCGAGATGAAGACCGGTGAGGGCAAGACCCTCGTCGGCACCCTCCCCGCCTACCTGAACGCCCTCTCGGGCAAGGGCGTCCACCTGATCACGGTGAACGACTACCTCGCCGAGCGCGACTCCGAGATGATGGGCCGGGTTCACAAGTTCCTCGGTCTGAACGTCGGCTGCATCCTGGCCAACATGTCGCCGGCCCAGCGCCGCGAGCAGTACGACTGCGACATCACGTACGGCACGAACAACGAGTTCGGCTTCGACTACCTGCGCGACAACATGGCGTGGTCGAAGGACGAGCTGGTGCAGCGCGGCCACAACTTCGCCGTGGTCGACGAGGTCGACTCGATCCTCGTCGACGAGGCCCGCACCCCGCTGATCATCTCCGGCCCGGCCGACCAGGCCACCAAGTGGTACGCCGACTTCGCCAAGCTGGTCACCCGCCTGACCAAGGGCGAGGCGGGCAACCCGCTCAAGGGCATCGAGGAGACCGGCGACTACGAGGTCGACGAGAAGAAGCGCACCGTCGCCATCCACGAGGCCGGTGTCGCCAAGGTCGAGGACTGGCTCGGCATCGACAACCTCTACGAGTCGGTGAACACCCCGCTCGTCGGCTACCTCAACAACGCGATCAAGGCCAAGGAACTCTTCAAGGCCGACAAGGACTACGTCGTCATCGACGGCGAGGTCATGATCGTCGACGAGCACACCGGTCGCATCCTCGCCGGCCGCCGCTACAACGAGGGCATGCACCAGGCGATCGAGGCGAAGGAAGGGGTGGACATCAAGGACGAGAACCAGACCCTCGCCACGATCACCCTGCAGAACTTCTTCCGCCTCTACTCGAAGCTCTCCGGCATGACCGGTACGGCCATGACCGAGGCCGCCGAGTTCCACCAGATCTACAAGCTCGGCGTCGTCCCGATCCCCACCAACCGCTCGATGCAGCGCAAGGACCAGCCCGACCTCATCTACCGCACCGAGGTCGCCAAGTTCGCCGCCGTCGTCGACGACATCGCGGAGAAGCACGAGAAGGGCCAGCCGATCCTCGTCGGCACCACCTCGGTCGAGAAGTCCGAGTACCTCTCGCAGCAGCTCTCCAAGCGCGGCATCCCGCACGAGGTGCTCAACGCCAAGCAGCACGAGCGCGAGGCACAGATCGTCGCCCAGGCCGGCCGCCGCGGCGCCGTCACGGTCGCCACGAACATGGCCGGCCGCGGTACCGACATCAAGCTCGGCGGCAACCCGGACGACCTCGCCGAGGCGGAGCTGCGCCAGCGCGGCCTCGACCCGGAGGAGCACATCGAGGAGTGGGCACACGCCCTGCCCGAGGCGCTCGCCAGGGCCGAGGCGGCCGTGAAGGCCGAGTTCGAGGAGGTAAAGGAGCTCGGAGGGCTGTATGTGCTGGGCACCGAGCGCCACGAGTCGCGCCGCATCGACAACCAGCTCCGCGGCCGCTCAGGCCGACAGGGCGACCCGGGCGAGTCCCGCTTCTACCTGTCGCTCGGCGACGACCTGATGCGCCTCTTCAAGGCGCAGATGGTCGAGCGGGTCATGTCCATGGCCAACGTGCCGGACGACGTCCCGATCGAGAACAAGATGGTGACGCGCGCGATCGCGTCCGCCCAGTCGCAGGTCGAGACCCAGAACTTCGAGACCCGCAAGAACGTCCTGAAGTACGACGAGGTCCTCAACAGCCAGCGCGAGGTCATCTACGGCGAGCGCCGCCGCGTCCTGGAGGGCGAGGACCTGCACGAGCAGGTGCGCTTCTTCATGGACGACACCATCGACGCCTACATCGCGGCCGAGACGGTCGAGGGCTTCGCCGAGGAGTGGGACCTCGACCGTCTGTGGGGCGCCTTCAAGCAGCTCTACCCGATCAAGGTGACGGTGGAGGAGCTGGAGGAGGCGGCCGGCGACCGCGCGGGCATCACCGCCGAGTTCATCGCCGAGTCCGTCAAGGACGACATCCACCAGCAGTACGAGGCGCGCGAGAAGACCCTCGGCTCCGAGGTCATGCGCGAGCTGGAGCGCCGCGTGGTGCTGTCGGTGCTGGACCGCAAGTGGCGCGAGCACCTCTACGAGATGGACTACCTGCAGGAAGGCATCGGCCTGCGGGCGATGGCCCAGAAGGACCCGCTGGTCGAGTACCAGCGGGAGGGCTTCGACATGTTCAACGCCATGATGGAAGGCATCAAGGAGGAGTCCGTCGGCTACCTGTTCAACCTGGAGGTCCAGGTCGAGCAGCAGGTCGAGGAGCTCCCGGTGCAGGCCGCGGCGCCGTCCATGGTGAAGGAGCCGGTCCCGGCGGCGCGCCCGGAGATCCGCGCCAAGGGCCTGGAGGCCCCGCAGCGCCCGGACCGGCTGCACTTCTCCGCCCCGACGGTCGACGGTGAGGGCGGCGTCATCGAGGGCGACTTCGACGCGGACGCCGCGGGCGGCGACGGCATGACCCGCGCGGAGCGCCGCAAGGCGCAGAAGGCCTCGGGCGGTCGGCGGCGTAAGAAGTAGCCGGTAGGTAGGGCAGCAGGCAGCAGGTAGTAGGTAGCAGGTAGTAGGTAGCAGGTAGTAGGCGGTCGGGGCCGGGCACCTTGGGTGTCCGGCCCTGGTTGCGTGCGGGGGTCGGTCGGCGTTTCGGGGGCGGGGTTCCGGCGGGGCGGTGTCGGGGCTGGTTTGGGGGTTTCCCGTCAGTCCCATCGTCCTTCCGGTTCGTGCCGGCCCCTCAAGGGCGCTCCTTCGTCGCGTCGCTTCGCGATGTCGCTTCGCTCCACCCTTGACAGGCCGTCCCGCCCCGGAAAGACAAGGACTGCCGGGAAGCCCCCAAAAGAACGGTCACGGGGCAGGAATGGGAGGGGCGGGTGTCTCAGTGATGAGGCGAGGGGCCGGGTGCCGGTCCGCCGGGCATCCGGGCTCCCAAAGACCCTCGGCGGTCCACCCCGGCGCGTCAGATCGCTACGCGCTCCTCATGGCTTGGCGTCCGGCGGCCGTCCGGGGCTGATACCTGCACCACATGTTGACCAGACCAGCACAGGAAGCCGGTAGGCGCGTCAGATCGCTACGTGCTCCTCATTTCGCGGCGGCTGATTGCCGTCTGGGGCTGAGAGGGTCGCCGCAGGAGTTTTGGGGGTCCTTCGAGGCGGAAACGGACCGTCCGGAGGCATCTCGTGGGCCTCTCGGCCGTCTGTCGGAGTCTGGGAATGCCTTTTTCAACCGCAGACTCCGACAAGAGCTGTTCAGGTCTCGGCCATGCCTGGCAAATGTGAGCAAAAGGGATAATCCTCCGCGCTGGCGGCTCATGGTCCCCCCAGGCGGCCCGCAGACGCCTCTCGGGCAGGAGCGCGTAGCGATCTGACGCGCTCGCCGCTCCCGGATGGGGCTGTGGTCGTCATGTGGTGCGGGTACCAGCCCAGGACGGGCGTCGGACGCCAAGCCGGGAGGAGCGCGTAGCGATCTGACGCGCCTACCGGCTTCCGTGCTGGTCTGGTGGGCGTGTGGTGCGGGTGGCCGGGCTCCCGGCCGGGCAGGGCACAGACCCGAATGCGGGACAGGCCGACGCCCGACCCGCCGTCTCCTCGCTGAGGGAGCTGCTCCCCTTCCCCTGCCCCGTGACCGTTCCTTCGGGGGCTTCCCGGCAGTCTTTCGGCTTTCCGGGGCGGGCCGGTCGGTCAAGGGTGGCCGAAGGCCATCGCGTAGCGACGCGAACGAAGTGAGCGCCCTTGAGGGACCGGCACGCCCCGGAAGGACGATGGGACTGACGGGAACCCCCGCACCAGCCCTGAGGCGGCCCCGCCGGAACCCCGCCCCCCAGCACCCCGCCCCGCCCCACTCCCCCTGCCGCCGCAAGGGTGACCGGCCGTCCCCCATCGGGCGGCCCGGGCGGCGGGTTCCGGCGTCCACCTGGGGCCCTTTCCGGCAGGGGCCCGGGGCTTTGCGGTGGGGGGCCGTCGCACGGATAGGTGAACCTGGGCGGGGTTTTCGCCGGGGCCCGGGGGCGGTTGCGGAGCGTGTTCGGCGGTCGTAGAAATCCCGCATCAAGTTACCGCCTGGTACCGCCGGGCTCGGTCTGATCGGGGGAATCGCCATGGACACCACCACGCGCGGCACCATCGGCGGCGAGGGCAGCCGCAGCAGGCCCGGAGGGGGGAGCCGGACCCGGCCCGCCGGCCGGCGGGACCAGCGGCGTCCGGCGGGGGGGCCGCGGCAGGTGCGCCGGCTCGCCCCGCACGACTGGTTCGCGGAGCGCCTGCTGGCCGTGCTGAGCGGTCAGCGCCCCGTCCATTCGCTGCTCGGTCTCACCGTGGGCGAGGCGTACGAACAGCTGGTGACCCTGGCGCCCGCCGGACCGCTGCGCGACCGCTTGCGCCCGGTGCTGCGCCATTGCGGCCGTTTCCACCCCGGCCCCGGGGTGATCGAGGCCTTCGCCCGCATCGCGACGGGGGACCGGGTCTCGGCGATGGCCTTCCGGCTGGAGCAGGGCCCCGACCGCCGCTGGCGCTGCGCCGCCGTCGAGATCCGCGGCCCGCGGCCGTAGCGCCCGCCGGGCCGCCCCCGCCGGGACCCGCGGGTACCCCTCCCCGCCGACGGTCCCGCCAGTCGTATCCTGAGGGCGTTTCCGACTACCGAAAGCAGCCGGCCATGCGCTTGTACGTCCCTTTGACCCTCCCCGGGCTCGCCGAGGCGCACAAGGCGGGGCAGTTGGGGCCCGCCCCGGTCCGTGCGTACGCCGTGACCCCCGCGCTGCGGGAGTGGTACGTGTCGGACGACATCGAGGAGCTGGAGTACGCCGCCCTCGGGCGGGCCGCGCTCGCCTCGCTGCGGATGCTGGCCGCGGACCCGGCCGCTCCGCGCAGGCGGGTCGTCGTCGCGCTCGACGTCGACGACAAGGCCGTCACCGCCGTGCCCGGGCTGGACGAGGCCACCCTCGGGCAGGTCACCCTCGCGGCCCCCGTGCGCCTCGCGGCGGCCGCGGCCGTGCACGTCGACGCCGAGGACGCCGAGGGCGACGTCGCCGCGGCCGCAGCGGCGCTGGAGGCCGCCGACGCGGGGGACGACGACGCGCGGTTCACCGTGGACGGCGCCGAGGACCACGAGCTGCTCTGGTTCGGGATCCAGGAGATCCCCGGGCTGCTGGCATGAGAACGGGTACGGCCCACATCGTGTGGGACTGGAACGGGACGCTGCTGCACGACATCGACGCGGTCATGGTCGCCACCAACGCCTCCTTCGCGGAGCTCGGCTTCCCCCCGATCACGCTGGAGCGCTACCGCGACCTGTACGTCGTCCCCGTGCCCAAGTTCTACGAGCGGATGATGGGCAGGCTGCCCACCGACGCCGAATGGGTCGTCATGGACGAGGCCTTCCACCGCCACTACTGGGCCGCCGCCGAGAACGCGGGGCTCGCCGAGGGTGCGCTGGAGCTGCTCCGGGACTGGCGGGCGGACGGGCTCACCCAGTCCCTGCTGTCCCTCGCGCCCCACGAGAAGCTGGTGCCCCTGGTCCGCGCGCACGGCATACACGAGCACTTCCTGCGCGTCGACGGGCGTACCGGGCCCTCGCACACCTCGAAGGCGGGGCACCTCGTACGCCATATGGAGGCATTGGAAGCAGCCGGTGTGACCGTCAGCCGTACGGTCCTCGTGGGGGACGCCGTGGACGATGCGACGGCCGCGCAGCACGTGGGGGCGCACGCCGTCCTGTACACGGGGGGCTCGCACAGCCGAGCCAGCCTGGAGTCGGCCGGGGTGCCCGTGGTGGACAGCCTCGCCGAGGCCGTGGCGATGGCCCGTGAGCTGGCCGGATAGGCGGTGGGCGGGAGGATCCGGCCACGCGGCTGGCCACACTGTCCAGGTTTTGACCCCGGTTTTGTACAGATGCAGTGAATGACGACCGGGGGGTGGGGCGAGATAGCCTTGTACCCGTGATCAGCGCGATAGTCCTCGGGGGCACTGATGCCCCCGGCCCGCGCCCGGCGCGTCCTCGCGGCCGGGCCCTCGCTGATCCCCGCCGCCGGGACCTGTCGATCATGGTCGAAGCCTTCCCGGGCGGCTCTTCCGACGCCACGGCGTCACATCCGATCCGGACGGACATCCCGCCTCATAGCGGCGCTTTGTCATTCCTTCCTTCACCACCTACGTCACGCAATGGCGCGTTGACAGGGAGCCAGAGGACATGCAGACCAAGCTGGACGAAGCAAAGGCCGAGCTGCTCGCGCGGGCGGCACGGGTAGCTGAGAACAGCCCGGCCGGGGGGCTACTTCCGACTGGGTCCGAACAGGGGGAGCGTCCTGGCCAGGGCGCGACGCTCGCCTACCTCCAGCGCTACTACCTGCACACCGCCCCCGAGGACCTCGCCGACCGGGACCCGGTCGACGTGTTCGGCGCGGCGCTCTCCCACTACCGGCTCGCCGAGAACCGGCCCCAGGGCACCGCCAACGTCCGCGTGCACACGCCCACGGTCGAGGAGAACGGCTGGACCTCCAGCCACTCGGTCGTCGAAGTGGTCACCGACGACATGCCCTTCCTCGTGGACTCCGTGACGAACGAGCTGTCCCGCCAGGGCCGCGGCATCCACGTCGTGGTCCACCCCCAGGTCGTCGTGCGCCGTGACGTCACCGGCAAGCTGATCGAGATCCTGGGCCCGGACTGCGACGCCCACGGCCCCCGGACCGCGCGCCCGCACGACTCCCTCGTCGAGTCCTGGATCCACGTCGAGATCGACCGCGAGACCGACAAGGCCGACCTCAAGCAGATCACCGGCGATCTGCTGCGCGTCCTGTCCGACGTCCGCGAGGCCGTCGAGGACTGGGAGAAGATGCGCGACGCCGCGCTGCGCATCGCCGACGAGCTGCCGAACGAGCCCACCGCTCCGGACCTGCGCGAGTACGAGCTCGAAGAGGCCCGCGAGCTGCTGCGCTGGCTGGCCGACGACCACTTCACCTTCCTCGGCTACCGCGAGTACGACCTCGTCGACGGCGACGCCCTGTCCGCCGTGCCCGGCACCGGCCTCGGCATCCTGCGCTCCGACCCGCTCCACCACGGCCAGGAGGACGCGCACCCCGTCTCGCCGTCCTTCAACCGGCTGCCCGCCGACGCCCGCGCCAAGGCGCGCGAGCACCGTCTGCTGGTGCTGACCAAGGCGAACAGCCGCGCCACCGTGCACCGCCCCTCGTACCTCGACTACGTGGGCGTGAAGAAGTTCGACGCCAACGGCAACGTCGTCGGCGAGCGCCGCTTCCTCGGCCTGTTCTCCTCCGCCGCGTACACCGAGTCCGTGCGCCGCGTCCCGGTGATCCGCCGCAAGGTCAGCGAGGTCCTGGAGGGCGCCGGCTTCGCGCCGTCCAGCCACGACGGCCGCGACCTGCTCCAGATCCTGGAGACCTACCCGCGCGACGAGCTGTTCCAGACCCCGGTCGACAAGCTCCGCGAGATCGCCACCTCCGTGCTGTACCTGCAGGAGCGCCGCCGACTGCGGCTGTACCTGCGCCAGGACGAGTACGGCCGCTACTACTCGGCGCTGGTCTACCTGCCGCGCGACCGCTTCACCACCGGTGTCCGGCTGCGCCTGATGGACATCCTGAAGGAGGAGCTCGGCGGCACCAGCGTCGACTTCACCGCCTGGAACACCGAGTCGATCCTCTCCCGCATCCACTTCGTCGTCCGCGTCCCGCAGGGCACCGAGCTGCCGCTGCTGACCGATGCCGACGTCGAGCGCGTCGAGGCCCGTCTGGTCGAGGCCGCCCGCTCCTGGGCCGACGGCTTCGGCGAGGCGCTGACGGCCGAGCTGGGCGAGGAGCGTGCCGCCGAGCTGATGCGCAAGTACGGCACCTCCTTCTCCGAGGGCTACAAGGCGGACCACTCGCCGCGCGCGGCCGTGGCGGACCTGTGCCACCTGGAGAAGCTCTCCGCCAGCGACCGTCCCTTCGCGCTGTCCCTCTACGAGCCCGTCGGCGCGGGCCCCGGCGAGCGCCGCTTCAAGATCTACCGCACCGGTGAGCAGGTCTCCCTCTCCGCGGTCCTCCCGGTCCTCCAGCGCCTGGGCGTCGAGGTGACCGACGAGCGGCCGTACGAGCTGCGCCGCGCCGACCGGGTCAGCGCCTGGATCTACGACTTCGGCCTGCGGATGCCGCTGTCCACGGGCAACGGCGACGCGTACCTCGGCGACGACGCGCGCGAGCGGTTCCAGGAGGCCTTCGCGGCCGTGTGGACCGGCGAGGCCGAGAACGACAACTTCAACGCCCTCGTCCTGGGCGCCGGCCTCACCTGGCGTCAGGCCGTGGTGCTGCGCGCGTACGCCAAGTACATGCGCCAGGCCAAGTCCACCTTCAGCCAGGACTACATGGAGGACACCCTCCGCAACAACGTCCACATCACCCGGCTGCTGGTCTCGCTCTTCGAGGCGCGGCTGTCGCCCGGCCGCCAGGCCGCCGGCACCGAGCTGATCGACGCGATGCTGGAGGAGCTGGACGGGGCCCTGGACCAGGTCGCCTCGCTGGACGAGGACCGCATCCTGCGTTCCTTCCTGACGCTGATCAAGGCGACCCTGCGGACCAACTTCTTCCAGCTCGACGAGGAGGGCCGCCAGCACTCCTACGTGTCGATGAAGTTCGACCCGCAGGCCATCCCCGACCTGCCGGCCCCGCGCCCCGCCTTCGAGATCTGGGTGTACTCCCCGCGCGTCGAGGGCGTCCACCTGCGCTTCGGCAAGGTCGCCCGCGGCGGTCTGCGCTGGTCGGACCGGCGCGAGGACTTCCGTACGGAGGTGCTCGGCCTGGTCAAGGCGCAGATGGTCAAGAACACCGTGATCGTGCCGGTCGGCGCCAAGGGCGGCTTCGTCGCCAAGAACCTGCCGGACCCGTCTGTGGACCGCGACGCGTGGCTCGCCGAGGGCATCGCCTCGTACAAGATCTTCATCTCGGCGCTGCTCGACATCACGGACAACATGGTCGGCGGCGAGGTCGTGCCGCCGAAGGGCGTGGTCCGTCACGACGAGGACGACACCTACCTCGTCGTCGCCGCCGACAAGGGCACCGCGACCTTCTCCGACATCGCCAACGGCGTCGCGGAGTCGTACGGCTTCTGGCTGGGTGACGCCTTCGCGTCGGGCGGCTCGGCCGGTTACGACCACAAGGGCATGGGCATCACCGCCCGCGGCGCCTGGGAGTCCGTCAAGCGGCACTTCCGCGAGCTGGGGCACGACACCCAGACCCAGGACTTCACGGTCGTCGGCGTCGGCGACATGTCCGGCGACGTCTTCGGCAACGGCATGCTGCTCTCCGAGCACATCCGCCTGGTCGCCGCCTTCGACCACCGGCACATCTTCATCGACCCGACCCCGGACGCGGCCACCTCGTACGCGGAGCGCCGGCGCCTGTTCGAGCTGCCGCGTTCCTCGTGGGCGGACTACGACACCGCCCTGCTGTCGGCGGGCGGCGGCGTCCACCCGCGCAGCGCCAAGGCCATCCCGGTGAACGCGCAGATGCGCGAAGCCCTCGGCATCGAGGCGGGCGTCACCAAGATGACCCCGGCCGAGCTGATGCAGGCCATCCTCCAGGCCCCCGTGGACCTGCTGTGGAACGGCGGCATCGGCACGTACGTCAAGGCGACCTCCGAGACGCACGCGGACGTCGGCGACAAGGCCAACGACGCCATCCGCGTCAACGGCGCCGAGGTACGGGCCAAGGTCATCGGCGAGGGCGGCAACCTGGGCCTGACCCAGCTCGGCCGCATCGAGTTCGCCCGCGTCGGCGCCGGCGGCGAGGGCGGCAAGGTCAACACCGACGCCATCGACAACAGCGCGGGCGTGGACACCTCCGACCACGAGGTGAACATCAAGATCCTGCTGAACGCGGTGGTCGCGGACGGCGACATGACCGTCAAGCAGCGCAACAAGCTGCTCGCCGAGATGACCGACGAGGTCGGCTCCCTGGTGCTGCGCAACAACTACGCGCAGAACACGGCCCTGGCCAACGGCTCCGCCCAGGCCCCCAGCCTGCTCCACGCCCAGCAGCGCTTCATGCGCCGCCTGGGCCGGGACGGACTGCTGGACCGCCAGCTGGAGTTCCTGCCCAACGACCGGCAGATCCGCGAGCTGCTCAACGCCGGCAAGGGCCTGACCCAGCCGGAGCTGGCCGTGCTCTTCGCCTACACCAAGATCACGGTGGCGGACGAGCTCATCCACACCGCGCTGCCGGAAGACCCGTACCTGCGCCGCCTGCTGCACGCGTACTTCCCGGCCGCCCTGCGCGCGAAGTTCCCCGAGCAGATCGACGCGCACGCGCTGCGCCGGGAGATCATCACCACCCTGCTGGTCAACGACACCGTCAACACCGGCGGTTCGACCTTCCTGCACCGCCTGCGGGAGGAGACCGGCGCCTCCACGGAGGAGATCGTCCGGGCGCAGCTCGCGGCCCGCGAGATCTTCGGCCTGGCCGAGGTGTGGGACGCGGTGGAGGCGCTGGACAACCAGGTCGCCGCCGACGTCCAGACCCGGGTGCGGCTGCACTCGCGGCGCCTGGTGGAGCGCGGTACGCGCTGGCTGCTGAACAACCGGCCGCAGCCGCTGCAGATCACCGAGACCATCGAGCTCTTCGGCGCCCGGGTGTCGGAGGTCTGGGCGCAGCTGCCGAAGCTGGTGCGCGGCGCGGACCTGGAGTGGTACCAGTCGATCATGGACGAGCTGACCGGTGAGGGCGTGCCGGAGGAGCTCGCGGCGAAGGTGGCCGGTTTCTCGTCCGCCTTCCCGACGCTGGACGTCGTCGCCATCGCGGACCGGACGGGCGTGGACCCGCTGTCCGTCGCCGAGGTGTACTACGACCTCGCGGACCGCCTGGACATCACGCAGCTGATGGACCGCATCATCGAGCTGCCGCGGTCCGACCGCTGGCAGTCGATGGCCCGCGCGTCCATCCGCGAGGACCTGTTCGCGGCGCACGCGGCGCTGACCGCCGACGTGCTGGCCGTGGGCGACGGTTCCTCCACTCCCGCGGAGCGCTTCAAGGCGTGGGAGGAGAAGAACGCGGCGATCCTCGGCCGGGCCCGGACGACCCTGGACGAGATCCGGGGTTCGGACGACTTCGACCTGGCGAACCTGTCGGTGGCGATGCGGACGATGCGCTCGCTGCTGCGCTCGCACGCGTAGTCGCCGGCGGAGCCGGACACGGGCCGGGCCCGGAACCCCCCTTGTGGGGTTCCGGGCCCGGCCCGTCGCGGTGTCAGCCGCGGGTGAAGGCCTCGTACGCGTCGCAGACCTCCTGGGAGGGGCCGTCCATGCGCAGCACGCCCGACTCCAGCCAGATGGCCCGGTCGCAGGTCTCGCGGACCGTGCCGATGCCGTGGCTGACGAGGAAGACCGTGCCGGCGCGGGCGCGGAGCTCCTCGATGCGGGCCTGGCTGCGGCGCTGGAAGGCGGCGTCGCCGGTGGCGAGGGCCTCGTCGATCATCAGGACGTCGTGGTCCTTGGCGGCGGCGATGGAGAACCGCAGCCGGGCGCCCATGCCGGAGGAGTACGTGCGCATGGGCAGGGAGATGAAGTCGCCCTTCTCGTTGATGCCGGAGAAGTCGACGATGTCCCGGTAGCGCTCGCGGATCTGCTGCTTGGTCATGCCCATCGCGAGCCCGCCGAGGACCACGTTGCGCTCGCCGGTGAGGTCGTTCATCAGGGCGGCGTTCACTCCGAGGAGGGACGGCTGGCCGTGCGAGTAGACCGCGCCCCGGGCCACCGGCTGGAGGCCGGCGATGGCCTTGAGGAGGGTGGACTTGCCCGAGCCGTTGGAGCCGATCAGCCCGATCGCCTCGCCCTTGTACGCGGTGAAGCTGACGCCTTTGACGGCGTGGACCTCGCGGACGCCGGGGGCCGGGCGGCGCGAGACGATCCGGCTGAGCGCGGCGGTCGCGCCGCCCTTGCGGCCGCTCCCGTGCACCTTGTAGACGACGTGGACCCCGTCCGCGATGACGGTGGGGACGCGGGTGTCGGTGTCAGCCACGGCCGTACTCCTCCTCTGCCTTCCAGAAGTAGACGAAGCCGCCGACGCCGGCGAGCAGCGCCCAGCCGATGGCGATCGGCCACACGTGGTGCGGGAGCGAGTCCGCAGTGAAGCTGTCGATCAGGGAGAAGCGCATCAGGTCGATGTAGACGGCCGCCGGGTTGGTCTTGAGCACCAGCGAGACCCACTGGGGCAGGTGGTCCGTGCTGAGCATGGAGTCGATGGACCACATCACGCCCGAGGAGTACATCCAGGTGCGCAGCACGAACGGCATCAGCTGGCTGACGTCCGGGTTCTTGCTGCCGATGCGGGCCATGGCCATCGCGCAGCCCGTGCAGAAGAGGGCCATCAGGAAGAGCACCGGGACGGCGATCAGCCAGGAGGCGGAGGGGGTCTGGCCGAAGGCCAGGAGCAGGATGACGAGGGCCGCCATGGTGACGAGCAGCTGCTGGAAGAGCTGGACCACGGAGGAGATGGGCAGGCTGGCGCGGGGGAAGTGCAGGGCGCGGACCAGGCCGAGGTTGCCGTGGACGGCGCGGGTGCCGGCGTTGACGGAGCTGCCGATGAAGTCCCAGACGAAGACGCCGGTGATCAGGAACGGCACGTAGTCGGGGACGCCGTGGCTGGCGCGCATGACGATGCCGAAGACGAAGTAGTAGACGGCCGCGTTGAGCAGCGGGGTCATCAGGTGCCAGACCTGGCCGAGCCTGGCCGTGCTGTACGTGGCGTGCATCCGCGCGGTCGCGTACGCCGTCACGAAGTGGCGGCGGTTCCACAGCTGCGCGGCGTAGCGGGGGAGGGAGGGGCGGGCGCCGCTGACGGTCAGGCCGTGGGCTGCCGCCAGCTCGGCGGCGGAGGGCGGCGCGGGGTCCGCGAGGGTCACGGTGGTCACGGGATCGCTTTCGACGGGGTCGGGGGCGTCGCCTGCCGGGAGCCTCCCGGCCGGGCGACGACGGGACGGGTCCGTATCGTCGTGACGTCGACAGTAGGGGCCCGCGCGTCGGAACGCAACCGTATCGTCGTGACGTGCGGGGGCTGACCTCGCCGCTATGCTCTGGGCATGACCAACGAGCCCGCCGCCGCTCCCGCCGCCCGCCGCGCCCCCGCCGGCGCCGCCGTCCTGCGCGAGGACGTCACCAAGGCGATCCGCGCGGCCGTGCTGGACGAGCTGGCGGCCGTGGGCTTCGCCCGGATGTCGATCGAGGGCATCGCGCGGCGCGCCGGCGTCGGCAAGACCGCCGTGTACCGGCGCTGGAAGTCGAAGCTGCACCTGGTGCTCGACCTGATCGGGGCGGTTGCCGCCGACGGCATCCCCGTGCCCGCCACCGGCTCCCTCTACGGGGACGTACGCGCCCTGCTGGAGGTCATGTCACACGTGCTGCGGCACCCGGTGGCCTCGGCGGTCATCCCCGACCTGCTGGTGGAGGCCGCCCGGAACCCGGAGATCGCCGACGCGGTGCGCGGCGCCCTGCTCGAAGGCCAGCGCCGGCTCGCCGAGGGCATCGTCTCCGAGGCCGTCGCCCGCGGCGAGCTGCCGGGCTCCGCCTCCCCCGAGCGTGCCCTCGACCTGGCGATCGGGCCGCTGTACTGGCGGCAGGTGGTGGTACGGGACGCCGTCCCGGCGGGCTACCTCGACGAGCTCGCCCGCTCCGTCGTGGCCGGCCTGCGCGCCGGCTGACCCCGCGGCCCCCGCCCCCGCCCCCGCCTCAGGGCCACAGCCCCGCCGTCAGCGGGGCCAGGTCCGGAGCCGGCGCGGCCGGCGCGGGCCGGCGCTCCTCCAGCGGGACCACCGCGGGGACCGCGACGGGCTGGCCCAGGAAGACCCGGCGCACCACCCGCTCGGCGGCGTGGCCGTCGTCGTACGAGCAGAAGCGAGAACGGAACGCGGCGCGCAGCTGCGCCGAGCGGGAGCCCCGCCAGTGACCGGTGGCGAAGATGTCCACCAGCTCGTCCTCGGTGCGGGCGATCACGCCCGGGGGACAGGAGCGCAGGTCGAAGTAGGTGCCGCGGGCGGCCTCGTACGCCTCCCAGTCGTCCGCGTGGATCACGATCGGCCGGTCCAGCGCCGCGTAGTCGAACATCAGGGACGAGTAGTCCGTGACCAGCGCGTCCGAGGCCAGGCACAGCTCCTCCACCGACGGGTGGTCCGAGACGTCCAGCAGGCGCGGGTGCGGCTCCCAGCCGCCGGGGCTGCCGGCGTACGTCAGGTGGGTGCGCGTGAGCAGGGTGAAGCGCGGGCCCAGATCCCGCAGCACCCGCTCGAAGTCCAGGTGCACGGGCCGGCTTCGGCGGTAGTCCCGGTGCGTCGGGGCGTACAGGACCGCGATGGTGCCCGGCGCGATGCCCAGGCGCTCGCGCAGCGCGAGGACCTCGGCCTGGCCGGCCCGGTGGAAGGCGTCGTTGCGCGGGTAGCCGTACTCCAGGGTGGTGTAGGAGGCGGGCACGGCCTTCTCCCACACCAGGGTGGAGTGGCGGTTGGAGGACAGCAGGTAGTCCCACTGGTCCGCGCCGCGCAGCAGCCCTTCGAAGTCCGTGGTCGGGGTGGCCGCCGGACGGTCCTGGAGGTCCAGGCCCACCCGCTTGAGCGGGGTGCCGTGCTGCGTCTGCAGCAGGACCTGACCCGGCCGCTTGACCAGGGCACGGTCGAAGTTGACGTTCGTCGTCAGGTACCGGGCCCGGGCCAGGGCGCTCCAGTACGCGGCCGAGCCGGGCCGCAGCGGGGTGGTCTCGGGCGGCAGGGTGGAGGCGTACCGGGGGTCGCAGATCCACGCCGTGCGCATGCGCGGGGCCAGTTCGCGCAGCTTCGCCTCGATCGCCGCCGGGTTGCAGGCGTAGCCGCCGTGCCAGTACGCGGAGAACACCGCCAGTTCGGGCCGCAGCGGGAGCAGCCGCTGGACCCGGTAGTGCAGGCGCAGGGCGCTCTCGCGCAGCCCCCGCCCCAGCGCCGAGCCGGTGCGGCCCGCCGACAGGGCGGCCGCGCGCAGGACGGAGCCCAGCCGGTAGCAGCGCCGCAGCCCGAGCCGCATCAGGGTGTGCCGGAGCCGGTCGGTGCGGGTCAGGGACAGCGGCAGCGCCCCCGACCCGCCCGGGACGCGGTGGCGGCGCAGCAGGGCCGAGGCCCGCGCGAAGAACTCGGCGCGCGCGGCGCGCGGGAGGCGGCGCGGGTCCGCGTACACGGCGCAGAAGTGCTCGGCCATCCGCCGGTGCACCGCGGGGCGCCAGCGCTCCAGCTCGGGGCGGGCGGCGAGGTGGCCGAAGACCCGCTCGTACTGGTCGAGGACGTCCAGGTGGCGCGGGCTGGTGGTGGTCAGGATCGAGCCGGTGCGCCGCTGGCGGTAGTGGACGCAGACCCGGTCGAGGACGGCCACGGACTCGGCGGACAGCAGCGCCGGGTACGTCCAGGGGGTGTCCTCGTAGAAGCCGGGCGGGAATTCGAGGCCCTCGCGCTCCACGTACTCGCGGCGGTACGCCTTGTTCCACACCACCATCAGCATGCCCAGGAGGGCCGGGCGGTCGGCCAGCCGGAAGCTGGCGGGGCCCTCCTCGGACAGCCGGTGCGCGAGGCGGTTGCGGACGGTCTCGCCCGTCCAGAAGGTGCGCGCGTAGTCGTACACCAGGACGTCGGGGGAGCCGGTGGCCTTGAGCCGGTCGGTGATGGCCTGGAGGGCGCCCGGCGCGAGGGTGTCGTCGCCGTCGAGGAAGACGAGGTAGTCGCCGCTCGCCCGGGCCAGGCCCGCGTTGCGGGCCGGGCCCAGGCCCAGGTTGTGCGCCAGGTGCACCGCGGTGACCCGGGGGTCGCGGGCCGCGTACTCGTCGATGATCGAGCCGCACGCGTCCGGGGAGGCGTCGTCGACCGCGATCAGTTCCAGATCCGGGTAGGACTGGGACAGGACCGAGTCCAGACTCTCCTGGAGGTACGCCTGAACCTTGTACGCGGGCACGATGACGCTGAACCGGGGCACGGCACATCCAGGGGTCGGCGCGGGCATATGGCCCAGGAACCCCGCGCGCGGCGATCGGGTTACGCTCCGTACGGCATTTGGGTCACGCAGCGTCAACGCCCCATGTCGGAGCGGGTTTCCCCGTCGGCGGTGGGCTACTTGACGGCTCCGGCCATCACCCCCGTCACGAACTGCCGCTGGAAGGCGAAGAAGACCAGCAGCGGCACCACCATCGACAGGAAGGCGCCGGGCGCCAGGACGTCGATGTTGTTCCCGAACTGGCGCACCTGCTGCTGGAGCGCCACCGTGACGGGAGGGTGCGCGGAATCGGCGAAGACCAGCGCCACCAGCATGTCGTTCCACACCCACAGGAACTGGAAGATGCCGAGCGAGGCGATCGCCGGGCCGCCCAGCGGCAGCACCACCCGGGCGAACAGGCGAAGTTCCCCGGCGCCGTCGAGCCGGGCCGCCTCCAGCAGCTCGGCCGGGATCTGCGCGAAGAAGTTCCGCAGCAGGAACACCGCGAAGGGCAGCCCGAACGCGGTGTGGAACAGCACCACCCCCGCCGTCGTCTCGAACAGGCCGATGGAGCCGAACAGTTCCGACACCGGGATCAGCGCCACCTGGACGGGGACCACCAGCAGTCCCACCACGACCAGGAACAGCCAGTCCCGCCCCGGGAACTCCAGCCAGGCGAAGGCGTACCCGGCGAACGCGCCGAGGACGAGGACGAGCAGCGTGGCGGGCACCGCGATCGCCGCCGTGCTCAGCAGCGAGCCGGTGATCGTCTCGTTGGCCAGCAGCCGCGCGTAGTTCGACACCGTCAGCCGGGACGGCTCGGTCAGTGCCCGCCACCAACCGCCCCGGCCCAGGTCGGCCGGGGCCAGGAAGGAGGAGACCAGCAGCCCGAGCGTGGGCAGCAGCCAGAACAGGGCGGCCAGGACCAGGAAGACGCGTACGGCGCCGGACGCGGCGCGCGCCGCGATCCGGCCGGCGACCCGGCTCCCGGCGCCGGCGGCCCGCGCGTCGGCTCTCTGCGCGTCGGCTCTCTTGGCGCCGGCGGCCTTCGCGCCGGTGTCCGGGGCGCTCATCGGGACGACTCCTTCCGCAGCCGGCGGATATTGAGCAGCATCACCGGCACCACCAGCACCAGCAGCAGCACCGCGATGGCGCTGCCCAGCCCCGGATCGGCGTCCGTCCCGAAGGACGTGCGGTACAGCTGGAGCGCGAGCACGTTCGCGTCGTCCTGCACCGCCCCCGGCGCGATCACGAAGACCAGGTCGAAGATCTTCATCACGTTGATGACCAGCGTCACCAGGACCACCACCAGCACCGGCGCCAGCAGCGGCACCGTGATCCGGCGGAACACCTTCCACTCGCCCGCCCCGTCCACCCGCGCCGCCTCCAGCAGCTCGCGCGGCACCGCCGCCAGCCCGGCCGCGATCAGCACCATCGCGAACCCGGCCCACATCCACACGTACGCCCCGATCACCGCCGGGGTCACCAGCACCGGCCCGAGCCACTCGACCCCCGCGTACGCCGCCCGGAAGTTGGCCGCGGGCAGCCGCAGCAGCGCGCCGTCCGCCTCGCCGGGCAGCGTGAAGGTGCCGTCCGGCGCGGCCTTCGCCGAAGCCACCACCCGGCCGTCCTTCACCGCCTCCACCCGCATCCCGGACAGGGCCGGCTCCGCCGGGTCGACCACGTTCACCCGCCCGCCGCCGCCCCGGGCGAAGTCCTGCCAGACGGTCCCCGTCACCTTCCCCGGCACCGCCCCGGCGTTCCCCGCCGTCCCGGACCCCGCCGGCAGGGCCTCCGGCGCCACCCCGACCAGCGGCAGCAGCACCGGCACGCCCGCCCGTACCGGGCCGCGCGTCACCAGGTCCCCGCCCGCGGCGGGCTCCAGCGGGGAGTCCCGGCCCGGGCGGGCCCCCGGGAAGGCCGAGGACGGCGCGAAGGTGTCGTGCACCCCGACCCACACCGCGTTGGCAACGCCCCGCTGCGGATCGTGGTCGTACACGAGCCGGAAGATGATCCCCGCCGCCAGCATCGAGATCGCCATCGGCATGAACACCAGCAGCTTGAACGCAGTCCCCCAGCGCACCCGCTCCGTCAGCACCGCGAAGACCAGCCCGAGGGCGGTCGCCGTGGCCGGGGCCAGCACCACCCACACCGCCGTGTTGCGCAGGGCCGTGACGATCACCGGGTCGTCCAGGATCCGCCGGTAGTTGCCCGCCCCGACGAAGGCGTCGCCGGAGCGGTCGAAGAGGCTGCGGTAGAGGGAGTAGCCGATGGGCTGCACCACGAGCGCGCCCAGCAGCACCAGGGCGGGCAGCAGGAACGCCGCGGCCACCAGCCGCCGGCGCGAGACGTCCTTGCGGCGGGCCCGTTCCCCCGCCCCGGCCGCGGCACCGGGCCGCGCCGCCGTCTTCACCGTCACGGCGTCAGTTCCCGTACGCCTTGGCCGCCTCCGCCTCCAGCCTCTCCTGCACCGCCGCCACGTCCGACGGGTTCGCCAGGAAGTCCTGGAGCGCCTTCCACATACCGGCGCCCGGCGTCCCGCCGAAGGACGCCGGAGCCCGGTCCGACATGTCGAAGCGGAAGTCGTCGCCCGCCGCGATCAGCGCCTTGGCGATGCCCCGCTGGATGTCGTTCGGGTACACCGCGAAGTCCACCGCCTTGTTCGGCGACACGAACCCGCCCTCCCGGGCCTGGATCCGGGCCGCGTCCGCCGACGCCAGGAAGGTCAGCAGCGCCTGCGCCCCCTTCCCCGGCTTCAGGGCCACCGCCACGTCACCGCCCGACACCACCGGCGCCTTCGCTCCCACCGCCGGGAACGGGAAGACCAAGGCGTCCTCGCCCACCTTCGCCCCGGTCTGCGCGATGGTCACCGCCACGAAGTCCGCCTCGAAGACCATCGCGGCCGCCGGCCGGTCCCCGCCCGTGAAGGTCTGCGTCACCGACTTCGCGAACTCCGTCGACAGCGCCCCGCTCGGACCGCCCGCCAGGAAGTCCTTGCGGCCGAACAGCTGCCCGAGGGTGGTCAGCGCCTGCCGGACGCTGTCGTCCGTCCACTTGATCTCGTGCCGGGCCAGCCGGTCGTACTTCTCCGGACCCGCCTGCGAGAGGTACACGTTCTCGAACCAGTCCGTCAGGGTCCAGCCGTCCGCACCCGCCACCGACACCGGCGCGGTGCCCGACGCGGACAGCGTGTCGGCCACCGAGAGGAAGTCCTTCCAGGTCGCCGGGGGTTTCACGCCCGCCGCCTCGAAGGCCTTCGCGTTGTACCAGACCAGCGACTTGTTGGCCGCCTTGTAGTAGACGCCGTACTGGGTGCCGTCGACCGCGCCGAGCGTGCGCCAGCCCGGCGAGTAGTTCGCCTCCAGCTGCGCCCCTGCCTCCGGACCCAGCGGCTGCGCCCACTTGTTGCGCACCGCCGACACCAGCGCCCCGACCTGCGGCAACAGCGCCACGTCCGGCGGCTGACCGCCCGCGATCTTGGTGCCGAGGAAGGTGACGATCGGATCCTGCGCCGGGACGAAGGTGACGCTCGCCCCCGTCCGCTTCTCGAACTCCTTCAGCACCTTCGTGAAGTTCGCCTGCTCCGGTCCCGTCCAGACCGCCGCGACCGACAGCTTCTCGCCGGGCAGCTGCGGTAACTCGACGGTGCGCTCGTCCTGCCGGCCGGCCTGCGACGGCCCGCCCCTGCCGCCGCCGTCACCGCCCCCGCCGCCGCAGGCGGTGAGCGCCAGCGCGCCCGCCGCGGCCAGCGCCGTCCAGGCTCTGACCGCCGTACGTTTCGTGTGGCCGGTTCCGTGCTGTGCCCGCATGCTCTCGCCCCCGATGCCGTCGTGCCCGTGGTGTGCTGCGTGCCACAAGGTCTACGCCGACCCGCGCACCCCCGCAATACCGCGTGGCGGGGGAACCGCGGAGCGTCAGGGGGCCGGCGGGAACGGCACCGGTATCGCCGAGACCAGGTGGGAGGCCCGGTCGAGGGCGCTGGCCAGCAGCGCGAGGTCGGTCGGACCGTTGCCCAGCTCGCGCACCGGACGGCGGGCCGGAGGGTCTCCCATCCGCTCCCACTCCACCGGCACCACGGTCGGCCTCAGGGTCGCCGTGCGCGGGATCCGGCCGGTGACCCGGCCCGCCTGGAAGGGCACCGCACGGCCGTCGGCGTACAGCAGCCGCCCCCGGCCCGGCCCCGGCTGGTCGGGGGCGTCCAGCTCCACCCGCAGCGTCGCCAGCCGGGCCGGCTCGGTGTCGGCGGTCCGCTCCGGGCGGGCGCTGGCCACCACCAGGTGCACCCCGAGCCGGGTGCCCTCGCGGGCCACGCCCTCCAGGATCCGCACCACCGAACCGGCGGCCTGCCGGCCCGGACTGCCCAGCGCCGGGGCCACCAGCGCGTCGAAGTCGTCCACCAGCACCACCAGCCGGGGCAGCGGCGTCGGCCCGCCAGCCGGCTCGATACGCGTGGCGGCCGCCCGCAGCCGCAGGGTGCCGGTGCGCACGGGGTCCCCCCAGCCGGCGGTGCCGGGGGAGGGGTCGAGGTCCCCGCGCAGCTCGCCCGGGGAGGGCCGGCGGGGCGAGACCATCCGCTCCGACAGCTCGCGCCGGGCGTGCCACTCGGTGAACGGGACGCCGTCCAGCAGCTCGTGGCGGCGCTTGAGCTCGGCGCCGAGGGCCTGCGCGAACTCCCGCATGCGCAGCGGGTCGGAGGCCACGAGGTGGGCCGACACGTGCGGGAGTTCCGTGCACGGCTGGAGACCGTCGCCGCGCTCGCCGCCGGCGCCGTCGAGGAGGAGCAGGCCGAGGCGGTCGGGGCGGGCCGCGGCGGCCAGGGAGGCGGCGATGGAGCGCAGCAGCTCCGTCCGGCCGCTCCCGGCGGGGCCCTCCACCAGCAGGTGCGGGCCGTCGTGGACCAGCTCGGCGCCGACCGCCCCGCGCCGGCCCGTCCCCAGGACGATCTCCGCGAGGCCGCCGACGCCCTGGCCTTGGTCGGTGGCCTCCGCCCAGCGGGCCATCAGGGACGCCGGGGTGGCGCGGGCCAGCCCGAGCTCGTCCAGGAGCCGGGACGCCGCCGGGAGGGTGGCCGCGGCTGGGCGGGACGCGCCGCCCTCGGGCGGGGTGCCGTCCGCGCGCAGCGGGGCCAGGGCCCGGGCGAACCGCTCCGCCCAGGCCGCCGAGACGCCGTCGGCCACCGCCGTACGGCCCGCCGCGACCGGGTGGCCGCCGTTCACCGCGAAGCTCCGTACGGCCGTGGCCACATCGCCGCTGAGCAGGGCGATCCGGCCGCAGTCGCGGAACGCCGGGGTGGCCGCGCAGGCCGCCTCGTACGTCGCCGCCACGGGGGAGGCGGCGGTGGCGGCCGGGGTCTCCGCGAGCACCAGGAGGTGGACGCCCGCCGCGGTCCCGTGGGAGGCGAGCCGTCCGGTGAGGTCGCGCAGGGCCGCCGTGCCCGGGTCGCCGTCCAGCACCACGAGCGTGCGCGGGCCCTCGTACGCGGCGGCGGCCTGCCGCAGCGCGGCCGGGCCGGCGGAGGCCCAGCCGGCGCCGAGCGGGCTGTCGTCCAGCCGCCGGGTCAGCTCGGCGATGCGGGCCGCCGCCTGGTCGCGGTCGTACGCCAGCAGCAGCCGGCAGTCCTGCCCGTGCGCCGGCCGTACGTGGGGCAGCCAGCCGAGCCAGCCCCAGTCGCGGCGGCGCTCCGCCAGGGGGCGGGCGCGGTCGGCGGCCAGCAGGACGACCTCCAGCCGGGTCGGCGCGTGCAGTCCCGCGAGCTGGGCGACCACCGACCGGGCCACCCCCGTCAGCCGTGCCCGGGGCCCCGCGATGCCCAGCGAGCCGCACTCGGGCAGGGCGACCCGGCAGCCCGCGCCGAGCCCCGCCTGCAGGAACCGGGGGTGTCCGGCGCCACGCGACCACAGCCGCCCGGTGGGCCCGAGCGCCGCCAGCAGCAGCGCCGCGGGGTCGTCCTCGTCCGGCGCGGCGGCCGCGGGCGCCTCCGGTCCGGCCGGCTGTCCGGGGGTTTCCTCCTCCCCGCGCACCCACTTGCGGGCCCAGGCGCCGATCCCGCCGCGCCGGCGCCGTGCGGCGCCGGGCTCCTCGCCGGGGGTGCCGTCGGGGTGCGGGGAGAGGCCCTCGCCGGAGCCGGAGCCGGAGCCGGAGCCGGAGCCGCAGCCCGAGCCCGGGCCGGCACCGGCGTCCCCGGCCGCGGGGTGCTCCGCGGCCGCCTCGGGGGCGGGGGCCGGGGAGAGGGCGGCGTCCCCGTCGGGGGAGGGGCCCGCCAGTCCGAGGTGGCCCTCCAGGTCCGGGACGACCGCCAGCACCGGATCGCCGCCCGGCGGGGCGAGCCGGAGCGTGGACTCGCCGATCCGCAGCAGCGCGCCCGGCGCCAGCGGGACGGCGCCCGCCCCGACCTCGGCGCCGTCCAGCGTGGTGCCGTTCGTCGAGCCGAGGTCGGCCACGGTCACCCGGCCGTCCGGCAGCACGGTCACGGCGCAGTGCAGCCGCGACACGTCGGGGTCGTCCAGCGGCACGTCGGCGTCGGCCGAGCGCCCGATCCGCACGGCCCCGGGGTGCAGCAGGTGGACCCCGCCCGCGTCCGGTCCGGCCACCACGTGCAGCTGCGGCGTGCCCGGCCCGTCCCCGGTCGGGACGGCGGCGGTGTCCGGCCCGGGGGTGTGCAGGGCCAGTACGGCCCCGTCCACCAGGGGCGGCTCGCCGAGCACGGCGCGCTGGGGGTCGAGGCGGCGGGAACCGGCGTACAGCACCACGGTGCCGCCGGTGTCGGGGCCGCCCGCGGTCGCCGCGAGTCCGGAGGCCACCGCGGCCAGCGGGGTCCCGGCGGGCGCGGTGACGAGCACGTCACAGCCGGCGGGCGCGGTGGCGGCCTGGTGGCCGCCGCGCGACCCGAGGACGGTCAGCCGGATCTGCATCGCCGTCAGCGGTCCCTTCTGCGCGGAGCGCAGTGCGCGGTGCGTGCGTGCGCCCGGCAGGGGCAGTGGCGGGACCTGCCCGCCCGATCGACACCCCCGCCCGGCACGGACGCCTCGTCCGTTCAGGTCTGCCGGAAGGCAGGGCTCCCGTCCCGGCCGTTCCGTACGGGTGCATCCTCGCACCTGTCGCCCGCAACACGCCCGGCACCCGCCAATAAATGATCTTGGATCGTGGTGGCGCGGTTCACCCACCGGTAGGAACGCGCCACTCCGGCGGGGGAAACACGGGGAAAAGCGCCCCCGGCATACCCCACAAAACTCACCCTTCGCACATATGTGCGGCAACCAACCTCCGCCGACCCGCGTCTTCCAGCGGGACACCCCCTAGAGTTGGGCCGGAAACCCACCCGGTGGAATCAGCCGGAAAGACGACAGCAGGGAGCGCGAGACGTGCGGCCAGTCGGCAGCAAGTACCTGCTCGAGGAGCCGCTCGGGCGCGGCGCCACGGGCACCGTCTGGCGTGCCCGCCAGCGGGAGACCGCCGGCGCGGAGGCCGCCGTCGCCGGCCAGCCCGGCGAGACCGTGGCCATCAAGGTCCTCAAGGAGGAGCTGGCCCAGGACGCGGACATCGTCATGCGCTTCCTGCGCGAGCGCTCCGTCCTGCTGCGCCTGACCCACCCCAACATCGTGCGCACCCGCGACCTCGTCGTCGAGGGTGATCTGCTCGCCCTGGTCATGGACCTCGTCGACGGCCCGGACCTGCACAAGTACATCCGCCAGAACGGCCCCTTCAGCCCGGTCGCGGCGAGCCTGCTGACCGCCCAGATCGCGGACGCGCTCGCCGCCAGCCACGCCGACGGCGTGGTCCACCGCGACCTGAAGCCCGCCAACGTGCTGCTGGACGAGAGCAACGGCCAGATGAAGCCGATGCTCACCGACTTCGGCATCGCGCGCCTGGCCGACTCCCCGGGCCTGACCCGCACCCACGAGTTCGTCGGCACCCCCGCCTATGTGGCCCCCGAGTCCGCCGAGGGCCGCCCGCAGACCTCCGCCGTCGACATCTACGGCGCCGGCATCCTCCTCTACGAGCTGGTCACCGGCCGCCCGCCCTTCGCCGGCGGCACCGCGCTCGAGGTCCTGCACCGCCACCTCAGCGAGGAGCCGCAGCGGCCCCCCGCCGTGCCCGAGGCGCTGTGGATCGTCATCGAGCACTGCCTGCGCAAGGAGCCAGACGAGCGGCCCAGCGCCGAGAGCCTGGCCCGCGGCCTGCGCGTGGTCGCCGCGGGCATCCGCGTCCACTCCTCGCCCGACGAGGTCGAGGCCGCCCTCGGGGTCGCCGCCCTGCTCGCGCCCGATCCCTCGCCCGCCCCGGTCCCGGCCGGTCCCGGGAACCCCGGCAGCGCCGACCCGACGCAGGTGCTGCCCGGCCGCCCGGCCGCCGCCCCCGCCGACGCGTACGACCCGAACGCCATGACGAGCGTGCTCCCGCCGGTCGGCGGGGCCGACGCCACCACCGTGCTGCCGGCCACCGGAGCACCGGGCGGCCCCGGCGCTCCCGACCCGACCTCCGTCATGCCCCCGGTGCAGCAGCCCGACGCGCCGCACCCGTGGCAGTCGCAGATGCGGGCCGCGCGCGACCGCAACGAGCAGACGCAGATGCACTACCTCGACCCCGCCGAGGACCCGCTGCGCCGGCGTCCCCAGCGCCCGGCACCGCAGATGCCGCCGCCCCCGCAGCAGCCGCCCCGGCAGCAGTACCGCCCGGCCCCGCCGCCGCAGCAGCAGTACCAGCAGCAGCCCCCGCCGCAGCAGTACGCGCAGCAGCCGCCCCAGCACTACCAGCCCCAGCCGTACCAGCAGCCGCAACCGCCCCAGCAGCAGCCGCAGTACCGCCAGCCCCAGCAGCAGCCGCCGCAGCCTCCGCCCGCGCGGCAGCAGCGCCGGCCGCAGCAGGAAGCCCCGCGCGAGCCCCGCCCGCCGCGCGAGCCGCGCCGCCGCAGCGCGAACCCGGTCCGGATCCCCGGCCTCGGCTGCCTCAAGGGCTGCCTGGTGATGATCCTTCTGCTCTTCGTGGGCGGCTGGCTGATCTGGGAGCTCACCCCGCTCCAGGAGTGGGTGGGCACCGGCAAGGGATGGTGGGACCAGATCTGGAGCTGGGGCACCGAGGTCGCCGACTTCATCGGCTCCATCGGAGGCTCGACGGACAGCGGCGGCGGCGGAACCTCCTGAGGGCCTCTCCCCGGACTCCGCCCGGGGGCGCCCGCGGGCACCCCGTAGTGCCGACCTTGTTGATTTGTCGACATCCAGGACGTGATTTCGCCCGCAGAAGTGAAGGTCGCCGCGATCCGGCGACCCCAACCCCCGCTCGGCCGCGTAGCTTTGGTCCGTTACGCCAGCCGCTGAGGGAGCAGTCGTGGCACGGAAGATCGGCAGCCGGTACACCGCCCACCAGATCCTGGGGCGCGGCAGCGCGGGCACGGTGTGGCTCGGCGAAGGGCCGGACGGCCCCGTCGCCGTCAAACTGCTGCGCGAGGACCTCGCCTCCGACCAGGAACTGGTCGGACGCTTCGTCCAGGAGCGCAGCGCGCTCCTCGGACTGGAGCACCCGCACGTCGTCTCCGTGCGCGACCTCGTCGTCGACGGCAACGACCTCGCCCTCGTCATGGACCTCGTACGCGGAACGGACCTGCGCACGCGCCTCGACCGCGAACGCCGGCTCGCCCCCGAGGCGGCCGTGGCCATCGTCGCGGACGTCGCCGACGCGCTCGCCGCCGCCCACGCGGCCGGTGTCGTCCACCGCGACGTCAAGCCGGAGAACGTCCTGCTCGACATGCAGGGACCGCTCGGCCCCGGCGGCGCGCACCCCGCGCTGCTCACCGACTTCGGCGTCGCCAAGCTCATCGACTCCCCGCGCCGGGCCGCCGGCGGCCGCAGCGCCGCCCCGACCACCCGGATCATCGGAACACCCGACTACCTGGCCCCGGAGATAGTGGAGGGCCTGCCGCCGAGGGCGGCCGTCGACATATACGCCCTGGCCACGGTGCTGTACGAGCTGCTGGCCGGCTTCACCCCCTTCGGCGGCGGCCACCCGGGCGCGGTACTGCGCCGGCACGTCACGGAGACCGTGGTCCCGCTGCCCGGCATCCCCGACGAGCTCTGGCAGCTGATGGTCCAGTGCCTGGCCAAGGCCCCCGCCTCGCGGCTGCGCGCCTCCGAGCTGTCGGTCCGGCTGCGGGACCTGCTGCCGCTGCTCGCCGGGATGCCCCCGCTCGACGTCGACGAGCCGGACGACGCCGACCCGGAGCCCGAGCCCGAGCGTGAGCCCGACACCGCCGCCGACCCGGTGCGCAGGCGGGGCGTGGTCCCGCTGGTCCCGGGCTCCGCCACCGACTCCAACCGGGACACCCACACCTCCATGCGGGTCCCGGGCCCGGAGGAGCTGGCGGGCGGGGCCCGGGGCACCGCCCGCGTCCCGCGCCCCGCCGGCGGACACCGCCCCGGCTCCGCCCGGCACCGGGCCGAGGCCGCCCGCAAGCGGCGCCTGGTGCTCTCCGCGTCGGCGCTGGCCCTGGTGACGGCGGTGGGCCTGGGCAGCTGGCTCGCCCTGTCGGGCGACGACCCGGCGCCCCCGCCGCAGGACGGCAAGGGCGGCCGGTCGGCCCAGCCCCACCCCCGGTAGGCCGCGCGGCGGCGGCCCTCGCGCCCGGACTACACGGAGGTGAGGTCCGGGTGCCAGCGGCGGGCGACCTTGGGATGGGCCCGGACCCAGCCCTTGAGCTCGTTGCGGCCGTACTCCGCGTGCAGCGGGTTCGACGCGTCGTGCGCGACGCCCGGCGCCGAGCGCAGGTACTCGCCGGGGACGGTCTCCACCACCGCGTCCAGCCTCGGGTTGTAGAAGAACGGCACCGAGAACCGCTCCACCGCCCCCGGCGGGCTGACCACCCGGTGGTCGGTGGCCCGCAGGTACCCCTCGGTGGCGATCTCCAGCAGCTCGCCCAGGTTGACCACGAACGCCCCCGGCCGGGGCTCGATGTCGACGTAGCCGCCGTCCCGGACGACCTGGAGACCGCCCACCGAGTCCTGGAGCAGCAGGGTCAGGAAGCCGTAGTCCTTGTGAGCGCCGACGCCCTGGTCGGCGCCCGACGGGGCGGACCCCGGGTAGCGGATCAGCTTCGTGTGCAGGTGGGGGCGGTCCGCGAAGGCCGCGTCGAAGAAGTCCGGCGGTGCGCCGATCGAGGCCAGCAGCTCCTGGAGCAGCCGGTGCGCCACCCCCGCCAGGCGCGCCTGCCATCCCAGGACCGCCTCCCTCAGCTCCGGCAGCGCCGCCGGCCACTGGTTGGGGCCCTCCAGCCACAGGTACGCGGGGTCCTGCGGCCCCAGCACCGGCGCCGGCCGCTCCGCGCCCACGTCCAGCTGGTCGCGCCAGTCGGAGGCGCCGCCCGTCAGCTCGTGCCCGATGCGGGTGTAGCCCCGGAAGTGCGGGGAGTTCAGATTGCTCACGGCCAGCCGGTCGGCCTCCGGCAGCGCGAAGAAGGCCCTGGTCAGCTCCAGGATGCGGGAGGTCTCCGCCTCGGATATTCCGTGGCCGGTCAGGTACAGGAAGCCGGTGTCCCGGGCCGCGGCGTGCAGCTGCTCCAGGAAGCCGGGCCGCTCGGCGGGGTCGTCCGCCCGCGAGAGGTCGATCACGGCGAGGGCGGGCGCGGCGGGCGCGGCGGGCGCGGCGGGCGCGGCGGAGGTGGTGGTGGAGGTGGTGGAAGAAGAAGGGTGCGCGGACGGCATGACGGCTCCGTTTCGGATGTCACAGGGTCCTGTGCCCCAGAGATGGCGGGGCAGGCGGAGGGAGCACGCCCCCGGCAGGGATGGCGCCGGGGCGGGGTGGCCGCGTACAGGACCTAAGTCGGATCGGGGTGGATCAGGCTTGTGCGGGGTCCGGCGGCAGACAGCTCGTCGTGGTCACACGCATGTGGTCCACATGGCGGCGCTTCACGAGGGGAACGGTCATACGAGGAGCGTACGCCCGTACCAACGCTCCTCTGTACGGTCCGATCCGGCCTGACCGGACAGTGCCGTCCGAGGACCGGCTAGGCTTGACCCGTGGCAGTCGTCGATGTTTCCGAAGAGCTGAAGTCCCTCTCCTCGACCATGGGGTCGATCGAGGCCGTCCTGGACCTCGACAAGCTGAGGGCAGATATCGCCGTGCTCGAGGAGCAGGCCGCCGCGCCGTCCCTGTGGGACGACCCGGAAGCCGCCCAGAAGATCACGAGCAAGCTTTCGCACCTCCAGGCAGAGGTCCGCAAGACCGAGACCCTGCGCGGCCGCATCGACGACCTCGCGGTGCTGTTCGAGCTCGCCCAGGAGATGGACGACGCGGACACCCTCGCCGAGGCGGAGGCCGAGCTGGTGTCCGTGCGCAAGGCGCTGGACGAGATGGAGGTCCGGACCCTGCTCTCCGGCGAGTACGCCGAGCGCGAGGCCCTGGTCAACATCCGCGCCGAGGCCGGAGGCGTCGACGCCTCCGACTTCGCCGAGCGCCTCCAGCGCATGTACCTGCGCTGGGCGGAGCGCCACGGCTACCCGACGGAGATCTACGAGACCTCGTACGCGGAAGAGGCCGGTATCAAGTCGACCACCTTCGTGGTCAAGGCCCCGTACGCCTACGGCACCCTCTCCGTCGAGCAGGGCACCCACCGCCTCGTGCGCATCTCGCCCTACGACAACCAGGGCCGCCGCCAGACCTCCTTCGCGGGTGTCGAGGTGCTGCCCGTCGTCGAGTCCAGCGACCACGTCGAGATCGACGAGGGCGAGCTGCGCATCGACGTCTACCGCGCCTCCGGCCCCGGCGGCCAGGGCGTCAACACCACCGACTCGGCCGTGCGCATCACGCACATCCCGACCGGCATCGTCGTCTCCTGCCAGAACGAGCGCTCGCAGATCCAGAACAAGGCCAGCGCCATGAACGTCCTCCAGGCCAAGCTGCTCGAGCGGCGCCGCCAGGAGGAGCAGGCCGCGATGGACGCCCTCAAGGACGGCGGCAGCTCCTGGGGCAACCAGATGCGCTCCTACGTCCTGCACCCGTACCAGATGGTCAAGGACCTGCGCACGGAGTTCGAGGTCGGCAACCCGCAGGCGGTGCTCGACGGCGACATCGACGGCTTCCTGGAGGCCGGCATCCGCTGGCGCAAGCAGCAGGAGCAGACCGCGTAGCACGCGCGGCGCGTGATGACGCGGAAGGGCCCGGACACCAGCTGGTGTCCGGGCCCTTCCCCATTACGTGTGATCCGTTCACGCGTGATCCATGACGCCTGATCCGCGTGTGGCCGGTGATCCGCCGGGATCACCGCGAGCGCCTCGATCGGGACGCGGCGCGCCCTACGCGGCCTGGGCCGCCAGCGCCAGCGCGGCCACCAGCACCACCAGAAGCGCTATGAGTGCCGCCGGGTTCATCCCGGCGAAGGGGCCCTCCTGCTGGAGGCGCTCCCGGTTCGCCCGGCACACCGGGCAGCGGCCCTGGCTGACGGGTGCGGCGCAGTTCGCGCACACGAGCCGGTCATATGTCATGCGCTCCTCCTCTCGTCCCCTCGTCAGGGTCAACGGCGCGGGGACGGAGTACGTTCCCCCCACCACTGTGCCAGCTCCATCGGCATTCGGCGCGGCCCGTCCGGGCAATCACGGTCGGGCTCCTTCCCCACCCGGGGATATATCGGGCAACTCCGGATGACGGGTCCCCACCCGGCGTCCGGTCGCGTATGGTCACCGTCACCTACTCCCGGCGACCGTGGTGCTCCCGTGATCCGATTCGACAACGTCTCCAAGTCCTACCCGAAGCAGAACCGGCCCGCACTGAGAGATGTCTCCCTCGACATCGCCAAGGGCGAGTTCGTCTTCCTGGTCGGCTCCTCCGGCTCCGGCAAGTCCACCTTCCTGCGGCTGGTCCTGCGCGAGGAAAGGGCGACCCACGGCCAGGTGCACGTCCTGGGCAAGGACCTCGCGAAGCTCTCCAACTGGAAGGTCCCGCACATGCGGCGCCAGCTGGGGACCGTCTTCCAGGACTTCCGCCTCCTGCCCAACAAGACCGTCGCCGAGAACGTCGCCTTCGCCCAGGAGGTCATCGGCAAGCCGCGCGGGGAGATCCGCAAGGCCGTCCCGCAGGTCCTGGAGCTCGTCGGTCTGGGCGGCAAGGAGGGGCGCATGCCGGGCGAACTGTCCGGCGGTGAGCAGCAGCGCGTGGCCATCGCCCGCGCCTTCGTCAACCGCCCCGCCCTGCTGATCGCCGACGAGCCGACGGGCAACCTCGACCCGCAGACCTCCGTCGGCATCATGAAGCTCCTGGACCGGATCAACCGGACCGGCACCACCGTCATCATGGCCACGCACGACCAGCAGATCGTGGACCAGATGCGCAAGCGCGTCATCGAACTCGAACAGGGCCGGCTCGTGCGCGACCAGTCGCGCGGCGTCTACGGCTACCAGCACTGAAAGGCCCTGAGACGTCATGCGCGCCCAGTTCGTCATGTCGGAGATCGGCGTCGGCCTCCGCCGCAATCTCACCATGACCTTCGCGGTCATCATCTCCGTGGCCCTGTCCCTGGCCCTGTTCGGCGGCTCCCTGCTCATGCGCGACCAGGTGAGCGCCATGAAGGGGTACTGGTACGACAAGGTCAACGTCACCGTCTACCTCTGCACCAAGAACGACGCCCTGGACGCGGCGGGCGCCGCCGCCCCGGGCGCGGCCGCCGGAGCCCCGGCCGCCACCGGCCGGCCCTGCTCCAAGGGGGCGGTCACCCCCGAGCAGAAGCAGGGCATCGAGTCCGAGCTCAAGAAGATGGACCTCGTCCAGACCGTCATGTACGAGTCCGCGGACGAGGCCTACAAGCACTACAAGGAGCGCTTCGGTCACACCGCCCTGGCCGCCGTGGTCACGCCCGACCAGATGCCCGACTCCTTCCGGGTCAAGCTGAAGAACCCCGAGAAGTACGAGGTCATCACCTCCGCCTTCGCCGGGCGCGACGGCGTCCAGTCGGTCGCCGACCAGAGCCAGGAGCTGGACAACCTCTTCGCCCTGCTCGGCACCCTCAACTGGGCGGCCCTCGGCATCATGCTGGTCATGCTGATCGTGGCACTGCTGCTGATCGTCAACACGGTGCGCGTCTCCGCGTTCAGCCGCCGGCGCGAGACCGGGATCATGCGGCTGGTGGGCGCCTCCGGCTTCTACATCCAGGTGCCGTTCATCATGGAGGCCGCCGTCGCGGGCCTCATCGGTGCCGTCTTCGCCTGCCTGATGCTCGGCACGGGGCAGTACTTCGTGATCGACCACGGCATCGCGCTCCGCGAGAAGCTCGAACTGATCAATTTCATCGGCTGGGACGCGGTCCTCGCCAAGCTGCCGCTGGTGCTGGTCATCGGGCTGTTGATGCCCTCGCTCGCCGCGTTCGTCGCGCTGCGCAAGTATCTGAAGGTATGACGAACGCCTCCTGCGGCCTGTCGCCAACACGGCTTGCCGCGGCCGGGCTTGTCCTAGACTCGGCGGCATGCCGGGTCTGCCCGCCTTCTGTCTCCGGCCCCGCGACCCGCGTCGCGGGGCCGTCCTGACGCTGGTCTTCCTCGTCTGCGTGGGCACCGCCGCCGGTGCGGGGTGCTGGGTGCCGCGCGAAGCGGACGGGACGCGCGCGGCCGCCGCCCTCACGGGCACCACCGGCCAGGACCCGCCCGCCGGTGCCGGCGCGGGCACCGCCGACCGGGAGGCCGTCGCCCGGGCCGCCGCCGAGGCCGTCGCCGAGGGCAAGTCGGGCAAGAAGGCCGCCCAGGAGGTGGTCAGCCGCAGCGGCGACCGCTGGGGCACCGTCTACGACCGGGGCGAGTACGCCGCCTTCGCCGAGGACCTCGACGGCCGCTGGACCGGGGTCGGCCTCTGGGCCGGGCGCCGCCGCGACGGCCGGGTCGAGGTCGAACGCGTCCAGCCGGACGGCCCCGCGGACCGGGCCGGACTGCGCGCCGGGGACCGGCTGCTGAGCGTGGACGGCCGGAGCGTCACCGGCCTGGCCGTGGCCGACGTGGTGGCCCTGCTGCGCGGGGAAGCGGGCACCGAGGTGGTGCTCGGCCTCAGCCGGGACGGCGCCGACCGCACCGTGACCGTCCGGCGCGAGCAGCTGCGTACCGAACCGGTGACCGTACGCCGCCTCGCGGGCGGCATCACCCTGATCAAGGTGACCTCCTTCACCCGGGGCTCGGGGGAGCGCGTCCGGGCGGCCGTCCGCGAGGCCCCGCCCGGCGACGGGCTGATGCTGGACCTGCGCGGCAACCCGGGCGGTCTGGTCACCGAGGCGGTGACGGCGGCCTCCGCGTTCCTGGACGGCGGGCTCGTGACGACGTACGACGTACGGGGCTCCGAGCGCGCGCTGTACGCGGACCCGGGCGGGGACACCGCCCGGCCCCTGGTGGCGCTGGTCGACGGCGGCACGATGAGCGCGGCGGAGCTGGTGGCCGGAGCCCTCCAGGACCGGGGCCGCGCGGTGACGGTCGGCACCCGCACCTTCGGCAAGGGTTCGGTCCAGATGCCGACCGAGCTTCCGGGCGGCGCGGTGGCGGAGCTGACCGTGGGCACCTACCGCACCCCGGCGGGCCGCAGCCTCGACGGCGGCGGCATCACCCCGGACCTGCCGGCCGGCGACGGGGCGGAGGAGCGGGCCCGTACGGTATTGAGTGGCCTCGGGGTGGGTCCGTAGTGCGAAAATGACCGCACTATGGCTAAGGAAAAAGGGCGCAAGCTGATCGCCCAGAACAAGAAGGCCCGGCACGACTACACGATCGTCGACACCTACGAGTGCGGGATCGTCCTGACCGGCACCGAGGTCAAGTCCCTGCGCCAGGGCCGCGCCTCGCTGGTGGACGGCTTCGTGTCGGTGGAGGGCCGCGAGGTCTGGATGTACAACGTGCACGTGCCGGAGTACAGCCAGGGCACCTGGACCAACCACAGCGCCCGTCGCAAGCGCAAGCTCCTCATGCACCGCGAGGAGATCGACAAGCTGGGGCGCAAGTCGGAGGAGTCGGGCCACACGGTCGTCCCGCTGTCCCTGTACTTCAAGGACGGCCGCGCGAAGGTCGAGATCGCGCTGGCGAAGGGCAAGAAGGAGTTCGACAAGCGTCAGACCCTGCGCGAGAAGCAGGACACGCGCGAGACGCAGCGCGCGATCTCGGCGGTGCGCCGCAAGCAGCGGGGCACGGTTTAATCTCCTGGCACGCGGTGGTCCACTTCGCGTACCATGGCGTGAGCACCACCCCTCCGGGGGCGGCGCTGCTTGGAGCAGTACCCAGCAGTACCTAACTGAACAGTGAACATGGGGATGATCGGTTTCGACAGCGGCTGTCGATGCAGGGGAAGCGAGCCGAGGAAGCGGCAATGATCTCGCTAACCACATGTCGCAAAAAATAATCGCCAACTCCAAGAGCGATAACTCCCGCTTCACCCTCGCTGCCTAATAACAGTGAGCTGAAGCCTCTGTGAGGAGCGTCAGCCCGGAAGTGGTCCCGGTCCGGATCCTGGCGTCAACAAGGGATCTAAACCTCTAGCCCCGGTCACGGGGGTTGGAGGGAAACCAAACAGTGACTGAGCCCGTCGGAGACTTGTCCGTGTGATCTCCGGGGCTGAGAAAAGCGCAGCGGACTGCGCTCGGAGAAGCCCTGCTTCTGCACCGTTGGACGCGGGTTCGATTCCCGCCATCTCCACTCATCCCATGTGGGCGAAGCCCCCGCAGCCGGTCGGCTGCGGGGGCTTCGTCATGCCCGGCGGGTGGTTTCCGTCAGCAGTACGGGATCTTGTTGAGGTTCAGGGCGTAGCGCGCGGGGATCCAGCCGCGGCCGTCGGCGAGCTTGTACCAGATCGCGTTGTCGCCCACGGTCTCCCCCTTGACCTTGCACTGGAGGTTCACCACGGTGCGGTCCGGGAGCTTGCCGGTCTTCGTGTGGTGCGTGCCCGGGCCGGAGCGGATGCCGAGGCCCTTGCCGGAGGTGACGATACGGGCCTTCGGGCTGCCGCCGCCCTGGCCGTGATCGCCCTTGCCGTGGTGGTCCTTGCCGTGGTCGCCCTTGCCGTGGTGGGCGCCGCACTTCTTGCAGTGGCCGGGCTTGCCGGTGTCGCCCTTGGGGCCGCGGGGGCCCTGCGGGCCGGCCGGGCCGGTGTCGCCGCGGTCGCCCTTGTCGCCCTTGGGGCCCTGCGGGCCGCCCGCCGGGCCGGTGTCGCCCCTGGGGCCCTGGACGCCCTGGGGGCCGCGCACGCCCTGCGGGCCCCGGGGGCCGGCCGGACCCGTGTCGCCCTTGGGGCCCGGGACGCCGGGGGCGCCGGTGTCGCCGGTGTTGCCCTTGGGGCCGCGCTCACCGGTGTCGCCGCGGTCGCCCTTCGGGCCGGTGTCGCCGCGGTCGCCCTTGTCGCCCTTGGGGCCCTGCGGGCCGCCCGCGGGGCCGGTGTCGCCCCTGGGGCCCTGGACGCCCTGGGGGCCGGTGTCGCCGCGGTCGCCCTTGGGGCCGCGTTCGCCCCTGTCGCCCCTGTCGCCCTTGTCTCCCTTGTCGCCCTTCTCGCCCTTCGGGCCCGGGCGGCCCGGCTTGCCGTGGTGGCCGGGCCTGCCGTCGTGGCCGTCGTGGCCCGGTCGCCCGTCGTGGCCCGGTCGCCCGTCGTCGCCCTTGGGGCCCCTGACCGGGGTCGCCACGGCGAACAGGGCCGGGGCGTCCTGGCCGTTGGCCCACTCGCCGCCGTCGAGCGTGGTGCCCTCGGGGGCGTGCGGGTCGACCCGGACGGTCACCGCCAGTCGCGTCTGGGTGTTCGCCGGGAAGGCGAAGCCGGCGCGGGTTCCGGCGTCGCAGGTCAGCAGGCGCGCGTCCGTGGAACGCGTGCACGAGCCTCCCGCCCGCTGGCCGTTCCAGTAGAAGCGGGCCTCGGGGAACGTGGTCCGCTCGGGGGCGGTGATCCGGAAGGTGCTGCTGCGGGCCGGGTCCTGGCCGTTCAGGGCCGCGATGACGACGCGACCCGTCTTGCCGGGGGCGATGGAGGGGACGTACGGCTGCGAGAACCGGAGGGGGGACGCGTCGGCCAGGGCCGGTACGGCCGGCACCAGGCAGGACGCGGTGACGGCCGCGACGACGAGGGCCGAGGAGACGGAACGTGAAGCAGGCAAGGGGAGTTCCTCCGCGAAAGGAAGGGCGCTGGGGAAAGCACCCCCAGTTATGGGGGATCACGCGGAGGCGCGGTGCGCAACCACGCGGGCGTGTCACCCACTCGCCGGAACAATACGGATAAATCTGGAGGTTGCGGCCGATACGGACAGTGCGAGCAGGGCGGCGGCCGCCGGGAGGGCGTAGGCCGCCGTGGAGCCCAGGCGGTCGACGGCCTGCCCGGCTCCGGCGGAGCCGACGGCGATCCCGGCCATGATCGCGGTGACGGCGAGGCTCATGCCCTCGTTGAGGCGACCGGGCGGAGTGGCCCGCTGCACCAGCGCCATGGCGTTCACCATCGCCGGCGCCGTGGCCATGCCGGCCAGCAGCAGCGCCAGTGCCAGCAGCGGCAGGGACTCGCCGGCGGCCGCCGCCCAGGGCAGGGTCATCGCCGCGGCCAGCGCGAGCAGGCACGCGCGCAGGCTCCGGGGGCGCCGGGTGCCGTACAGCAGGCCGGCGGCGCAGGAGCCGGCCGCCTGGAGGGCCAGTACCGCGCCGGAGGCGCCGCCGAGGCCCAGGACGGCGAGGTGGGCGATGGAGGCGACCTCCATCGAGCCGAACACCGCCCCGGCGGCGAGGAGCAGTCCGAGCAGCGGGAGCAGGGCGCGCAGCGGGGACGGACCGTGCGAGGCGGCCGGTGTTCCGGTGGCGGGGGGCTCGGTGGCCCGGTGCGCGGTGAACACCAGCATCCCGGTGAGCAGCAGGGCCGCCCCGGTCAGGGTGCCCGCCTCGGGGAAGGCGGCGGTGCACAGGAAGGCCGCGAGGACCGGCCCGAGCATGAAGCACAGCTCGTCGGCGGCCTGTTCGAGGGACATCGCGGTGTGGTGCTCGGCCGGGGGCAGCAGGTGGGTCCAGCGGGCCCGGGACATGCCGCCGATGTTGGGGGTCGTCGCGGTGGCCGCGTACGAGGCGAAGAGGGTCCAGGCGGGGGCCTGCGTACGCACGCACACGATCAGGGAGAGCGAGCCGAGCACGGCGATCACCGTGGCCGGTACGGCGATCCGGGCCTGCCCGTACCGGTCGATCAGCCGGGCCGTCCAGGGCGCGGCCAGGGCGGTGGCGGCCAGGCCGGTGGCGGTGACCGCGCCGGCGAGGGCGTACGAGCCGCGCTGCCCGGCGATCATCATCACGGCGCTGACCCCGAACATGCCCATGGGGAGCCGGGCCAGCAGGTTCCCGGCGGTGAACCCGCGCGTACCGGGGCGGGTGAACAGGCGGGCGTACGGGCCGCGGGTGCGGGCGGCCGCGGCGTCGTCGTGCGGGGTGGTGACGCGGGGGCGGCTGCGGGACGGCGCCGGCCCGGGGGCGGGGGAGGGGGCGGCCAGGACCAGGGTGCTGCCCGTCACGGCCATGAGCGGGGATTCGTACGGCATGTCACGAGCCTGCGGCCCGTCCCCGGCAGCGGTCCAACACCTCTTCCGGGACCATTCACGCCCTCCTGTTGTTAATCTCCGGGGATGACCGCCCGTGACGTCGACCCCCGGCTGCTGCGCGGCTTCCTCGCGGTCGCCGAGGAACTGCACTTCTCCCGCGCCGCCGCCCGCCTCTACATCGCCCAGCAGGCCCTCAGCCGCGACGTCCGTCGGCTCGAACAGGCCCTGGGCGCACCGCTGTTCCTGCGCACCACCCGCGCGGTGGAGCTGACCGCCGACGGGGAGCGGCTGCTGCCCCACGCCCGCGACGTGCTGCGCGCCCACGAGGAACTCGCCGCCGCCTTCGCCGGGCCGCCTCGCGCCCTGCTCGTCGACACGAACACCGACGGCCCCAGCAGCGGCAGGCGGGTCCTGGAACGGGCCCGCGAACTGGCCCCCGGCTGCGAGCTGATGGCCCGCTTCGAGAGCGGCCTCACCCACGCCGCCACCGAGATCGCCGCCGGGCGGCTCGACGTCTCCTTCGGGTACGCCGCCGGGCTCGAACCCGCCCTGCGCGCCCGGCTCGCCCACCGCCCCGTCCGCTACGAACCCCTCGCCGTGGTGCTGCCCGAGGACCACCCGCTGGCCGCGTCGGACGCCGTACCGCTGGCCGCGCTCGCCGGGGAGACCGTGTACGCCGGGGCGGGGAACCCGCGGACCCTGGAGTGGACCGGGCTGGCCCGCGAACTGTTCGCCGGGCGCGGCATCGCCCTCGCCCCGCCCGCCCCCGTCGCCATCGGCAAGGAGGAGTTCCGCCGGGTCATGACCAAGACCCGCAACCCCGTCCTCGCGACCGTCGGCTTCCTCGACATGCCCGGCTGCGTGAAGCGGCCGCTCGTGGACCCCGTACCGCTGTCCCCGCTGTCGATGGTGTGGCGCAAGGGCATGCGCCACCCCGGGCTCGACGCCCTCGACCGCGCGGCCGCCGAACTCCAGACCGCCGGCGGCTGGCTGGAAGTCCCCCCGGACAGCTGGCTCCCGGCAGCGCTCACACCCGGCCCGGACGGCGGGTGAGTGCAAGGTTTCCCGCCGGTCATCCGGCGGGGACCGGGGCCGAAACGCGCCGTTCCTAGCCTCGTCACCACGGACGCGACAGCTTGTGGAGGCGTGTGATGACCGGTACGACCGCACCGCGCAAGGGGGGCCGCTGGATCGAGCGGTGGGAGCCCGAGGACGAGACGTTCTGGAGGGAGAGCGGGGAGCGGATCGCCCGCCGCAACCTCCTCTACTCCGTGCTCTCCGAGCACATCGGCTTCTCCATCTGGTCGCTGTGGTCCGTGATGGTGCTCTTCATGGGACCCCAGTACGGCATCGACCCGGCCGGCAAGTTCTTCCTCATCGGCACCGCCACCTTCGTCGGGGCCCTCGTACGCATCCCCTACACCTTCGCCGTCGCCCGCTTCGGCGGCCGCAACTGGACCGTCGTCAGTGCCCTGCTGCTCCTCGCGCCGACCGTCGCCGCGCTGATCGTCATGGAGCCCGGCACCTCGTACGGCACCTTCCTGGCCGTGGCCGCGCTCACCGGCGTCGGCGGCGGCAACTTCGCCTCCTCGATGACGAACATCAACGCCTTCTTCCCGCTGCGCAAGAAGGGCTGGGCGCTCGGCCTCAACGCGGGCGGCGGCAACATCGGCGTCCCCGTGGTCCAGCTCGTCGCCCTGCTGGTCATCGGCACCGCCGGAGCCGGACACCCCCGGCTGCTGCTCGCGGTCTACCTCCCGCTGATCGTGGCGGCCGCCGCACTGGCCCTCGTACGCATGGACAACCTGGCGCCCGTACGGAACGACGGCGGCGCCGTCATCGAAGCCGCCCGGGACGCCCACACCTGGATCATGGCCTTCCTCTACGTCGGCACCTTCGGCTCCTTCATCGGCTACAGCTTCGCCTTCGGGCTCGTCCTCCAGACCCAGTTCGGCCGCACCCCGCTCCAGGCCGCCTCCCTCACCTTCATCGGCCCCCTCCTCGGATCCCTCGTCCGGCCCGTCGGCGGCGCGCTCGCCGACCGCTTCGGCGGCGCCCGGATCACCCTGGCCGCCTTCGTGGCGATGGCCGCGGCGACCGGAGTGGTCCTGCTGGCCTCCGTACAGGAGTCCCTGCCCGTGTTCCTCGTCGGATTCGTCGCCCTGTTCGCGCTCAGCGGGCTCGGAAACGGCTCCACCTACAAGATGATCCCCGGCATCTTCCAGGCCAAGGCCCTCGCCCGGGGCCTGGACGGCGAGGCGGCCGCCGCACACGGACGGCGCCTGTCGGGGGCCTCCATGGGGCTGATCGGAGCCGTCGGCGCCCTCGGCGGCCTCGCCATCAACCTGGTCTTCCGCGAAGCCTTCACCAGCTCCGGCTCCGGCACCGCCGCCTTCACCACCTTCCTCGGCTTCTACGCGGTGTGCTGCGCGGTCACCTGGGCGGTATACCTTCGCCGCCCCGCGACCGCACCGTCCCCCGCCGTCGCCGGGGACGAGGAGAAGGCGCAGCTCACCTCGGTGTGAGGCGGTGGTCAGGCCGGTTAACTGGCTTGAAATACGGTGGAACCGAGCCTGACACGACGCCTTGGCAGGCTCGGCACATCCCCGACGCACGAACCCCCAGGGCAAGGCAGGTCACCACGATGGACGACGCTACGCACGGTCCCCTCGCCGGATTCACCGTCGGAGTCACCGCCGCCCGGCGCGCGGACGAACTGATCGCCCTGCTGCGCCGGCGCGGAGCCGCCGTCATCCACGCCCCGGCCCTGCGGATCGTGCCGCTCGCCGACGACACGGAACTGATGGCCGCCACCAAGGAACTCGTCGACAGCCCGCCGGACGCCGTCGTCGCCACCACCGCCATCGGCTTCCGCGGCTGGATCGAGGCCGCCGACGGCTGGGGCGTCGGCGAGGAACTGCTGGAGCGGCTGCGCGCCACCGAACTGCTGGCGCGCGGCCCCAAGGTCAAGGGCGCCGTACGGGCCGCCGGCCTCGTGGAGACCTGGTCCCCGCGGTCCGAATCCCTCGCCGAGGTACTGGACCGGCTGCTGTCCGGCGGCGTCGCCGGGCGGCGGATCGCGCTCCAGCTGCACGGGGAACCGCTGCCCGGGTTCGTGGAGGCGCTGCGCGACGGCGGGGCCGAGGTGGTGCCGGTACCGGTGTACCGGTGGATGCCGCCCGAGGACCCCGCCCCGCTGGACCGGCTGCTGGACGCGGTGGCCGTCGGGGCGGTGGACGCCGTCAGCTTCACCTCGGCGCCGGCCGCGGCCTCCCTGCTGTCCCGGGCGGCCGAACGGGGCCTGCGCGAAGCCGTACTGGAGGCGCTGCGCGGGCCGGTCCTCGCGGCGTGCGTGGGGCCCGTCACCGCGCTGCCGCTCCAGGCCGAGGGGGTGGAGACCGTACAGCCGGAGCGGTTCCGGCTCGGGCCGCTGGTGCAGGTGCTGTGCAAGGAACTCCCCGGCCGGGCGCGGGTGCTGCCCGTCGCCGGACACCGGCTGGAGATCCGGGGGCACGCCGTCCTCGTCGACGACGGGCTGCGCCCGGTCCCGCCCGCCGGGATGGCCCTGCTGGCGGCACTCGCCCGGCGGCCCGGCTGGGTGGTGTCCCGGGCCGAGCTGCTGCGGGCGCTGCCGGGAGCGGGCACCGACGAGCACGCCGTGGAGACCGCGATGGCCCGGCTGCGGGCGGCCCTGGGGATGCCCCGGCTGATCCAGACGGTGGTCAAGCGGGGATACCGGCTCTCCCTCGACGCGGGGGAGGGCGAGGGCTGGAACCCGGGCGCGGGGGTCCGTTAGCGTTCCCGGATGATCATTGACGGGGTGGAGATGAGGGGGCTCGCGGCCGAGGACGCCGCCGGGCTGGCCGACGCACTGCTGCGCAGCCGCGCGCACATGGCGCCGTACGAGCCCACGCGGCCCGAGGAGTACTACACCGAGGCGGGGCAGCGGGCCCGCATCGAGAGCATGCTCGAGGAGCGCGACGGGGGACGGCTCGTGCCGTACGTGCTCGTCGAGGTGGCGGGTGGCGCGGTCGTCGGCGCGATGAACCTGGGCGGCATCGCCCGGGGGCCGCTGTGCAGCGGCGGCGTCGGCTACTGGATCGACCCGCGCCGGCACGGCAGGGGGCTGGCCACCGCCGCGCTGGAGGAGCTCTGCCGCACCGCCCGCCACGAGCTCGGGCTGCACCGCATCGAGGCCCAGACTCTGGTCGACAACCACGCCTCCATGCGGGTCCTGGCCAAGGCCGGATTCACCGAGATCGGCCTCGCCCCCCGCTACCTCCACATCAACGGAGCCTGGCGCGACCACCGCCTCTTCCAGCGGGTGCTGCACGACGAGGCACCGGGGAGGGTGTAGGGGGAGGGAGCAGGCGGAGGGGGCAGGCCCAGGGGGAAGGTCCACGGGGCCCCGCGCGGGGGCTTCCGCTTCGCGTCCGCCGACGGCACTCTGGGGAGGCGACCCAGTCCCACGGCGACGAGGCGGTGACGGGCATGTGGTTCGACTCCGGGCGGGTCTGTCTCGACCTGCTGGCCACCCACGCGTCCCAGACGGCCGGTTCCGGATGCCGGGAGGGCATCCGCGACGGCGACGAGCTGCGCCTGTGGCTGGTCGGCGCCGGGCTGGTCCCCGACCGGACCCCGCTCGGCCGGCTCGGGCCCGACTGGGTGGAGGCCTTCCGCGCCCTGCGCCACGACGTGGCCACCCTCGTACGGGCCGAACTGGCCGGCACCGCCCCGGAGGAGGACGCCCTGGCCCGGGTGAACGCCGCCGCCGCCGGACCACCGCCGGGCGTGTGCGCGGTACGGGACCAGGAGGGCCACCTCGTCCGGGAACTGTGCGGCGGGGTGGAGTGCGCGGGGATGCTGGCCACGGTGGCCCGGGACGCGGTGGAACTCCTCACCGACCCCGGCGACCTGGCCCTCCTGCGCACCTGCGAGCGCGACGGCTGCGCCCGCCTCTACCTGGACACCTCCCGCGGCCACCGCCGGCGGTGGTGCTCGAGCGAACTGTGCGGCAACCGGGAACGGGTGGCCCGCCACCGGCGCCGGGTGCGGGTGGGGGAGGCGGTGGAGGTGGTGGAGGCGTAGGGGGCGGGGCTGGGGGCGGGGTGTCTGTGGGGCGGTCTCAGGGCTGGTGTGGGGGTTTCCCGTCAGTCCCATCGTCCTTCCGGTTCGTGCCGGCCCGTCAAGGGCGCTCCTTCGTCGCGTCGCTACGCGATGGCCTTCGGCCACCCTTGACAGCCCGTCCCGCTCCGGAAAGACAAGGACTGCCGGGAAACCCCCAAAGGAACGGTCACGGGGCAGGAGAAGGGGAGGGGCGGGTCCCTCAGCGGTGAGGCGGGCGGCCGGGCGTCGGCCATGTCCGGATCCGGGGCCCGCCAGGCCCCTGCGGAGCACCCAAGCGCATCAGATCGCTATGCGCTCCTCCCGGCTTGGCGTCCGGCGGCCGTCCGGGGCTGATACCCGCACCACATGTTGACCAGGGCGGCGAGGGAAGCGGGTGGGCGCGTCAGATCGCTACGTGCCTCTCTGGTCCCGGCGTCCGGCCGTCTCGTCTGGGGCTGGTCCCCGACGGGGCCCGGAGGGGCGAGTTGCGGCCAGGGGGCTGCTTTCCTCAGCCGCCGCAGCTCGCGAAGGGTTCGCCGGAGCCGCTGCCGCCCCGGTCCATGGGCTCCCTCGGGGGGCGGGTCAGCAGGCCGCTCTCCTCGGCGAACCTGGGGAGCTGGGCGCGGAGTGCCGCCGTGCCGAACAGGGCGACGCTCAGCAGCAGTTGGTCCGGCTGCTGCACCGTTGCTTCGCGCGCGCCCGCGTGGTCGAGGCGCATCTTGGCGAGCAGCGCCGAACCGCGCAGGGTGCGCCGGGGCCATATCCACAACGCCGCCGCGCCGAGGGCGGCGAGGAGGCCGAGCCACCGCGGCGAGCCGAGCGGAGCGGCGCAGACCGGGAGCAGCAGGACGCGTACGCACCACACCCGTCTGCGGGACACCATCAGCCGCGCCCGCTCCAGTTCCGCCGACATGGCGTGGACGGCCTCCTGCACCCGCTCGCTGTCGCGCAGCAGGCCGCGCGGGTGCCGTGCCCCGTACAGCGCGTGGTACTGGGCGCGGGCCACCTCCGAACAGGGCCTGGGCAGAAGGGCCTTGGCGGGCCGGACGGTCTGCTGCCATCCGGCCTCGACCGAACCGGCCAGATACAGCTCGACCATCCCCGTCTGTGCCGCGGCCCGCCCGCCCCCGCGCAGCAGGGCCGCCTCGGCGGGGGAGAGCGGACGGCCGAGGCGGTCGGGGCCGGGGCGAAGGCGCAGAGCGGCACCGGTCAGCAGGAGGAACCACGCCGCTCCCGTCGTGATCACGAGCATCCGGACCATCTCCTCCCGCGCCGCTTCGCCGGCTGCTGCCAGACCCTAGGCTTCAGCCGTGAACGACACCACACACGGCATACGGATCCGACCGGGCGGCCCGGCCGACGCGCCCGCCGTCCTCGGCATGCTCGACGGCGCTGTGGCCTGGATGAACGCCCGGGGCAACACCGAGCAGTGGGGAACCACCCCGTACTCGCAGAAGCCCGGCGGGGTGGAGCGGGTCGACCGGTACCTGACCGAAAACAGCCCGTACGTCGCGGAGCTGGACGGGATCCCCGTCGGAGCCATGGTCCTCGACTCCGGCCCCAGCCCCCAGATGCCGATCGCTCCGGCCGGGGAACCCGAGCGGTACGTCCGTCTGCTCGTCTCCGACCGCCGCCACGCGGGTCTGGGTGTGGGGGCGGCCCTGCTGGCGCACGCCGCCGACGAGACCCGCCGCGCCGGCCTGGACCTCCTCCGCGTCGACTGCTGGGCGGGCGGCGGGGGTGAACTGGTCGCCTTCTACGAGCGCAACGGTTTCACCCGCACCGACGCCTTCCTGTCCGACACCTGGCCGGGCCAGGTCCTCGCCCGCCGGCTCTGATCCCCGCCCCGTCACCATGCGATCTGACGCGCCCACCGGTCCCGAAAGGGGCCCTGATCGTCATTTCGTGCGGGTGTCAGCCACGGACGGTCGCCGGACGCCCAGCCGGGAGGAGGGCGTAGCGATCTGACGCGCGGGGGTGGACCGCCGGGGGTCTTGGGGGGCCCGGATGCCCGGCGGACCGACGCCCGGCCGCCCGTCTGATCGCTGAGACGCCCGTCCCTTCCCCATGGACCGTGCCGTTCTTTCGGGGGGTTCCCGGCAGTCCTTGTCTTTCCGGGGCGGGACGGCCTGTCAAGGGTGGCCGAAGGCCATCGCGAAGCGACGCGACGAAGGAGCGCCCTTGACAGGCCGGCACGAACCGGAAGGACGATGGGACTGACGGGAAACCCCCGGACCCTCCCCTCCCCCGGCCGGGGACACGGCCCTTCCGCCCCCGCTCCGCCCGGGTCCCGGGACCGGCGTGCGGAGAGGGGGCGGATTCGCGTACGGTTGACGGTCGCCCATGCACGTCAGAAGGGGGCCTTGGTGGCCGCGCAGAATGCCGCTGTCGACAGCACGGCGGATTCCGTCCGCGATCGGGAGATCGCGGTCGAGCAGACGCATCTCGATCAGGTGTACCGACGCCTTGAGGAGAAGATCCACGAGGCCGAGTTCCTCATGAACGACGCCGCCCAGCGCGGACAGGTCGGCACGCCCGGCGCGCTCGCCGAGCGGGACGCGCAGGTCTTCCGCGCCGGGATCCACCTCAACAGGCTGAACAACGAGTTCGAGGACTTCCTCTTCGGCCGTATCGACCTCGTCCTCGGCAAGGACGGGGAGCGCGGCCCGGACGGGGCGTACACCTCCGTCGAGCCCGCCGACGACGCGATCCGCGACGACCTCACCGCCGACATCGCCGAGACCCTGCACATCGGGCGCATCGGCGTGCTCGACTCCGACTACTCGCCGCTCGTGATCGACTGGCGCGCCCCGGCCGCCGCGCCGTTCTACCGGTCCACGCCCAAGGACCCCGGCCGCGTCATCCGCCGCCGCGTGATCCGCTCCAAGGGCCGCAAGGTGCTCGGCGTCGAGGACGACCTCATGCGTCCGGAGGTCACCGCCTCCCTCGACGGCCGGGAGCTGCCCGCCATCGGCGACGGCGCGCTGATGGCCGCCCTCGGGCGGGCCCGTACGCACACCATGCGGGACATCGTCTCCTCCATCCAGGCCGAGCAGGACCTGGTCATCCGGGCTCCCGCCGCCTCCGTCGCCGAGGTGGCCGGCGGGCCGGGCACCGGGAAGACCGCCGTCGCCCTGCACCGGGCCGCGTACCTCCTCTACCACGACCGGCGCCGCTACTCCGGCGGCATCCTGATCGTCTCCCCGACGCCGCTCCTCGTCGCCTACACCGAGGGCGTGCTGCCCTCGCTCGGCGAGGAGGGCCAGGTCGCGATCCGGGCGCTCGGTTCCCTCGTCGACGGGGCCGAGGCGAGCACGTACGACGAGCCGCCCGTGGCCCGGATCAAGGGCTCCTCCCGGATGCTCAAGGTGCTCCGGAAGGCCGTACGGGGCGCCCTGGAGCTCGGCGACGCGCCCGAGCGGCTGCGCGTGGTGGCCTTCGGCCGGCGCGTCGAGCTGGAGGCCCCGGAGCTGAACCGGATCCGGCAGAACGTGCTCGGCGGGACCGCCCCGGTGAACCTGCTGCGCCCGCGCGCCCGCAAGCTGCTGCTCGACGCCCTGTACGCGAAGACCGGCGCGTCCGGCCGGCACAGCGACCCGGAGCTGGCGGCCGAGCTGCGCAGCGCGTTCGACGAGGACGTCTCCACCGAGGACGACTTCCTCGGCTTCCTGAACGCCTGGTGGCCGGAGCTGACCCCGCGCCGGGTGCTGGCCGCCATGGCGGACGAGCGGCGGCTGGGCCGCTGGTCGCGCCGGGACCTGAACCCGCGCGAGACCCGCCAGCTGGCGCGTTCGCTGCGCCGGGTCGGCCCGGACGGCTCCGGCCCCCTCTCGGTGCACGACGTGGCGCTGCTGGACGAGCTCCAGCAGCTCCTGGGGGCGCCCGCGCGGCCGAAGCGGAAGCGGGAGATGGACCCGCTGGACCAGCTCAGCGGGCTGGAGGAGCTGATGCCGACCCGCGAGGAGACCCAGTGGGAGCGGGCCGAGCGGATCGCGGCCGAGCGGACCGAGTACGCGCACGTGATCGTGGACGAGGCCCAGGACCTGACGCCGATGCAGTGGCGGATGGTCGGCCGGCGGGGCCGTACGGGCACCTGGACGGTGGTCGGCGACCCGGCGCAGTCCTCCTGGACGGACCCCGACGAGGCGGCCGCCGCCCGCGACGAGGCCCTGGGGAGCCGGCCGCGCAGGCGGTTCACGCTGACGGTGAACTACCGCAACCCGGCCGAGGTCGCCGAGGTGGCCGCCCGGGTGCTGGAGCGGGCGATGCCGGGCATGGAGCCGCCGACGGCGGTGCGCTCCACGGGCCTGGAGCCCCGCTTCACGGCGGCCGGCGAGGACCTGGGTGCCACGGTGCTGGAGGAGACCCGCCGGCTGCTGGCGCAGGTGGACGGGACCGTCGGTGTGGTCGTGGCCATGGACCGGCGCGCGGAGGCGGCGGGCTGGCTGGCGGACCTGGGCGAGCGGGCGGTGGCGCTGGGCAGCCTGGAGGCCAAGGGGCTGGAGTACGACGCCACCGTGGTCGTCTCCCCGGCGGAGATCGCGGAGGAGTCCCCGGCGGGCCTGCGGGTGCTGTACGTGGCGCTGACCCGCGCGACGCAGCAGCTGACGGTGGTGTCGGCGGCGGGCGACAAGCCGGGCGCGGACGGCGTCCCGGAGCTCCTGCGTCCGTGACGGCGGCGCGGACGGGGCGCCCGTGCCCCGTCCGGGCCTGACCGCCGCCTGACCGCCGCGTGACCGGATTCCGACCCTCCCCGGACGGCCCGCGGCCAGGCGCGTGATCCGGGGTGTCCAAGTCGCGGGAGGGGGACCGCTTCCGGCGATCCTTTGTTAGCCTGGTGAGGACACCGGCTCGATCCAAGCCCCCGGGCCCAACCTTCGTCGCTTAGAGCGACCACTTGCCGCGAGGCGAGCATGGCGGGTCGGTGTCTCAGTCCAGTTCAGGTCCGCGCCCTCCACCCAGTGGGGGGCGCGGACCTGTTTTGTGCCGACCCACCATTCCGAGCGCCGAGAATCTCTCGTATGGTGGAAGAGTCTTTCCGAAATTTGTAGCTGGTTACCTTGTACCGGCTGGTAGGTGGGACGATCGGACAACAGGCCTGCCGCACCCGCCCCCACCGGGCGGGACGCGCGGGCCCTGTAGGTACAGCGAAACCAGGGACAGAAGAGGAAACACGGCCATGGCAACGGCGCCCAGCGTCTCGTATTCGATGACGGTCCGCCTGGAAGTGCCCGCGAGCGGAACCGCGGTCTCCCAGCTCACCACCGCCGTGGAGTCTTCCGGAGGGTCGGTCACCGGCCTCGACGTCACCGCCTCGGGGCACGAGAAGCTCCGTATCGACGTCACCATCGCCGCCACCTCCACCGCGCACGCCGACGAGATCGTCGAGAAGCTCCGCGGCATCGAGGGCGTCAGCCTCGGCAAGGTCTCCGACCGGACCTTCCTGATGCACCTCGGCGGCAAGATCGAGATGTCGTCCAAGCACCCCATCCGCAACCGTGACGACCTCTCGATGATCTACACCCCGGGCGTGGCCCGCGTGTGCATGGCCATCGCCGAGAACCCCGAGGACGCGCGCCGCCTCACCATCAAGCGCAACTCCGTCGCAGTCGTGACCGACGGCTCCGCCGTCCTGGGCCTGGGCAACATCGGCCCGATGGCCGCGCTGCCCGTCATGGAGGGCAAGGCGGCCCTCTTCAAGCGCTTCGCCGGGATCGACGCCTGGCCGATCTGCCTCGACACCCAGGACGCCGACGAGATCGTCGCCATCGTCAAGGCGATGGCCCCGGGCTTCGCCGGCATCAACCTGGAGGACATCTCCGCGCCGCGCTGCTTCGAGATCGAGGCCCGCCTGCGCGAGGCCCTCGACATCCCCGTCTTCCACGACGACCAGCACGGCACCGCCATCGTCGTCCTCGCCGCCCTGACCAACGCACTTCGCGTCGTGGGCAAGGCAGTTGGCGATGTGAAGGTCGTCATGTCGGGCGCCGGCGCGGCCGGTACGGCCATCCTCAAGCTGCTCCTCGCGGCGGGCGTCAAGAACGCCGTCAGCGCCGACATCCACGGCGTCGTGCACGCCGGCCGCCCCGACCTCGTCGACGCGGACGCCGACTCCCCGCTGCGCTGGATCGCCGACAACACCAACCCCGAGGGCTACACCGGCACCCTCAAGGAGGCCGTGGTCGGAGCCGACGTCTTCATCGGCGTCTCCGCCCCGAACGTGCTCTCCGGCGAGGACGTCGCCACCATGGCGGAGGGCGCCATCGTGTTCGCTCTCGCGAACCCGGATCCGGAGGTGGACCCGGCCATCGCGCGCCAGACCGCCGCCGTCGTGGCCACCGGCCGCTCGGACTTCCCGAACCAGATCAACAACGTGCTGGTCTTCCCGGGCGTCTTCCGCGGTCTGCTCGACGCCCAGTCGCGCACCGTGAACACCGACATGATGCTGGCCGCCGCGACCGCCCTCGCCGACGTCGTCGGCCAGGACGAGCTGAACGCGAACTACATCATCCCGTCCGTCTTCAACGACAAGGTCGCTGGAGCCGTCGCGGGCGCCGTCCGCAAGGCCGCCCAGGCCCCCGCTGTGACGGGGCACACGGTCTGATCCCGGCGCGTCGCGGGATGCGGGCCCGGCGGGGCGCCCATAGGGTTGCGGCGATGCCCGCGTGGCCCGCGGTCCGCATCCACCGGAACCCCTGGTGCGGACGGAGCGTCACCGCGGCGTGACTGTGGCGCTTTTCGTGTGACCCTGGCGGGTGCCGGATTGGCTTTCCCGCCGCTGGTGGGGGCAGGATGCGTATCCGGGCGAGAGGGTCTGACGTTCAGACCCGGGTCCGGGGACTGTCCTAGGGCCCTGGCAGCATCGGCTTCGATCTCACGCCTCTAAGGCAAGTTGAACACGGGAGTACAACATGAACCGCAGTGAGCTGGTGGCCGCTCTGTCCGAGCGCGCCGAGGTGACCCGCAAGGACGCCGACGCCGTTCTGGCCGCGCTCGCCGAGACCGTCGGCGAGATCGTCGCCAAGGGCGACGAGAAGGTCACCATCCCCGGCTTCCTGACCTTCGAGCGCACCCACCGTGCCGCTCGCACCGCGCGCAACCCGCAGACCGGCGACCCCATCCAGATCCCGGCCGGCTACAGCGTGAAGGTCTCCGCGGGCTCCAAGCTCAAGGAAGCCGCCAAGGGCAAGTAGTACCGCCCTTGTGCCGAGGGCCGCACAGGCCCTCGGGACGGCAGTGGTACGTAGAACGGCCGAGGGCGGCCACCCCGTACGGGGTGGCCGCCCTCAGGCCTTTCCAGGGCCCCCGCAGGGGCCCCGGAAGGGGAAGTCCGGGCCGGTCCGTCAGACCAGGTCGCCGTTCGGCAGCTCCACCTTGGCGCCGAGCTCCACGAGCTTCTCCATGAAGTTCTCGTAGCCGCGGTTGATCAGGTCGATGCCGTGGACGCGCGAGGTGCCCTCGGCCGCCAGCGCCGCGATCAGGTACGAGAACCCGCCGCGCAGGTCGGGGATGACCAGGTCGGCGCCCTGCAGCTTCGTCGGGCCGGAAACGACCGCCGAGTGCAGGAAGTTGCGCTGGCCGAAGCGGCAGGCGCTGCCGCCCAGGCACTCGCGGTACAGCTGGATGTGAGCACCCATCTGGTTGAGCGCGGAGGTGAAGCCCAGCCGCGATTCGTACACCGTCTCGTGCACGATCGACAGGCCCGTGGCCTGCGTCAGGGCGACGACCAGCGGCTGCTGCCAGTCGGTCTGGAAACCGGGGTGCACGTCCGTCTCCAGCGCGATCGCCTTCAGCGGGCCGCCCGGGTGCCAGAAGCGGATGCCCTCGTCGTCGATCTCGAAGGCGCCGCCGACCTTCCGGTACGTGTTCAGGAAGGTCATCATCGAGCGCTGCTGCGCCCCGCGGACGTAGATGTTGCCGCCGGTCGCCAGGGCCGCGGAAGCCCAGGAGGCGGCCTCCAGGCGGTCCGGGAGCGCCTGGTGGTTGTAACCGCTGAGGCGGTCGACACCGGTGATCCGGATGGTCCGGTCGGTGTCCATGGAGATGATCGCGCCCATCTTCTGCAGTACGCAGATGAGGTCCTCGATCTCCGGTTCGACGGCGGCGTTGCTGAGCTCGGTCACGCCCTCGGCCAGGACGGCCGTCAGCAGGACCTGCTCGGTCGAGCCGACCGAGGGGTAGGGCAGGCGGATCTTGCATCCGCGCAGGCGCTGCGGCGCCTCCAGGTACTGGCCGCCTTCGCGCTTCTCGATGGTCGCGCCGAACTGGCGGAGCACGTCGAAGTGGAAGTCGATCGGCCGGCCGCCGATGTCGCAGCCGCCCAGGCCCGGGATGAAGGCGTGGCCGAGGCGGTGCAGCAGGGGGCCGCAGAAGAGGATCGGGATGCGGGAGGAGCCCGCGTGCGCGTCGATGTCGGCGACGTTCGCGCTCTCGACGTAGGTCGGGTCGAGGATCAGCTCGCCCGGCTCCTCGCCGGGGCGCACGGTCACACCGTGCAGCTGGAGCAGACCGCGCACGACCCGCACGTCACGGATGTCGGGAACATTGCGCAGCCGGCTCGGCTCGCTGCCGAGCAGGGCGGCCACCATGGCCTTCGGCACGAGGTTCTTCGCACCGCGGACACGGATCTCGCCCTCGAGCGGGGTTCCGCCGTGGACAAGCAGGACATCGTTGCCGGTCATGGATCTCGCGTTCCGGAGTGGATGGGCAGGGGACCAGACGTAAGGGTAAGGGCCACCACCCCCATGTTTGTATGGGTGACGGGGCCGTAGGACTGTCATGAATACGGCACAGCACCCTGGGTGTCCGCCATGTAGCGGAGCGTCGTGTTCCGGCGTGCGGGGCGCCACGCGCTCCTCTCTGCCGCCGTGCGCCCTGAGCTGCGCTTGATCCGGTACCGCCGCCCGCTCCCCCGAGGGGCGATTGTGCGAGATCATGTGCGCATGACCGAGGTGTCCTCCCTCACAGGGCGGCTGCTCGTGGCCACCCCCGCCCTCGCGGACCCGAATTTCGACCGCGCGGTGGTACTGCTGCTCGACCACGACGAGCAGGGCTCCCTCGGCGTGGTCCTCAACCGGCCCACCCCCGTGGACGTCCGCGACATCCTGCTCCCCTGGGCCCCGCTGGCCGGCGACCCGGGAGTGGTGTTCCAGGGCGGGCCCGTCGCGCTCGACTCCGCCCTCGGGGTCGCGGTCATCCCCGGCGACGAGGGCCCGCTCGGCTGGCGCCGGGTGCACGGGGCGATCGGCCTCGTCGACCTGGAGACCCCGCCCGAGCTGCTCGCCGCGGCCCTCGGCGCCCTGCGCATCTTCGCCGGCTACTCCGGATGGGGCCCCGGCCAGCTGGAGGACGAGCTGGCCCACGGCGCCTGGTACGTCGTGGACTCCGAACCGGGCGACGTCTCCCACCCCGACCCCGAACGGCTGTGGCGGGCGGTGCTGCGCCGCCAGCGCAGCGAGCTCGCCATGGTCGCCACCTATCTGGACGACCCGTCGCTGAACTGACCCCGGCGGCGTTCAGTACCCTGGATTTATGAGCACTCTTGAGCCCGAGCGCGGGACTGGTACGGGGACCCTCGTAGAACCGACGCCGCAGGTGTCCCACGGCGACGGCGACCACGAGCGCTTCGCCCACTACGTCCAGAAGGACAAGATCATGGCGAGCGCGCTCGACGGCACCCCCGTCGTCGCGCTGTGCGGCAAGGTGTGGGTCCCGGGCCGCGACCCGAAGAAGTACCCCGTCTGCCCCATGTGCAAGGAGATCTACGAGTCCATGGGCGCCGGCGGCGACAAGGACAAGGGCGGCAAGGACAAGTAGGAAGGTCCTGACCTCCGCCGTCGACGGCCCCCGGTGCGCGCGAGAGCGCCCGGGGGCCTTCGCCGTGCGCGCGGGCCGGGTTAGGGTCGGCGCGACGAGCGTCGCCCCGCGGAACGGGAGTCGCGCGCGGCACGCCCGGGCCGGCTGCCGCCGCCCGGGGGGCGGCAGGCCGGCTGCCCCGGAAGGCTGACCCATGGACCTGATCCCGCTGCCCGCGAACGCCGTTCCCGACCCCGAGGGGCGCCGCTACTCCTTCGGCCCCGAGCCGGTGCTCGCCGCCGGGCCCGGCACCGAGGGCGTCGCGCGCTGGCTGCGCCGGGAAGTCGGCGCAGCCACCGGATGGACGCTCCCCCCGCCCGCCCCCGGCGCGCGGGGCGACGTACGGCTGCGGATCGAAGCCGGGGGAGCGCACGGGCTCGGCCCCGAGGCGTACCGGCTCGGCATCGGCGCCGACGGAGTGGAACTGACCGGCGGGGACGCCGCCGGACTGTTCTGGGGCGCCCAGACGCTGCGTCAGCTCCTCGGGCCCGACGCGTACCGCCGGGCGCCGCTGCGCCCCGGACGCGCATGGAGCCTGCCGTACGCGGCGGTCACCGACGCCCCCCGCTTCGGATGGCGCGGCATGATGCTCGACGTCGCCCGGCACTTCACGCCCAAGGACGGGGTGTTGCGCCACATCGACCTGCTCACCGCCCACAAGCTGAACGTCCTGCACCTGCACCTGACGGACGACCAGGGCTGGCGGGTCGAGATCGAGCGCCACCCCCGGCTCACGGAGACCGGCTCCTGGCGGGCCCGCAGCCGGTGGGGCCACCGAGCCTCCCCGCTGTGGAACGAGACCCCGCACGGCGGCTTCTACACCCGGGACGACATCCGCGAGATCGTCGCGTACGCGGCGGAGCGGCACGTACGGATCGTCCCCGAGATCGACGTCCCCGGGCACTCCCAGGCCGCGATCGCCGCCTACCCCTGGCTCGGCAACACCGATGTCGTGGACACCCGGACGCTCGGCGTGTGGGAGGACTGGGGCATCAGCGAGAACGTCCTCGCTCCGACCGAGGACGTACTGCGCTTCTACGAAGGGGTCTTCGAGGAACTGCTGGACCTCTTCCCGGCCGAGGTCTCGCCCTTCGTGCACATCGGCGGCGACGAGTGCCCCAAGGCGCAGTGGCGGGCCTCGCCGGCCGCGCAGGCACGCATCCGCGAGCTGGGCGTGGACGGGGAGGACGGCCTCCAGGCCTGGTTCGTCCGGCACTTCGACGGCTGGCTCGCGGCCCGCGGCCGCCGCCTCATCGGCTGGGACGAGATCCTGGAGGGCGGCCTCGCCGACGGCGCGGCCGTGTCCTCCTGGCGCGGCTACGCGGGCGGCATCGCCGCCGCCGAGGCCGGGCACGACGTGGTGATGTGTCCCGAGCAGCAGGTGTACCTGGACCACCGTCAGGCGCACGGCCCCGACGAGCCGGTGCCCATCGGGTACGTGCGCACGCTGGAGGACGTCTACCGCTTCGAGCCCGTGCCGCCGGAACTGTCGCCGGATGCCGCCGCACACGTGCTGGGCGCCCAGGCCAACGTGTGGACCGAGGTGATGGAGAACCAGGCCCGCGTCGACTACCAGGTGTTCCCCCGGCTGGCCGCCTTCGCCGAGACGGTGTGGTCGCGACTGCCGGAACCGGAATCCCGTGACTGGGCCGGCTTCGAGGCGCGCGCGACCGCCCACCTGGCCCGCCTGGACGCCCTCGGGGTCGACTACCGGCCACCGGCCGGACCGCTGCCCTGGCAGCGGCGGCCCGGAGTGTCCGGACGCCCGATCGAAGGCGCGCCCCCGATCGTGTGACCCGGGGGCACGGGGGGCGCTCCCCTGCCGGCCATTCGGAAGCGGAACTCTTCGGGAACCGCGGGAACTCTGCCTCAAAGAAGCCGTATACGGCGGAAAACGGACGTCAGGGCGGATCGTGTGCGGGTGGTGCCCGGCCCCGCCCGCACGCCGCGCCCCGGCTGCGTAGGGGCGGCGGCAAGGCGCGGGCCGGCGCCCGGTACACGGGCGACCCTCGCGCCGGGCGGCCCCGAAGATGTGCCAGAGTTGCCACGTCCCGGCGGTGAGCACGTACCGTACGGCGGACAGGCGTGAGCGCCGGGACCGGGACATCGGGAAGGGGCAGCCGGGTTGACCACGCACGCACCGCACACACCGCATTCGGCTCAGGGGCCGCACGCACCGCATCCGGCTCAGGAGCCGCAGGCGCAGCGGGCGCAGTCCGTGACGCTGCCGGCCTCGCTCGACGAGGCCGTCGCGGCACTCGCCGCCATGCCCGCGGCCGTGCCCGTGGCGGGCGGCACCGACCTCATGGCCGCCGTCAACGCCGGGCTGCTGCGCCCCGCCGCCCTGGTCGGCCTCGGCCGGATCAACGAGATCCGCGGCTGGCAGTACCAGGACGGGCACGCGCTCCTCGGCGCCGGGCTCACCCACGCCCGGATGGGACGGCCGGATTTCGCCGCCCTCATCCCGGCGCTGGCCGCCGCCGCCCGCGCCGCGGGCCCCCCGCAGATCCGCAACGCCGGCACCCTCGGCGGCAACATCGCCTCGGCCGCGCCGACCGGTGACGCCCTGCCGGTGCTGGCCGCGCTGGAGGCGGAGCTGGTGATCGTCGGACCCGGCAGCCTCGGTGACTCCGGCTGCTCGCAGCGCGAGATCCCCGTCTCCCACCTGCTGGCCGGGCGCGACATGCTGCGGCCGGGCGAGCTGATCGGCTTCGTGCGCGTGCCGCTGCTGCACGCCCCGCAGGTGTTCCTGAAGGCCACGGGCCGCACGGGACCGGGGCGCGCGCTGGCGTCCGTGGGGCTCGTCCTGGACCCCGCGCGCCGGGGCGTGCGGTGCGCGATCGGCGCGGTGGCCCCGATGCCGCTGCGGCCGCTGGAGGCCGAGCAGTGGGTGGCCTCGCTGATCGACTGGGACGGGGACCGCGGCCTGGCCCCCGAGGCGCTGGAGGCCTTCGGCGAGTACGTCGCGGCCGCATGTGTGCCCGACCAGGGGGAACAGACGTCCTCCGGAGTACTCCATCTGCGGCGGACGGTGGCCGTGCTGGCGCGCAGGGCCCTGGGGAGGGCGCTGACCTCATGAGCGAGAACGAGAACGTGAGCGGAACGACGGGGAACGCTGCCGGGGCCGGGAACGGCTGGGGCTGGGAGCCGGTGCCACAGGGCGGCGAGTACGACAACGAGGCCACGGCCTTCGTGCAGCTGCCGCAGGAAATGCTGGACGCGCTCGACAGCGGGGAACCGCTGGCGGCGCCCGGGCACGGCTTCGTGCCGCCGCCGATGATCCTGCCGCTCGGGTCGGGCAGTGCGGACCCCTCCGCCACCGGAACCTGGACGATGCCGGTGCAGTGGCCGGACGCGGGCTCGGGGACGGGCCCCGGCGCGGGCGCCGGCCCCGGCCCGCAGGCGCCCGCCCGGGCGCCGATCCCGGCGTCGATCCCGCTCCCGGCATCGGTGGCCGCCGCCTTCGCGGCGGCCGGGCCGGCGGGGGAGCCCGAGGCGGAACCGCAGGGCGGTGCCCCGTACGCGGAGTCACCGGGCGGGGCGCCGGGCGGGGCCGCTCATGCCGACCAGCAGGGCGGGCCGCACGGCACGCTCGGCGGGGGGCTGCGCGTGGAGTCGCCGGGCGGGGCTGCGCATGCCGACCCGTACGCGGACCCGTACGCCGAGCCGCACGCCGACCAGGATTCCGGCTCGACCGCCGAGTGGCACTTCCCCGAGGCGGTACACCGCTCCGAGGACCCGGTGGCCACCGGGCAGTGGACGCTGCCCGGCGATGCGGGCGACCCCGCCCTGGACGGCGGCTGGACCCCGGCCGCGCCCGCGACGCTGCCCGGCGGCGCCTCCGCCCCCTGGGCCCCGCCCGAGGCGGCCGAGGCGGGCTCCGGCGTGCTGCTGAGCTCCGGTGTGCTCCCGGGCGGGGCCGCGGGTGCGCCCGCGGGGCCCGGCTCCCCCGGGCGCGGTCCGAGGGTGCTGGGCGGCCCCGGTGTGGGCACCCCGCTGCCCGACGGCTACCTCCAGGCGGCCGGGCCGGAGCCCGAGGCCGTGCCCGCCGCCCCGGACATCGAGGCCTCCCACGGCCCGGCGGAGATGCCGGTCGAGGGCGAGCGGCCGCGTCCGGCCGGGGACGGCGGCGCCGAGGGCGCCGAGGGCACCGGACACGGCTTCGCGCAGGCCCCGGCGCAGGCTCCGGCCGCAGCGGAGGCCGCGCCCGTGCCGGATGACGGCGGTGCCGACAGCGGTGTGACACCTCCGGGCGAGGGCGACACCGGGAGCTTCCCGGTGCGGGAGAACGCGTACGAACAAGAGGGCGCCCCCGCCGTCGCCCATCACGAGCATCCGGCGGCTTCCTACGTCCTGCGCGTCAACGGCGCCGACCGGCCCGTCACCGGGGCGTGGATCGGCGAGTCCCTGCTGTACGTGCTGCGCGAGCGCCTCGGCCTGGCCGGCGCCAAGGACGGCTGCTCGCAGGGCGAGTGCGGGGCCTGCGCGGTCCAGGTCGACGGGCGGCTCGTCGCCTCCTGCCTGGTCCCGGCGGCGACGGCGGCCGGCAGCGAGGTGCGGACCGTCGAGGGCCTCGCGAGCGGCGGGGAACTCTCCGACGTGCAGCAGGCGTTGTGCAGGTCGGGCGGGGTGCAGTGCGGGTTCTGCGTGCCCGGCATGGCCATGACCATCCATGACCTGCTGGAGGGCAACCACGCCCCCAGCGACCTGGAGACCCGCCAGGCGCTGTGCGGCAACCTCTGCCGCTGCTCGGGCTACAAGGGCGTCATCGAGGCAGTCCGCGAGGTCGTCGCCGAGCGCGAGGCCAACGCGGCGCAGTCCGACGCGCTCATCCCGCACCAGGCCCAGCCCGGCGAGGGCGGGATCCACCCGGCGGCGCACACCACGGACGGCTTCGACCCCTTCGGCGCGAACCCGGGCTCCGGCGTGTTCGACAGCCAGGACGGCTACGACGCGACCGGCGGCTACGACGGCCAGGGCGGTTTCGACGGCCAGGGCGGCCAGGGCGGCCAGGGCGGCTACGACGGCCAGGGCGGCTTCGACGGCCAGCCCGGCTTCGACGGCCAGACGACCGGCCCGACCGGACCCAACGGCCCGACCGGACTCGGCGGGGACCAGCACAACGGAGGCATGGCGTGAGCGGCCAGGACGCGGCCACGGCGACGGCCGGCACCACCACGACCACCACCATGGCGACGGTGAGCCTCGGCACCGACGGCGACACCGAACAGCCGCGCCCCCTACGCGGAATCGGCGTCTCCGTCCCCCCCGCCGACACCCGCGCCAAGGCCGAGGGCACCTTCCCCTACGCCGCCGACCTGTGGGCCGAAGGCCTGCTGTGGGCCGCCGTACTGCGTTCCCCGCACGCCCACGCCCGCATCCGCTCCATCGACACCTCGGCCGCCGCCGAAATGCCCGGCGTGCGCGCCGTCATCACCCACGCCGACGTCCCCGGCGCGACCACCCACGGCCGGCGCATCGCCGACCGGCCGGTCTTCGCCCACGACGTCGTACGCCACCACGGCGAGGCCATCGCCGCCGTGGCCGCCGACCACCCCGACACGGCACGCCTCGCCGCCGCCGCCATCACGGTCGAGTACGAGCTCCTGGACGCCGTCACCGACCCCGAGCAGTCCTTCGGCGCGCCCCCGCTGCACCCCGACGGCAACCTGATCCGGCACATCCCGCTCCGCTACGGCGACCCGGAGGCGACGGGCGAGGTGGTCGTCGAGGGCCTCTACCGGATCGGCCGCCAGGACCCCGCGCCCATCGGCGCCGAGGCCGGCCTCGCCGTGCCCCGGCCCGACGGCGGCGTGGAGCTCTACACCGCCTCCACCGACCCGCACACCGACCGCGACCTCGCCGCCGCCTGCTTCGGCCTGGAACCGGACCGCGTACGGGTCGTCGTCACCGGCGTCCCCGGCGCCACCGCCGACCGCGAGGACGCCGCCTTCCAGCTCCCGCTCGGCCTGCTGGCCCTGCGCACGGGCTGCCCCGTGAAGCTGGCCGCCACCCGCGAGGAGTCCTTCCTCGGCCACGCCCACCGCCACCCGACCCTGCTGCGCTACCGCCACCACGCCGACGCCGAAGGCCGGCTGGTCAAGGTCGAGGCCCAGATCCTGATGGACGCCGGCGCCTACGCCGACGCCTCCGCCGAGTCCCTCGCGGCGGCCGTGGCCTTCGCGTGCGGCCCGTACGTCGTCCCGCACGCCTTCGTCGAGGGCTGGGCCGTCCGTACGAACAACCCGCCCTCCGGCCACGTCCGGGGCGAGGGCGCCATGCAGGTCTGCGCCGCCTACGAGGGCCAGATGGACAAACTCGCCGCCGCCCTCGGCATCGACGGCGCGGAACTGCGCATGCGCAACGTCCTGGCCACCGGCGACCTGCTCCCCACCGGCCAGACCGTCACCTGCCCGGCCCCCGTGGCCGAACTGCTGCGCGCGGTCCGCGACTACCCGCTGCCCGCCCTCCCCAAGGACACCCCGGATGAGGAGTGGCTGCTGCCCGGCGGCCCCGAGGGCGCGGGCGAACCGGGCGCGGTGCGGCGCGGCGTCGGCTACGGCGTGGGCATGGTCCACATGCTCGGCGCCGAGGGCGCGGACGAGGTCTCCACCGCGACAGTGAAGGTCGTGAACGGCACGGCCACGGTCATCTGCGCGGCCGTCGACACCGGCCAGGGCTTCGCCACCCTCGCCCGCCAGATCGTCCAGGAAGTCCTGGGCATCGACGAGGTGTCGACGGCCCCCGTCGACACCGACCAGCCGCCGGCCGGCCCCTCCGCCCACGGCCGCCACACCTGGGTCTCGGGCGGAGCCGTCGAGCGGGCCGCCAAGATGGTCCGCACGCAGCTCCTCCAGCCCATGGCCCACAAGCTCGGCATGTCCATCGAGCTGCTGCAGATCGCGGACGGCCGGATCACGTCGTACGACGGTGCCTTCTCCATGACGGTCGCGGAGGCCATACAGGGCAAGGAGCTCTGGGCGACGGCCCAGTGCCGCCCGCACCCGACCGAACCGCTGGACGCGGACGGGCAGGGCGACGCCTTCGTCGGCCTCGCCTTCTGCGCCATCCGCGCGGTGGTCGACGTGGACATCGAGCTCGGCTCGGTGCGGGTCGTGGAACTGGCCGTGGCCCAGGACGTCGGCCGCGTCCTCAACCCCCGCCAGCTGGAGGCCCGTATCGAAGCGGGCGTCACCCAGGGCGTCGGCGCGGCCCTGACCGAGAACCTCCGCTCGGTGGCGGGCCTGGTACGCCACCCCGACCTGACCGGCTACGCCCTGCCGACGTCCCTGGACGCCCCGGCGGTCCGCATCGTCCGGCTGGTCGAGGAGCGGGACGTGGTGGCCCCGTTCGGCGCGAAGGCGGCGAGCGCCGTCCCGGTGGTGACCACCCCGGCGGCGGTGGCCTCCGCGGTCCGCGCGGCGACGGGCCGTCCCGTGAACAGGATCCCGATCCGGCCGTCCGCGGCCGTGGTGGCGGGAATGCCCGGGGTGCCGGGTGTGCCCAACTCCTGACGGTTTGGGCCCTGTCGGCGCCGGTCGTTGGAGTGACACGAGCGGGTGCGGACGGGGACGGGGACGGGGACGGGGGAGGGCATCGTGGCGGTGGACAACGGTCCGGGTCCGCTGGGGGTGAACGTCGCCGGGAGCGTGGCGGACGCGGTGAGGGCCCAGGCGAAGGCGCTCGAGGTCGAGTACGAGTCGATGACCGCGTACAAGAACCGCGTGGACGCGCTGCTGAAGACCCTCGACGGCTCCGAGGCCGACGCCGGCAGACTCGCCCACGGCACCCTCCCGGCGGGCACCCTGGGCAAGGGCTTCGCGGAGGCGGACGCGCTGTTCAAGGCGTACACGACGGTCCACGCCGAACTGCAGAAGCTGTCCCAGGGCCTCGCGGGCCAGATCGAGGCACTGGGCATCGCCGTCCTGACGGCGGGCAAGGGCTACGGCGGCGTGGACGAGGAGACGCAGGCCCGCATGCGGGCCCTCATCAAGAGTTCGAAGGAAGCCTACGTCCGGGACCGCGACCCGCTGGCGCGGCAGGAGAACGAGGCCACCCGGGTTCCGAGCAAGGGCACGATCTGATGGCGACGACGGACTTCGAGGGCTACACGCACGAACAGCTGCTCGGGATGATCGCCTCCCTCGACCCGGAGACGGTCAAGACGCGCGCCACGCAGCTGACGGAGGCGGCCGCCGCCATCAAGGAGATCGGCGAAAGCCTCAAACGGCACCGGGTCACGGGCTGGGAGGGCGAGGCCGCGCACGCCTTCCAGGACTGGGTGAGCCGAGCGGGCAGCGCGACGCTGAAGCTGGGCGCGTACAGCGAGGCGGGCGGCAAGTGGATGACCGAGGCCGCCCAGACGATGGTGGAGGTCAAGGCCAACACCCCGAAGTACGACGCGTCGGCGGCGGAGAACCTGGAGGCGGCGCGCAAGCACCACCACGACCCGGACGCCCAGCAGCTGGCCCGCACGGCCCACACGAAGCTGACCACGGACCACGCGCAGGCGGTACAGCAGCTGACGAAGCTGGCGCAGTCGTACGAGGCGTCGACGACCCAGATGAACAAGGCGGAACCCCCTACGTTTCCGCCACCGCCGGGGGTGTTTGCACCCAACGAATCGTTCCACGAGACCAGTGACTTCGGGCGTGCCAGTGATACCTCTGGAAGTTCTGGCACAGGTGGCTCTGCTTATGCGTCGTCAGCTCTGGGCAGCTCGGCCTCCTCGGCTGCAACCGATCCTCTAGCGGGTCGTCGGCCTTCGTTTGACAGTGCGATCCCCCTGGGGGCTGGATCGTCCATCAGCCCGCCCTCAGTCGCCCCAGACTGGAACGTGGACGTGGATCTCGACCATGTCGCGACGCCGCCGGACAGGACACCGCCTTCAACGTCTGGTCTGCCTGCCGGACCCGGACCGGACGGACCTGGTGTCAATCCTCCCCACGGGGCCCTCCCGTCTTTGGCACTCCCACCGATCAGTGGGCCGCCAATGTTGGGCGGTGACCCACTGCCCCTAACACGGCCGCCAGCTGCCTCTAATGGCAAGGCTGGTGGCATCCCGGTGCCTCCACTCCACGACACGGGGGTCGTGGGTGGCCGACCGGTTCCCATTGGCGGACCCAGTGCAGGCATTCCCCGTGGCACGGTCATCGGTGCGGATGGTCCGCATACGGGCGGTCGAGTGGTGCCCGGAATGATGGGTGGCGGCTTCGGCTCCCCGCAGGGCACGTCGAGTGGTCCGGTGACTGGTCGTCGACTGGCCATAGAGCCGGGTGGCGTTGTAGGTGGACGTCAGGTTGCGCCTGGCGGTCAGCCGTTCACCCAGGCCGGCACCGGCCTCGCGCGCGGGTCGGGCGTGGGAGTGGTAGGCCCTGGTGGGGGCCCTTCCCAGGCTCCGAGCTACAGGCGTGGAGGCCAGGGTGGCAACCGCCTCCTGGCCGAGGACGAAGAGACCTGGGAAGGCAACCGTCGTGTTGTTCCGCCGGTAATCGACTGAGTTGAACGGACCTGGCACGAGGTGCACATGCGGAAGGTGATCGCGGCCCTGGTGGGCCTGCTGCTGGCTGGAATCGCTGCGGTTCCAGCCCACGCGGAGACAGTGCGATCTAAGCAATGGCATCTCGATGCGATGAAGGCCGATGAAATTTGGAAAATCAGCACAGGTAAGGGAATCACCGTTGCGGTGATTGACACAGGCGTCGCTCGGATTCCCGAACTCGAAGGTCGAGTTGTTCCTGGAATGAATTTCACGCCAGAAACGATCTACGGCGACGAGCGAGTCGATTATGGAAATCACGGCACGTCCATGGCCGCGACTATTGCAGGGAACGGAAAGGGCCCTGGTGGTGCCGAGAGCGCGTATGGACTCGCCCCCGATGTGAAAATCCAGCCTCTGCGCATCGATATGAATGGCAACGGAATGTCCGTCAATACCACGCTGGCTGATGCCATCCGCTACGCTGCGGACTCCGAAGCTAGGATCCTTAACGTCTCATTAGGTTGGAGCGACAGTGATGTCCTGAGGGGCGCTGTGAAACATGCGTTGGCCAAGGGCAAGCTGATTTTTGCTGCCGTGGGTAACGATGGCGACACTCAGGTGAACTATCCGGCTGCTGTTCCCGGAGTAGTGGGTGTTGGGGCGGTTGACGCTGACGGTGCCGCGACCAAGGAATCCACACACAATGCCTCCGTGGACGTTTCTGCACCCGGCGTTGACATCATCAGCGGATGCAGCAGCAAAACAGGCCTCTGCACCAGCCACGGCACCAGTGACGCCACCGCCCTAGCCTCGGCCTCCGCCGCCCTCCTCTGGTCCGCCCACCCCACCTGGACCAACAACCAGATCCTCCGCGTACTCCTGAACACCGCCGGCAAGCCCGTCGACGGCGCCGAGCGCAACGACTACATCGGCTACGGCGTCGTCCGCCCCCGCGTCGCCCTCCCCACCCCCGGGGACCCCGGCCCGGCGGACGTGTTCCCGCTCCCCGATCTCGCCGCCGCCGCATCGGCATCGGCATCCGCACCGGCCAACGCTCCCTCCCCCGGGGGAAAGATCACGCCATCCCCTGCGCCGGAGGCCGCGACTGCGGTAGACAAGGGCGACGGCGACAGCCTGCCCTGGATCGCCCTCGGGCTGGTGGCCTGCGTCCTCATCGGCGGGGCCGTCGCCGCAGTCGTCGTACGCCGGACCAGGCGCTGAACTGACCTGACCCGGCCCGCACGGGAGTGGAGCGCACCGGGTGTCCTTCGAAGAGGAATGGTCCGCCGCACGCGCCACGGCCGCCGCCAACGCCTCCATGCGGCTCAACCAGGCCCCGCCCCCGGCGGCCCCTGGCGGCGGCGCCGACCTCGCGCTCAACCAGGACCACATCGGCGCCATCGGCAGCGAGGCGTACAAGCTGCACTCCCGCCTCCAGACCGACGGCAAGCACGCCGCCACCGCCTCCGCCGAGGCGGCCGGCGCCCTCTCGAAGGCCGGCTTCGCCAGCGGCGCCGCGCTCGCCAAGGCGAACTCCCACTGGGAGAGCCAGGTCAAGACGCTGGTCGCCGCCTGCGCGCAGATCTCCAACGGGCTGAACTACTCGCTCACCTCGCACGCCAGGGAAGAGCAGCAGCTGTACGCCGAGTTCACGACCTCCAAGCTCGCCGAATACCTCAAGTAGGCGCCCGTGCTGACGTACGAGAACGTGCTGAACGCCCCCGTCGACAAGCTCTCCACCGCCGTCCGCGACTGGCGGGCCGTGGTCACCAAGCTGGAGGAACTGGCCGAGGCCGCCCGCAACGGCATGAAGGCCAAGTCGGACAAGGCCGAATGGAGCGGGGTCACCGCAGGGGTGGCACGGCCGTTCGTGGACAAGACGGCCAAGGAGTTCGAGGACGCCGCCAAAGCGGCCAAGGGCATCCACCAAGCCCTCACCCAGGCCCACGACACCTTCGAGGCCTCCCGCGACCGGCTGAGGAAGATCGCCGAGGAGGAGGCCCCGGCCGCGGGCTTCCGGGTCGACGCGAAGGGGAAGGTCGAGGCGTTACCCCTGACCACCGAAGCGGACCGGTACGCGGCCCGCCACGACCCCGACTACCAGGAGTCCCTCCGCGTCAACCGGCCGCTGTGGCAGGCCAAGATCGACGCCGCCGTCGACGCCTGCGACGACGTCGACCAGTCGCTGGCCCGGCTGCTGAACGCGAACGTCGCCGAGGACCACAACTTCAGCGCCCCGAAATACGCCGGCCTCACCGCCGAACAGGCCGGACGGGCGACCGACCTCGCGCGGAGGGGCCGGGACCTCTCCCACGCCGAACTCACGGAACTCAACGAACTGCTGGCCGACAACGCCAAGCTGCCGGAGTTCTCCACCGTCTTCTACGGCAGCCTCGGCCCCAAGGGCGCGCTCCAGTTCTTCGGGCAGCTCACCACCGACACAGGCGCCCGAGACTTCGACGAGCAGCGTCTGAAGGACATCCAGGACCTTCAGAAGAACCTGGGACTCAACCTCGCCACCGCCACCGACCCGGACAATCCGCAGCACCTGCCGGACCGGTTCGCCCAGGACCTGCGGCGCCTGGGAACGGAGCGGATCGCGCTCTCGAAGTACGACGGCAATCCGCCCTTCGGGTACCAACTGCTCGGCGGCATCATGCGCTACGGGAACTACGACCCGCGCTTCCTGGTGCCCATCGCGGACCATGCCATCCAAGTTCAGCAGCAGGACAAGAACTTCTTCTTCCAGAACAAGCCGATCAACGGCTGGACACAGACCCAGTTCAATCCCTCCGGCGGGAGCGGCGCCGGCTTCGACCCTGTGAACAGCTTCCTGGAGGCACTCGGGCACAGCCCGGAGGCCGCGACGGAGTTCTTCAAGCGCGACGGTTCGGATCTGGTCGCATACAACCAGGACGGCACGGTCAAGGCAGGAGTGCCGCAGCTCGGTAACGACGTCACGAACTACCTGGACTACTTCGCCCACGAGAAGTACGCGAGCCCGACCGACTCCAATGACCTGAACGCGAAGGGCGTGGCCGCAGCGAAGCAGTACATGCCCGCTGCCCTCGGCCACGCCCTGGAAGCCGCGACCCTCGGCCATGCCTGGGACGATAGGGCGCCGGAGCTGAAACGGACCGAGGGTACGGCCGAGGTCATGGAGGCGGTAGTCGCGAAGTACGGGCGTGACGCAGGGCTGCTCAAACACCACGAGGCCCTCGCGGACAGTCTGGGCCGGATGACGGCCGGATACATCGACGACGTCAACTGGGCCCTCAGCGAAGGCGACGAGGACGGTGTGTTCGCCCCTCCCAAGAACGCGCGGGACGGACATGCGGAGCTGGACCGGGAGACCGCGCGCGACCTGCTTAGCGCTCTCGGGCAGCACCCCGATTCGTACGCCACCGTGACCACCGCGGAACGCGTTTACGGTGCCACCGTCCTGGAGTCGCAGGGATTCCATGACGGTCAAATCGACGAAGGGCGCGCCCGATCCACGATCCGGGTCACGGCAGAGGTCCAGGGGATGCTCGACGACTCTCGCGCCGGGCAGCTCGGCGCGGAGACGGCAAAGAAGCACGAGGCGTTCGAGAAGGCAGTCGAGCAACGCAGTGCGTGGATCGAATTCGGTACTTCGGCGGCCATCGGCGGCGCTGTCGCGCTCCTGCCGGCGACGGTCGCCGGTGCCGGAGTGGCTGCGGTGGCCGTGCCGATCGCCATCGACGTGGGTAGCGGTGCGGTGGAACAGGCGGCCTCTTCCGCGATCACCGAGTGGTCGGACAAAGCAGTTGAGAAGAGGAAGGGAGAACTCGACGAGGCCACGCACGCCACTACGAAGGCGCTGTACCAGGCTGGGGAACGCAGCGCTGAGACGCCGCTCAAGCAGTTCCAGGCGCGGCACGCGATCAGCGACACGAGCGTGCTCGGCAACAACCTTCACGACGCGATGGTGATCGGGTACGCGAAGGGCAATTCGCGGGCCGGTCAGCAAGGACATGAGGCAGAGACGGAAGAGACGCCGTGAGGCTCATGCGCCCGGTCGTGGGAGTCATGGGGCTGAGCCTCGTTATGGCCGCCTGTGTCGCTTTGCCGAGGGAGCACGAGCCGGAACCGGAGGGGGTGGAGCCGAGGACGGTCTCCACCGCGCAGGTCTGTGGGGGGACCCTCTTCTCTCCGGAGGCCGGCCGAGCCTTGGAAAAGGTCATGGAAGGAACGGCATTCGTCATCCGCGAGCCCGAGGACGATCGCGGTGCTGCGGACATCGCGCAGGCTGTGGAGAACGCCTACCGTGCGGGGGTCGATATCGAGAACATGCCGAATGGGACCTGCAGGATCAGGGGAGTGCAGAAGGAGAGGGGCGGGCGGATCCCGAAGGCGAGCATGACCTTCATCGCCCGCAGCAAGCACGCGGGACCGGCTGACCTGGTGGGCGCGGAGGGGACTGGCGTGCGCGTCGACCGCGGGATCACGGACCACTCGGTCGTGTTCGACTGCGTCAGCTCCCGGGTCGGGTCCACGGCTGACGCTCCCGTGAGGATCACCGCCCGGTTCGACGGCAGGTCGGCCGGCGAGTACCGCAAGGATCCCAGCAGAGCAGATGACTACCTCACCCTTGTCCACTCCGCCGCACGGTCTGTCGCCGCCGAGCTGGGCTGCCGGGACGACGGTGGGCTGCCCGCGCAGTTCAAGGACCTCGAGCGGTACGTGGACGCCCCGTAGGCGACGGGCGGCCCCGGACGTGCCGAAGACCGTCCGGGGACTCCTGCCTCGGACGGCCTGCGGCTTCGGGAAGCCGTGACCGGAATCGAACCGGCGTAGCTCGCTTTGCAGGCGAGTCCCTCAACCACTCGGGCACACGGCTGGGTGTGGGGTGCGAGTACGAACGTACGGGGTGTCGGTGGGGTCGGGAAGGGGGGTGTGGGGGCTGCAATGTGACTGCCATGCCGCGTTCACAGGCGGCGGGGGCCGGGGTGGCGGCGGCGGGCGGTGCGCGAGGGGACTAGGTCCGGCGGCTGAGGTGGGATCGGTCCAAATGACAGGGGCGTGGGCGGGCTGTGGGCCTTACTCTGGGGCGATGAGTGCCCTTGAACCCGGGATATCCGAGACCGCCGACGCCGTCCCGCCGCCGCAGGGCGGCATTCTGGGGCCGGCGTACCGGACGCTCAGCGTCGGGATCATCTCCGTGATCTTCCTGATCGCGTTCGAGGCCACCGCCGTCGGGACGGCCATGCCCGTCGCCGCGCGGGAGCTGGAGGGGATCGGGCTCTACGCCTTCGGGTTCTCCGCCTACTTCACCACCAGCCTCTTCGCCATGGTCCTGTCCGGCCAGTGGGCCGACCGGCAGGGCCCGTTGCGGCCGCTGACGGTGGGGATCGGGGCCTTCGCCGCCGGGCTGGTGTGCTCCGGGACCGCGCAGCTGATGGGCGTGTTCGTCGTGGGGCGGGCCGTGCAGGGGTTCGGCGGCGGGCTCGTGATCGTCGCCCTGTACGTGGTGATCAGCCGGGCCTACGAGGAGCGGCTGCGGCCCGCCATCATGGCCGCCTTCGCCGCGAGCTGGGTGGTGCCGTCGATCGTCGGGCCGCTGGCCGCGGGGACGGTCACCGAGCACCTGGGCTGGCGGTGGGTGTTCCTCGGGATCCCCGCGCTGGTCGTCGTACCGCTGCTGGTGGCGCTGCCCGCGATCCGGCGCACCGCCTCCGGCCCCGTGGACCCCGGGGCGCCCGTCGCGTTCGACCGGCGGCGGATCCGGCTGGCCCTCGGGATCTCGATGGGCGCCGGGCTGCTCCAGTACGCCGCCCAGGACCTGCGGTGGCTGTCGCTGCTGCCCGGCGTCGTCGGTGCGGCCCTGCTGGTGCCGGCGGTGCTGGGGCTGCTGCCGCGCGGCACCTACCGGGCGCGGCGCGGGCTGCCGTCGGTGGTGCTGCTGCGCGGGGTGGCGGCGGGGGCGTTCATCGGGGCCGAGAGCTTCGTGCCGCTGATGCTGGTCACCCAGCGCGGTCTGAGCCCGACCTGGGCCGGCTTCTCGCTCGCGCTCGGCGGGGTGACGTGGGCGGCCGGTTCCTGGGTGCAGTCGCAGGGGCGGACGGCGCCCTACCGGGAGCGGCTGATGGTCTCCGGGATGGTGATGGTGGCCCTGGCCATCGCCGCGGCCCCGGCGGTGCTGATCGAGGCGGTGCCGGTGTGGACGCTGGCCCTCGCCTGGGCCGTGGGCTCGCTCGGGATGGGCCTGGTGATCGGCTCGACCAGTGTGCTGCTGCTGAAGCTGTCCGCGCCGGAGGAGGCGGGCGCCAACTCGGCCGCGCTGCAGATCTCGGACGCGCTGGCCAATGTGGTGCTGCTCGCGGCCGGGGGTGCGGCGTTCGCCGCGCTGGGCGGGGGAGCGGTGGGCACGGGGCACGTGGCCGCCTCGGCGGACGGGTCCGCCTCGCACCCGGCGGCGTTCCTGGTGGTGTTCCTGCCGATGGCGTGCGTGGCGCTGGTGGGGGCATGGGTGGCGACCCGCCTCGACCCACCGTCGGCCGAGACGGATGCGGACGCGGACGCGGACGCGGAGGACGAGGCCGCCCGCACGCCCCGCACGCCCCCGAAAACGGCGTGAGCCCGCCCGCACCGCTGGCTAGGCTCCGGGGGCGACCGTGAACGAGCTGACCCTGCGGATGTCCCCCGCCGAGCACGCCGAGCCGGCCGACCTCGCCGACGCCACCGGCTCCACCGCCGAGGCGCTCGCGCGGGAAGCCGTACGCGAGCACCTGCGGCGGGAGCGCGAGCGCATCGGGGCGCAGGCCGCGCGGCTGGCGCGGCGGCACGCCGGGCTGCTGAAGCGGCTCGGGGAGTGAGCGCCGCCGACCAGGTCCGGCACCTGACCCTCGCCGAGGTCCTCGACGTCGCCCGGCACGCCTGCCTGGCCCGGGACCAGTCCGTGGAGCTGCGTGCGCCCGGGCTGCTGGAGTCGGCGGTGCACCGGCCGCGGGCGCGGATGTACGGCACCCCGGCCTACGAGGACCCGTACGAACAGGCCGCCGCGCTGCTGCACGGCATCGCGGTGAACCATCCCCTCGTCGACGGGAACAAGCGCACCGCCTGGCTCGCCGCCGCGACCTTCCTCGCCGTGAACGGGGTCGATCCCGCGGCCGCCGACCAGGAGGCCGCGTACCGGCTGGTCGTCGCGGTGGCGTCCGGGGCCGAGACCGAGGTGGCGGTGATCGCCGCCAGGCTGCGGGAGTTGCTCCCGGTGTGACGCTCACCGCACCCGCCGAGGTCACGGGCCTGTCCCTCCTCGAGGGGCGGCTCGGCACCGGTAGGGTGGCCCGGTTGTCCTGCGTCCGACCACGAGAACCAGGGCGACCAGGACGACCACGACTGCCACGACCGCCGAGAGCAACGAACCGGAGACCGTGACTACTACCGCCTCCCACCACCTCTCACCCGCCTTCCCCGGCCGTGCCCCGTGGGGTACCGCCAGCAAGCTGCGAGCCTGGCAGCAGGGAGCGCTGGACAAGTACATCCAGACCCAGCCGCGGGACTTCCTCGCGGTCGCCACCCCCGGCGCCGGCAAGACGACCTTCGCGCTCACCCTGGCCTCCTGGCTGCTGCACCACCACGTGGTCCAGCAGGTGACCGTCGTCGCGCCGACCGAGCACCTGAAGAAGCAGTGGGCCGAAGCGGCCGCCCGGATAGGCATCCGGCTCGACCCGGAGTACTCGGCCGGGCCGCTGAGCAAGGACTACCACGGGGTCGCCGTCACCTACGCGGGCGTCGGCGTGCGCCCGATGCTGCACCGCAACCGCTGCGAGCAGCGCAAGACCCTGGTGATCCTGGACGAGATCCACCACGCGGGCGACTCGAAGTCCTGGGGCGAGGCCTGCCTGGAGGCCTTCGACCCGGCGACCCGGCGCCTGGCGCTGACCGGCACGCCCTTCCGGTCCGACACCAACCCGATCCCCTTCGTCACGTACGAGGAGGGCAACGACGGGATCCGGCGGTCCTCCGCCGACTACACCTACGGCTACGGCAACGCCCTCGGCGACGGCGTCGTCCGGCCCGTGATCTTCCTGTCCTACAGCGGCAACATGCGCTGGCGCACCAAGGCGGGCGACGAGATCGAGGCCCGTCTCGGCGAGCCGATGACCAAGGACGCCATCTCGCAGGCCTGGCGCACGGCGCTGGACCCGCGCGGCGACTGGATGCCGAACGTGCTGCGCGCCGCCGACCAGCGGCTGACGGAGGTCCGCAAGGGCATCCCGGACGCGGGCGGTCTCGTCATCGCCGCCGATCAGGACGCGGCGCGCGCGTACGCGAAGCTGATCCGGGAGATCACCGGGACCAGGCCGACCGTCGTGCTCTCCGACGACACCGGCGCCTCGAAGAACATCGACACGTTCAGCGCGAGCGACGACCGCTGGATGGTCGCGGTCCGCATGGTGTCCGAGGGCGTCGACGTACCGCGCCTCGCGGTGGGCGTGTACGCGACGACGATCTCGACCCCGCTGTTCTTCGCGCAGGCGGTCGGCCGTTTCGTGCGGTCGCGCAGGCGCGGCGAGACGGCCTCCGTGTTCCTTCCGACGATCCCCTACCTCCTCGGCTTCGCGAGCGAGATGGAGGTCGAGCGCGATCACGTCCTCGACCGGCCGAAGAAGGCGGGCGAGGACGAGGACCCGTACGCGGAGTCCGAGAAGGAGATGGAGGAGGCGAACCGGCAGGAGGACGAGGATACCGGCGAGGACGAGCAGATGTCCTTCGAGGCGCTGGAGTCCGACGCCGTCTTCGACCGGGTGCTGTACGACGGCGCCGAGTTCGGCATGCAGGCGCACCCGGGCAGCGAGGAGGAGCAGGACTACCTCGGCATCCCGGGGCTGCTGGAGCCGGACCAGGTGCAGCTGCTGCTGCAGAAGCGGCAGTCGCGGCAGATCGCGCACAGCCGGCGCAGACCGGACGCGGAGGCGGACCTGCTGGAGCTGCCGGCCGAGCGGCGGCCGGTGGTCTCGCACAAGGAGCTGCTGGAGCTGCGGAAGTCGCTGAACACGATGGTGGGCGCGTACGTCCACCAGAGCGGCAAGCCGCACGGGGTGATCCACACCGAGCTGCGCCGGGTGTGCGGCGGGCCGCCGAGCGCGGAGGCGACGGCGGGGCAGCTGAAGGAGCGGATCAAGAAGGTGCAGGAGTGGGCCACGCGGATGCGGTGAGCCGCTCCTGAGTACGCGGAACGGGGTCCGTGCGCTGCTGCGCGCGGACCCCGTTCCCGTGTGCTGTGCGTCAGGCGGAGACGCGGCGACGACGGCCGGTGCCGGCGACCAGGGCCGCACCCATGGCGAGCGCGACACCGCCGGCGCCGAGCGCCCAGCTGGTGGCGGCGTCGGCACCGGTCTCGGCGAGCTCGCCGCCGGTGTGGGTGCTGCCGCCGGTGTTGCCGGAGCCGGTGCTGTTGTCGACGATCGGCGTGGTGCTGCTGCCGCCGTTCGGCTTGGTGTTGCTGTTGCCGCCACCGGTGTTGCCACCGTTGTTGTGGCCGGTGTTGCCGCCGGTGTTGCCACCGCCGGTGTAGCCCTTGACGATCTTCGACTCGACCACGGCCGTGTCGGAGAAGACGTCGTCGTCCACGTTGCTGCCACCGGCGGCGATAACGACGATCTCGCCCGCCGGGGCGCCCGTGGTGAACTTGACGCGGACCTGGAGGCTGACCTTCTTGGCCGGGATGTCGATGTCGTCGCTCAGCAGAGCGACGACGGAGCCGCCCTCGCCCATGATCTCCACGTCGTGCCAGGCACCCTGGTGGAAGATCTGGATCTTGACGTCCGAGGCCTCCAGCTCGGCGGCCTGGTCGGCGACGGCCAGGACGAGCACGTAGCTCTCCTGCGCCTTCCCCTTCGAGTTGTCGACGGTGTACGTCAGGTTGGTCCAGTCGCCGCCCGCCTTGAAGGCGCTCGGGACACCGTTGACGCCGAGGACCGGGCCGGTGGCGACCAGGTCTTCCTCTTCCTCGTCCTGCGCGGCCGGGGCCGGGGCCGGCGCGGGGGCCGGCTTCTCGGCGGCGGGCTTGGCCGGGGCGGGGGCGGGCGCCGGCTTCTCGGCGGCGGGCTTGGCAGGGGTGTCGACGGCCGGCGCCGCCTCCTTGGCCGGGGTTTCGGCGGCGGGCGCCGCGTCGTCCTTCGGAGCCGCGTCCGGCGTGGTGACGGCCGGGTTCTGGGCCTCGTCCGCCATCGCGGGCGTGGCCATCAGGACCGTCGGGCCCACCACGGCGGCAGCGGCCACGACGGCCATGCGCTTCAGCTTCACTGTTGCTTCTCTCCCCTGATAAGCGTTCGAGGCTTGCGTTGCCCGCTCCCCCCAACATCATTTTTGAACACGATCAGAGTAAGGCCCGTGTAAACCGGTTTTCGGTCAATGGACATTACGAATCGATACAGCTGCGCGAAGAAAACGGCTTAAACCGGCAGTAGGCGACCGGATTCTGGACGAGGCCTTTCGCTCAGCGGACTCGCTCGCTACTGTCCCCGCATCGAACGCCCCGTGGCAGCGCCGCCGCGGGAGCGCAGCCGGTGCCATGGCCGCTACCGGCGGCCTCTCCATGCGTCGCCGTGGGACCGGCAGCACCGCACCGCATGAGAGTCACCGCCGCCCACCTAAAACAGAGGGAGAGGCGTCGTGACCGCGGAAACCTCCCAGACTCTCGACCGAGGGCTCAGGGTCCTCAAGCTGCTCGCCGACACCGACCACGGTCTGACCGTCACCGAGCTCTCCAACCGCCTCGGTGTCAACCGCACGGTGGTCTACCGTCTGCTCGCCACGCTCGAGCAGCACGCCCTGGTCCGCCGCGACCTCGGCGGCCGGGCCCGCGTCGGGCTCGGCGTGCTGCGCCTGGGCCGGCAGGTCCACCCGCTCGTGCGCGAGGCGGCCCTGCCCGCGCTGCGCTCGCTCGCCGAGGACATAGGGGCCACCGCGCACCTGACCCTCGTCGACGGCACCGAGGCGCTCGCCGTGGCCGTCGTCGAGCCCACCTGGACCGACTACCACGTGGCCTACCGGGCCGGCTTCCGCCACCCGCTGGACCGCGGCGCGGCCGGCCGGGCCATCCTGGCCGCCCGCCAGGGCTCGCTGATCGAGCCCGGCTACACCCTGACCCACGGGGAGCTGGAGGCGGGCGCCAGCGGTGCCGCCGCTCCGCTCGTCGGCATCACCGGACTGGAGGGCAGCGTCGGCGTCGTGATGCTGGCCGACGCCGTGCCGGAGCGGGTCGGGCCCCGCGTGGTCGACGCGGCCCGCGAGGTCGCCGACGCCCTGCGCTGAGGGGCGCGGACACGGGCGGCGCGGGCCGGGCGGTCCGGGTCGGTAGATTGACCGGGTGCTCTCACGCCTCACACGTCTGCCGCGTCCCGCCGCCCTGGCCGTCTGCGCCGCGCCCGTCCTCGGACTGTTCGCCGTCGCGGCCCTCGCGCCGCTGCCCTTCGTGGTGGCCGTGCCCGGCCCCACGGCCGACGTGCTGGGCACCGACCAGGGCAAGCCGGTGATCACCGTCACCGGCGCCCCGGTCCGGGACACCAAGGGCCAGCTCCGGATGACCACCATCCGGGCGACCGGCCCCTCCTCGACGATGACGCTGCACGAGCTGATCGACCACTGGTTCAAGGGCGACGAGGCGGTCATGCCCAGGGAGTCCGTCTATCCCTCGGGCGGGAGCGACCGGCAGATCGAGGAGCACAACCTGGAGGAAATGGCCCAGTCGCAGTCGGCCGCCGTGACCGCCGCCCTCGGCTACCTCCGCAAGGACCCCAAGGACATCAAGGTCCGGCTCGACCTCGCCGACGTCGGCGGCCCGAGCGCCGGGCTCCTCTTCACCCTCGGCATCGTCGACAAGCTCGTCGGCGACGGCAGCGGCGGCGACCTCACCGGAGGCCGCAGCATCGCCGGCACGGGAACCATCAGCGCCGACGGCACGGTCGGCGCGGTCGGCGGAGTGGGCCTGAAGACGCAGGCCGCGCGGCGCGACGGGGCGACCGTGTTCCTCGTGCCGAAGGCGGAGTGTTCGGACGCGAAGTCCGAACTCCCCGAGGGGCTTCAGCTGATCCCCGTCACTTCGCTGACGGACGCGGTGAACTCGCTTCGGGCGCTGAACCGGAGTGAGAACGTGCCGTCCTGCTGACGGACGGCTTCGCGTTCAGACCGCGCCAGGCGGGGAAGAGCAGCGGGGCGCTGGTCGCCAGGAGGTAGACGGCGGCGAACAGGAGCAGGGCCGTGGTCACCCCGAAGCCGTCGACCAGCAGGCCCGCCGCGAGGCCGCCCATCGGCATGGCCAGCTCGCCGCCCGCCATGCTCACGCTGGAGACACGGCTGCGCAGGTCCTCCGGTACGAGCTCGGCCACGACGGTGGTCAGGATCGGGTTGAGTACGCCCGCGCCCAGGCCGGCCAGGGCCATGGTGACCGCGAGGGGCAGCGGGGTGTCGGTGACGGCGGCGACCACGTAGCGGGTGGCCCCGGAGACGAGGAAGGCTCCCGCGAAGACGGCTCTGCGGGGGAAGCGTTCGCCCCAGGCGCCGTAGAGGAGGGCGCCCAGCAGGGCGAAGCCGTCGAAGAGGGAGACCATCAGGCCGAGGGTGGTGGCGCCGCCGAGGTCCTCGCGGCCGTGGACCGGCAGGAGGACGGAGGACCAGCCCTGGTCCAGCCCGTTGGTCGTCATCACCATGAGGGTGATGCCCATCAGGAGCCGTGAGTGGATCAGGAACCGCCAGCCCTCGGCGAGCTCGGCGCGGTAGGCGGCGAAGGAGGGTCTCTCCCGGGTGCGCTGGGGTTCCGCGGCCGGGACGCCACGCAGGAAGGCGGAGACGAGGAGTGCGGACGCGGCGAAGGTGGCCGCGTCCAGGAGGAGGACGGTCTCGGCTCCGAACACCGAGATCAGTACGCCCGCCACCGCGGCGCCGACCATCCGGGCCCCGCGCGAGACGGCGTCGTAGAGGCTCGCCGCCCGGGCGATGGTGGTGTCCGCGTGCTCGGCGAGGCTGGGCAGCAGGACGTAGCGGGCGGTCAGGCCGGGGGTGTGCACGAGACCGCCGACGGCCATCAGCGCGCACAGCATCCAGAATTCGAGCAGGTCCGCAGAGTGGAGGAGGGGGATCGCGCCGACCGACAGGGCACAGATCACGTCCGAGGCGACGGAGACCCTGCGGCGGCCGATCCGGTCGATGACCGGGCCGCCGACGAGTGCTGCGATCACCACCGGCAGGGTGGCGCAGAAGGCGACGACGCCGGCCCGTCCGGCGCTGCCAGTGGTCTGGAGCACGAACCACGGGACGCCGATCAGGGTCAGGGAACTCCCCGCTATGGAGATCGTGTTGGCCGCCAGGACCGCCGCGAAGGGCCGCCGGCTCATGCGGCGTTCTGCCGGATGCGATGGTGGACGTGGGCCGGCTGCATCAGGCGTATGCCGGCGGCGACCAGGGCCTCGCCGAGACGGTTGCGCAGGGCCGGCAGGGCCGGGGAGGGGCTGGGGGCGGCCTCCCGGGCGAGGTGCCAGACGGCGGCCTCGGCGGCGAGGGCGGCGGTGCGGGCGGCGTGGATCTGGGCGTGCGTGAAGGCGTGCATGGCAGGACTCCTTCTGCGGATGCGGCGGATGCGGCGGAGCGAAGGGGGAGAGGGGAGGGGGCTATTCGGTGGTGCGGCGCGGGAAGGCGTGGGTGTGGATGCGGACCGTTTCCACCTCCTCCGCGTTCCCGGCGGGCGGCAGGTCCCGGTAGCTGTTGATCAGCTCGTGGAGCTTGTGGACCAGTTCATGGGTCTGCCCGGCGGTCAGACGGAGGGTGAAGTCGCTGAGGTCGCTGGAACCGCGCCAGGCCGGCGACCAGTCGACCGATTCGCCGAGCCAGGAGGTCAGCTCCTGCGTGTGGATCTTCATGATCTCGGCCAGGAAGACCTCGGCCGCCCCTCGCGTCTCGGGGTTGTCGTCGAGGACGAGCGAGTCGTCGAGGCGCGTGCCGTCGTGCGCGGCCTTCCACCAGCGCTCACGGCCCTTGCCCCGCTCGGGCGCATCCTCGATGAACCCGTGGGCGGCGAGCTGGCGCAGGTGGTAGCTGGTGGCCCCACTGGATTCTCCGAGCCGCTCCGCCAGCTGTGAAGCGGTGGCCGGGCCGCTCATGCGCAGGGCGCGGAGCAGCCGCATGCGCAGGGGGTGGGCGAGGCCCCGCAGGGAGCGGGAGTCCAGCGTCCGGACCTTGGGCTCCGGGGGTGGTGGGGGTGTCGCGGCCGCGGGGCCGCTTTCGGGAGGGGGTCCGGGGGCGGGGTGGGGTTCGGGGCTGGGTTCGGGAGTGGCGTTCTTTCCGGGCATGCCTCAAGCGTAGGGTTGCAAAGGCTTCTGTGCAAGCATTTCTTTGCAACCACTTCTTTGGAACTCTGCCGCGGGGATCAGCCGTCCGCCGCCGCCTGTTCCACCAGCGGGATGATCCGCAGGGGGACCGGGTTCTCCATGACGATCGCCGTGGAGGCGCGGACGATCCCCTCGAAGCCCACCACCCGGTCGATCACCCGCTGGAGGTCGGCGTTGGACCGGGCCACGAGCCGGCACAGCATGTCCCCGTGCCCCGTCGTCGTGTGCAGCTCCAGCACCTCGGGGACGCCCGACAGGTGGGCCCGTACGTCCGCCCCCTGGCCCTGCTTGATCTCCAGCGTGGCGAAGGCGGTCACCGGATACCCCAGCGCGGTCGGGTCCACCTGCGGCCCGAAACCGCGGATGACCCCGTTGGACTGGAGCCGGTCCAGGCGCGCCTGCACCGTGCCGCGCGCCACGCCGAGCCGGCGCGACGCCTCCAGGACCCCGATCCTGGGCTCGCGCGCCAGCAGGACGATGAGACGGCCGTCGAGCTCGTCGATACCCATGGGAACCCTTCCTTGATCGGCTGCGCATACTGCACAGATCCTTCAGTCATGCTGGGGCCGCGCTGGGCAATCTGTACAGCGGAAAAGGAAACTATTGCGCAGCTTGTGGAAGGGCGGGAATCTGCGCTTATGACTGAGACCCTGGACACCACCCCGCAGACCGCGCGTGAGGCAGACCCCTTCCCGGTGAAGGGCATGGACGCGGTCGTCTTCGCCGTCGGCAACGCCAAGCAGGCCGCGCACTACTACTCGACCGCCTTCGGCATGAAGCTCGTGGCCTACTCCGGACCGGAGAACGGAAGCCGTGAGACCGCCAGCTACGTCCTGACCAACGGCTCCGCGCGGTTCGTCCTGACCTCGGTCATCAAGGCGACCACCGACCACGGCCGCTTCATCGCCGAGCACGTCGCCGAGCACGGCGACGGCGTCATCGACCTCGCCATCGAGGTCCCCGACGCCCGCGCGGCCTACGCGTACGCCGTCGAGCAGGGTGCGCGCGGCCTGGACGAGCCGTACGAGGTCAAGGACGAGAACGGCACCGTCGTGCTCGCCTCGATCGCCACGTACGGCCAGACCCGCCACACCCTCGTCGAGCGCGTCGACTACACCGGCCCCTACCTGCCGGGCTACGTGGCCGTGGAGCCGATGGTGGCCCCGCCCGCCAAGCGGACCTTCCAGGCGATCGACCACTGCGTCGGCAACGTCGAGCTGGGCCGCATGAACGAGTGGGTCTCGTTCTACAACAAGGTCATGGGCTTCACGAACATGAAGGAGTTCGTGGGCGACGACATCGCGACCGAGTACTCGGCGCTGATGTCGAAGGTGGTCGCGGACGGCACCAAGAAGGTGAAGTTCCCCATCAACGAGCCGGCGATCGCGAAGAAGAAGTCGCAGATCGACGAGTACCTGGAGTTCTACAACGGGCCGGGCGTCCAGCACATCGCGCTCGCCTCGAACGACATCGTCGCGACGGTGCGGAGCATGCGGGCCGCGGGCGTCCAGTTCCTGTCCGTGCCGGACACCTACTACGACACGCTGGGCGAGTGGGTCGGCGACACGCGCGTGCCGATCGACGAACTGCGCGAGCTGAAGATCCTCGCCGACCGTGACGAGGACGGCTACCTGCTGCAGATCTTCACCAAGCCGGTGCAGGACCGTCCGACGGTGTTCTTCGAGATCATCGAGCGGCACGGGTCCATGGGCTTCGGCAAGGGCAACTTCAAGGCGCTGTTCGAGGCGATCGAGCGGGAGCAGGAGAAGCGGGGCAACCTCTAGGTCGCCCGGCCCGGGGGTGATGCGGCCCCGCCGGTTGTCTCCGGCGGGGCCGTTGGCCTGTACGGCCCGGGGCGGGGGCGGTGGGCGCCGCCGCGCGGGCTGCTCCCCGCCCCCGCCCTTCGCCCGTTCCCCGGGGCTGTACCCCGGACCCCCGTTCCCGGGGGCTCCGCCCCCAGACTCCCGCGCCACAAGCGCCGGCGGGGCTGGAGGGGGCTTGCGGGGCTCGGGCTGCGGCTCAGGCGCCGGCCGGGCGGGTCAGGTGGTGGCGGGCTTCGGTTTGGCCGTCGCGGGCTTCGGCTTCGGCGGATTCGGTTCCGGGAGGTCCGGGGCCACCCACGGGGTGCGGGGCCGCATGTTCTCCGGGCCGCCCGCCGGGGGCTGGCCGATGGCCGACAGGGCCTCCTTCGCCAGCGGGGCCCGCAGCGGGGAGAAGACCGGGTTCGTGCGCAGCGCCGTCTGCAGGCTCCGGCGGGCCGCCGCCTCGTCGCCCAGGCCGCGTTCGATCACCGCCCGGTGGTAGGAGAACTCCGCGCTCCGCAGCCCGAGGTCGGTCGCCTTCTTCGCGTACTCCAGGGCCTGCTCGTCCTCGCCGTTCCGGTGCAGCGCCCACCCCAGGGCGTCGGCCACCTGCACGCTCTTGTGCCGGGCCCATTCCGCCGACAGGCGGCGTACCGCCCGGGCCGGATCGCCGTGGTCCGCCTCGTACAGGCCGAGGACCACCTCCTCGTTGACCCCGTTCGCCTCGCCCGCCGCCGCCAGCGCCGCCAGGGACCGGTACTGCGCCCGCGCCTCCTCCGGCCGCTCCAGCGACTCCAGCAGCTCCCCCAGCTCCAGCGCCAGCCGCGGCACCGGGGTGCGTCCCAGCGCCAGCCGGTAGTCGCGTACGGCCTCCCCGCCCCGCCCCAGCGCGGCCAGCGCCCTGGCCCGGCCGCCGAGCGCCTCTCCCTGCGCCGGATCGGTGCGCAGCGCGCCCTCGTACTGGCGCAGTGCCTCGCCCGGGTCGCCCCGCTCCCATGCCAGCTCCCCGAGCCGGAACAGCACGTACGCCTTCTCCGCCGGGGACTCCGCCTCCCCGCCCGCCGCCTCCAGCGCCACCACCGCGTCCTCGCGCCAGCCCCGGTCGCGGTACACCTGAGCGGCCCTCAGGTGCGCGGCCAGCCCCGGCCGTAGCTCCATCAGCCGGTCCATCGCCCGCTGCGCGGCCTTGTAGTCGCCGAGGCCCGTGTACGCGTCCACGAGGACCGGGTACGCCGTCCAGCGCCGCGGCGCCTGCGCCCGTACCAGCTCGCCCCACTTCCTCGCCGTCCCGAAGTCCCGCCGGGCGCCGGCCAGCGCGCCCATGCCCGTCATCGCGTCGAGGTTGCCCTTCTCGGCGGGGCGGGCCTCCAGCGACCGCTTGAGCGCCTTCTCCGCCTTCGGGTACCACCCGGAATCGGCCGTCCGCCGGGCCTGTTCCAGGTACGCCGAGCCGAGCACCGCCCACGAAGCGTCGTCCCGCGGGTGCGCGGCGACCCATTTCTCCCGGTCCGCGACCAGCGCCGTCAGGTCCACCGCCGCCGCCGGCGCGCCCATGCCCACCGCCGACGCGGCCCGTTCGCTCGGCCCCGGAGGGCGTGCGTCGTCACCGGTGCGGGCCGGGCGGATCAGCAGGGCCCCGGCGATGAGGACCACCGCTACCGCGGCCGCCACGACCGTCTTGCGGCCGGTGAAGTTCACGGGTGGCGCGGGCTGCTGGGATTGCTCGTCGAAACCGTGCATGCGCTCACTGTGCGTCAATATGAAGAGCGCGCCGAGGTGTCCGAAGCCGGTCGCGGCCGTGTTCACACCGATGGCCCCGGCTGCCACTGTGGCCCCATGGATGACGATCTCATGGCCCGGCTCGGTGAAGGACTCCCGCCCGAGGCGCTGCTGACCGACCCTCAGGTGACCGCCTCCTACGCCCACGACACGGCCGGCTTCTGCGCCGCCGGCACCCCGGCCGCCGTCGTCCTTCCCCGGACCGTGGAGCAGGTCCGGCACGTCATGCGCACCGCCACCGCCCTACGGGTCCCCGTGGTCCCGCAGGGCGCCCGCACGGGCCTGTCCGGGGGTGCCAACGCCTCCGACGGCTGCATCGTGCTGTCCCTGGTGAAGATGGACCGGATCCTGGAGGTGTCCGCCGTCGACCGGATCGCCGTCGTCGAGCCGGGCGTGGTCAACGCGGTCCTCTCCCGGGCCGTCGCCGAACAGGGCCTGTACTACCCGCCCGACCCCTCCAGCCGGGAGCAGTGCACCATCGGCGGCAACATCGGCACCGCGTCCGGCGGGCTGTGCTGCGTGAAGTACGGGGTCACCGCCGAGTACGTGCTTGGCCTCGACGTGGTGCTGGCCGACGGGCGGCTGCTGCGCACGGGACGGCGTACCGCCAAGGGCGTCGCCGGGTACGACCTGACGCGGCTGTTCGTCGGCTCCGAGGGCACCCTCGGCGTGGTGGTCGGAGCCGTCCTCGCGCTGCGGCCGGCGCCGCCCCGGCAGCTGGCGCTCGCCGCCGAGTTCCCTTCGGTGGCGGCCGCCTGCGAGGCCGTCTGCGCCGTCATGGAGGCCGGCCTGACGCCCTCGCTGCTGGAGCTGATGGACCGTACGACCGTCCGCGCCGTCAACGCCCTGGGGAAGATCGGCCTGCCCGAGAGCACGGAGGCGCTGCTGCTCGCCGCCTTCGACACCCCGGACGCGCCCGCCGGCCTGGCGGCCGTCGGCGGGCTCTGCGCCGCCGCCGGGGCGAGCGCCGTCGTACCCGCCGAGGACGAGGCGGAGACGGAACTGCTGCTCCGGGCCCGCCGGATGTCCCTCACCGCCCTGGAGGCGCTGCGGCCCGCGACGATGATCGACGACGTATGCGTCCCGCGGTCGCGGCTCGCCGAGATGCTGGACGGGACGGCCGCCATCGCCGCGGAACACGACCTGCTCATCGGCGTCTGCGCGCACGCCGGCGACGGCAACACCCACCCGGTGGTCTGCTTCGACCCCGCCGACGAGGACGAGACGCGGCGCGCCCGGGAGTCCTTCGACGCGATCATGGCCCTGGGGCTGTCCCTGGGCGGGACTATCACCGGGGAGCACGGCGTCGGGGTGCTGAAGAAGGAGTGGCTGGCACGGGAACTGGGGCCGGTCGGCCTGGAGATGCAGCGCGCCGTCAAACGGGCCTTCGACCCGCTCGGACTGCTGAACCCCGGCAAGCTCTTCTGACGGCCGGCCCGTGCGCGGCGGGACGCGGCGGGTCACAGGTCCCCGTCCGCGGGCTCGTCGGAGGGCCACGGGTCGCGCAGCCACAGCTCGTCGGCGGGGGTGGGGGTGAGCAGCGCGGCCAGGGCGTCGTCCAGGCCGAGCCGCTCCGCCTCCGTCCCCGGGGGGACCATGTGCAGGGTGCGCTCCAGCCAGGCCGACACCGCACCCGCCGGGGCCTCCAGGAGGGCGTCGCCGTCCGGAGAGCTCAGCGCCATGCACAGGACGGACTCGCCGCCGATCTTCGTGGGCCAGATCCGGACGTCTCCCTGGCCGCACGGGCGGAACACCCCCTCGACGAGCAGCTCGCGGGCGAACGTCCAGTTGACCGGCATGCTGGAGCCGGAGTGGAAGGTGACGTGCACGGCGTAGGGGTCGTCGGTGAGGTACAGCAGCTTCGCGGGGACGGGGATGCTGCGCTCGGGTGACAGGACCAGCTTGAGTTCCAGTTCGCGCTCGACGACGGGGTGGTGGTGCATGGCGGCCTCACTTCGGGCGTTCGCAGGCGGACGCGGGGCGGTCGTCGCCCCGCACGAGGAGAGAGCACCCTCGTGCCCGGGTATGACGCGGGTTTCCGCGACGAATGTCAGGTTGGCCGGAATCTGTCGGCTGACCGAAACCCGTCGTCGAGGGCGGTGGCGGGGTGAGGTTCGCCCGAAGGCTTGGAATCTCCCGTTACCGGACCTGCCGGCAGGGGGTTCTTGGCTATGGTCCTCCCCTTGGTCCTCCCCTGCACAAGCCTCGAGCCACGATCGGAGTTGGGGACATTGACGGCCTCCCCTGGTGACGGAGAGCACGCGGCCCGCGAGGGCTACTACCCCGACCCGTCCATCCCCGGGTACGTCCGGTACTGGAACGGAACGTCCTGGGTTCCGGGTACGAGCCGTCCTGCCGTTCCCGCCGCCGCTCGCGTGGAGGAGACGGGGCCGGTGTTCCTGGACGAGACCTCGATGACGGCGGCCCTGCGGGACCCGCGCCCCCCGGCGAACCGGCAGCCGCCGCCCCCGTCCGGCCGGGCGCCCGCCCCCGGGCCCGACGGGGGCTACGCGGGCGCGGTACGGGCCGCCGAAGCGGACCGGGCCCGGAGCGCGGCCCCGGGCGGCGCGGGCCGTCCGGCCGGGGCCGGTTGGCCCGCGCCGGAACCCGAGGCCGGGGCCGGTCCCGCTGCGGGACGGGGGCAGGCGGGGTGGCAGGTCGACCCCGTCCACCAGGCCGGCTTCGGCGGCCCCCGCGACGCGCGGGTCTCGTGGGGGGAGCCGGCGGAGTCGGAGCCCGTCCGGCCCGCCGCCAGGATCTCCCTGGCCCGGCCCGCAGCGGCGGCGGCCGGCGCGCAGAGGCTCCCGGCGCAGGCCGCAGCCGAGAGCGTGGGCATCCTCTCGGCCCGCCCGCCGGCCTGGCCCGACGCCCCGGGCGCCGGTACCTCGGGCCTCACCTCCAGCTGGCCGGAGGCGGTACCGGACGCCCCGCCCCGGCGGCCGGAACCGGAACCCGAACCGGAGCCGGAACCGGAACCGGAGCCGACGCCGGCGCCGGCGCCGGAACGCAGGATCCCGGCGACGCGCGAGGCCCCGGCCCCCGCCCGGCCCCGCCCCACGGCCGCCGCGCCCGCCCCCGCCCCGGAGCCCACCGCCCGGCCCCGCCCCACGGCCGCCCCCGCCCCGCAGCCCCCTGCCCCGGAGCCGCCCGCCCCGCAGCCGCCCGCCGCCGCGCCCGCCCCCGTCCGGGAGGACACCCGGGCCGTCTTCGAGCGGATGGCGGAGCGGGCCGCGCGGCCCGCCGGGCTGGGGCGGCGGGGGGCGGCCCGGCTGGTGGACGCCCTCGTGCACGCCGGGGTCGCCGCGGCCGTGGCGCTGCCCCTCGTACCCCGGGTGACGGCCCATCTGGAGGCGAAGGTGGACGCGGCCCGGGCGAGCGGGCGCACCACCACCGTGTACCTGCTCGACGCCACCACCGCCGGGCACCTGGGCCTCGTGCTCGGTGCGGTCCTGCTCTTCGGCGTCCTCTACGAGGCCCTGCCCACCGCCCGCTGGGGCCGCACCCCGGGCAAGAAGCTGTTCGGCGTGCGCGTGCTGGCCGCCGCCACCCTGCGCCCGCCCACCTTCGGCGCGGCCCTGCGCCGCTGGCTCGTGTTCGCGTTCCTGGGGCTGCCGGGCAGCCTGTGGTGCCTGGTGGACCGGCCGCGCCGGCGGGCCTGGCACGACCGGGCGGCCGGGACGTACGTGACCCGCTGAGCGGTCCGGGAGGGCGTGCCGGGGCCGTGCCCCGGACGGACGCGGCCGCGTTGCGGGGCGGGCGGAGCCGGGTTCGACTCGGGCCATGAGCACCGATCAGCCGCCGCCGGGCCAGCCGCCCGAGGACGACCCGTTCCTCAAGAAGCCCCAGGAACCGACACCTCCGTCGGGCGGTTCGCCGTACGGCTCGCCGCCCCCCGGTGGCGGCGGCTACCCCCCGCCCCCGCCCCCCGGCGGTTACCCCCCGCCGCCGCCCCCGTACGGCGGTGGCGGACCCGGAGACCCGTACGGCGGCGGCGGAGGAGGCGGCTACGGCATGCCCGACCCGCTCGCCGGGATGCCCCCGCTCGCCGACTTCGGGAAGCGGCTCGTCGCACGCGTGCTCGACGCGCTGATCATCGCGGTGCCGCTGTTCCTCATCCAACTGCCCTTCGGCAACAGGCGCTACGTCGTGGACACCGAGGAGGGCGAGGACGTCACCGCCGTCATCTCGAAGTCGTACGGCGGCACGGGTCTGGTGTGGACGCTGATCGCGATCGTCGCGTACATCGGCTACGACTGGTGGTTCACGCGGAAGAACGGCCGGACCCTGGGCAAGAGGGTCCTGGGTCTGCGTGTCGCGATGCTCAACGACGGCAGCGTGCCCCCTTCCGGTCCGGCGCTCGGCCGAGCGGTGGTGCTCTGGCTGCCGACCCTGGTGTGCTGCTTCTGCCTGTGGCCGCTCGCGCTGATCGTGTCGATGCTCGTCGACAAGCCGTACCGGCAGGGGCTCCACGACAAGGTCGCCAAGACGGTGGTGGTCAGTTCTTCTTGAGCCGAGTGGTACGAGGACACGCGCGGGCGGCCGACCCCGGTGGGGGCGGCCGCCCGCGCCGGTGTCCGGTCAGTGGTGGACGCGGTGGTCCGAGGAGGCCGTGCGGGGCCCGGGCACCCGGGAGGCCTCCGCCCCCGCGGCCGGCCCGGAGGGCGCGGCCCCCCGCCAGGCGGACGCCCCTGCGCCCTGCCCGCCGGCCCGCCGCGCCGCGTGCCGGCCGCGGCCCCGGGGGACCGCGACCGTGAGCGCGACCAGCAGTCCCAGGGCGAGCGCGGCGGCGGAGATGACCGCGACTCCGATCCCGGTGCTCGTCCGCGAGAGCAGCAGCAGGGCGATCGTCGACACGACGACGGTGGCGGAGCCGTAGACGAGCTGTGCGGCAGTCGGACGCGGCATGGCTTCTTCCGTCCTCGAGGCATGGAGGGGGGAGTCGCCTCAACAGGTCGCGCACGCGTCAAGTGACTCCCCCAGGGCTTGCCCGGACGGAGTGACAGGTAAGCGTGAACTTACCCACGGTGCCGGGGCACGGAGGGGGCGCACGGCGTCGCACGCCTGGTCGCAATACCCGGAATGCCCGAGCCGGCGGGAGGTCTTCGCCCCGGATGGGGCGGTATGGCGACGGAACGTCCGAATAGCGGAACTCGCTGACCGCATAGTGCAGTTGTAAGGAAGAAGTCAAGGTCTGTCTTTTCTTTAGACTCTCCGGTCAAATGTCGTCACTTGAGACGCGCGCCGCGCGGAACCCCCCGCTCCTATGGAGACGTTCCGACCCACGTTGCGGCCGCGGGAGGGGAACGACATCAAGTGACCGGAAACTCCACCAGGCGTCGCGCGCTGCGCGCCGCCGCCGTCGGCGTGACCATGGCCGCCACCGCGGCCTCGGGCGCCTTCTTCACCACGGCCCAGGCCACCACCGCTTGGGGCAACGCTCCGGCTGTCGACAAGCAGGACCCGAGCTCCCCCGCGAAGGAGCAGGTCCAGCACAACCTCGAAACCCCGTTCAGCAAGCAGAACGCGCAGGCGCGCGAGGCAGCCCTCGACCAGGTGCTGTCGGGCAAGAAGAACGTCGAGCAGCGCGGTGCCTCGAAGGTCGTCAAGCTCGACGACAAGAAGTACGTCGAGCTGGGCCGCGAGAAGACCGACAAGATCTTCACGATCCTCGTGGAGTTCGGCGACCAGGTCGACAACACGACCATGCACGACCCCGACGGCCCCGAGGGCCCGAAGCCGGCCGAGCCGAAGTACGGGGGCACCCCCGGCCCGCTGCACAACACGATCGCGCAGCCCGACCGCGCGACCAACAACAGCACGGCCTGGCGCAAGGACTTCAGCCGCGAGTACTTCCAGGACCTGTACTTCGGTACGGGCCAGGGCAAGGAGTCGCTGAAGACCTACTACGAGAAGACCTCCTCGGGCCGCTACTCGGTCGAGGGCGAGGTCTCCGACTGGGTCAAGGTCCCGTACAACGAGGCCCGTTACGGCTCGAACTTCTGCGGCCAGTCCAACTGCTCCAACGTCTGGGACACCGTCCGCGACGGCGTCACCGCGTGGACGGAGGCCCAGAAGAAGGCCGGCAAGACCGACGCCGAGATCAAGGCCCATCTGGCGCAGTACGACCAGTGGGACCGCAACGACTTCGACGGCGACGGCAACTTCAACGAGCCCGACGGCTACATCGACCACTTCCAGATCGTCCACGCGGGCGAGGACGAGTCGGCCGGCGGCGGCGCGCAGGGCAAGACCGCGCTGTGGGCGCACCGCTGGTACGCGTACGGCACGGACGTCGGCAAGACCGGCCCGGCGAACAACAAGGCCGGCGGTACCCAGATCGGCGACACCGGCATCTGGGTCGGCGACTACACGGTGCAGCCGGAGAACGGCGGCCTGGGCGTCTTCGCGCACGAGTACGCCCACGACCTCGGCCTGCCGGACCTCTACGACACCTCCGGTGGCGGCGAGAACTCGGTCGGCTTCTGGTCCCTGATGTCCGCGGGCTCCTGGCTCGGCCAGGGCAAGGACTCCATAGGCGACCTCCCGGGCGACATGACCGCCTGGGACAAGCTCCAGCTGGGCTGGCTGAACTACGACACGGCCAAGGCCGCGACGAAGTCCACCCACAAGCTGGGCGTGGCCGAGTACAACACCAAGGACAAGCAGGCGCTGGTCGTCGAGCTGCCCAAGAAGCAGGTCAAGACCGACATCGTCGCCCCCGCCGAGGGTTCCTCGCAGTGGTGGAGCCAGATGGGTGACGACCTCAAGAACACCCTGACCCGCTCGGTCGACCTGACCGGCAAGAAGTCCGCCGCCCTCTCCCTCAAGGGCTGGTGGGACATCGAGGCCGACTACGACTTCCTCTACACCGAGGTGTCCACGGACGGCGGCGCCACCTGGACCGCCCTGGCCGGCACCGCCGACGGTGCGGCCATCCCGGCCGACGCCTCCGGCAGCCCGTCGCTGACCGGCACCTCCGGCGCCTGGAAGGCGCTGAACTTCCCGCTGGACGCCTACGCGGGCAAGAAGGTCGACCTCCGCTTCCGCTACCAGACGGACGGCGGCGCGGGCGGCAAGGGCTTCACGGCCGACGCCGTCACCCTGACCGCGGACGGCGCCGCGCTGTTCACCGACGGCGCCGAGAACGGCGACAACGGCTGGACCGGCAAGGGCTTCGAGCGGATCGGCGCGGGCTTCACCAAGGAGTACCCGCAGTACTACATCGTGGAGAACCGCCGCTACGTCTCGTACGACTCCACCCTCAAGGTGGGCCCGTACAACTTCGGCTGGGCCAACACCAAGCCGGGCTGGGTCGAGCACTACCCCTACCAGGACGGTCTGCTGATCTGGCTGTGGGACAAGTCCCAGAAGGACAACAACACCAGCCAGCACCCGGGCCAGGGCCTGATCCTGCCGGTGGACGCCAACGCCAAGCCGATGAAGTGGTCGGACGGCACCCTGCTGCGGAACAAGATCCAGCCGTACGACGCCACCTTCAGCGCGTACTCCACGGACGCGTTCACCCTGCACAAGAACGGCGAGTCGCTCTTCGTCAAGCCGAAGCCCGCGAACATGGTCTTCGACGACCACAAGGGCAAGTACTACTACGAGGAGAACCCGACCGGCTCGGTGAAGGTCACTGACACCAACACCAAGATCAAGATCGCGAAGGAGACCTACGACGGGCTCCAGATGACGATCGAGGTCGGCCCGGCCGTCAAGTAATTCGTAAAGCCGCAGGTCAAAGCATGATCGGCCGTCGCCCCCTAGCGGGCGGCGGCCGATCGCGTTTAGATGCGTGGGCGACTGTTCTTGTTGACGGGGGAGCTGAAGATCATGCCCGGTGGAGGTTTCGTCAGATTGCCAGGCGGCAGCGTGGTGGTCGCGCTCACGCTGCCGAGGCCGCCGTCCGCGGCGGGCGGCACGGACGGAAACGTACGCGTACTGGTACACGCCGCGAACCGGGCACGCGCCCTGACCAGGCTGCGGAACCTCGGCATGCGGGCCGTGTACCTGCGGGGCAACGCGCAGCCCCCCACCCCGGACGAGGTCACCGCCGTCCTCCACCACCCCGACGGCCTGCTGTGGCGCGGGGCCCCGGACCGCGAGCAGGAGCTCTGGCACCCGATCCGCGCCCTCCTGGGCGGCTGAGCCGGGCGCGGGCCGCTCTGGGCGACCGCGCCGGCCCCCGCCGCCTCGCCGGCCGCCGCCGCCTCGCCGGCCGCCTCAGCGGCTCCGGTGGCCGCCGCCGACCAGGGTCACGCCGGCCGCCCGGAGCTCCTCCAGCGCCTTCTCGGTGGTGTGCGGGGCCACGGCGGCCGTCAGGTCCAGCAGGACGCGGGTGGTGAAGCCGGCGCGGGCGGCGTCGAGGGCGGTGGCCTTCACGCAGTGGTCGGTGGCGATGCCGACCACGTCGACCTCGCTCACGTGCCGCTCCCGCAGCCATTCGCTGAGGCCCCGGCCGTTCTCGTCGGTGCCCTCGAAACCGCTGTACGCGGCCTCGTAGGCGCCCTTGTCGAAGACCGCGGCGACCGCCCCGGAGGCGACGGCGGGGGCGAAGTTCGGGTGGAAGCCGACGCCCTCGGTCCCGGCGACGCAGTGCACCGGCCAGGAAGTCTCGTAGTCCGGTTCGGCCGGGGGCCGGGCGAAGTGCGAGCCGGGGTCGATGTGGTGGTCCCGCGTCGCGACGACGTGCCGGTAGCCGGGGGTGGTCTGCCCGATCAGCTCGGTGATCGCGGCGGCGACGTCGGCCCCGCCGGTGACCGCGAGGCTGCCGCCCTCGCAGAAGTCGTTCTGTACGTCGACGACGATCAGTGCGCGGTGCATGTCGCGTGTCCTTCGGGTCGGTGTGTGTGGTCGTGCGGTGCGGCGGGCCCCGCGGGGGCTCTTGCCCCACCCCGCCCCTTCCCGAAACTGCGGGACCGACCCCCGGGGGAACGCCGCGGGGCCCGGCGGGCGCCCGGCTCCGCGCGGCGGGCCCCGCCGGGGCGCGGCCGCGCGAGGGGGGCCTCAGTAAAGGGTCTCCGTCGGGAGCACGGCCTCGCCGCGGGAGAGCTGGGTCGCCGAGAGGGGCAGCCCGGCGCGGGCCGTGCGGTGGCGGTCGCGGGCGGCCTCCAGCGGCTCGCGGGCCACCACCTCGCCCCCCTTCACCAGCTGGACCAGCAGCTGCGCGTCGGCCAGCGCGGCCGGGACCGGTCCGGTGCCGACGACCTCCGCCTCCGCGACCCCGTCGGAGTCCAGCCGGCGCGCCGCCCACTTGCGCCCGCCGACGGAGGTCTTGCCGCCCGAGGACTTCTTCGCCACCGGCACCAGCGGCGCCTTCGGGTCGGCCGACGCCGCCCGCGCGACCAGCTTGTAGACCATCGAGCACGTCGGGTGCCCGCTGCCGGTCACCAGCTGGGTGCCCACCCCGTACGCGTCCACGGGCGCGGCCGCCAGCGAGGCGATGGCGTACTCGTCCAGGTCGGAGGTGACCACGATCCGGGTGCCCGTGGCGCCCAGCTCGTCCAGCTGCTGGCGCACCCGGTGCGCCACCAGCAGCAGGTCGCCGGAGTCGATGCGCACCGCGCCCAGGCCGGTCCCGGCGACGTCCACCGCCGTGCGGACCGCCTCCGCGACGTCGTACGTGTCCACCAGCAGGGTGGTCCCGCTGCCCAGCGAGGTGACCTGCGCGGTGAAGGCGTCCCGCTCGCTGTCGTGCACGAGGGTGAAGGCGTGCGCGCTGGTGCCGACCGTCGGGATCCCGTACCGGAAGCCGGCCGCCAGGTCCGAGGTGGAGCTGAAGCCGCCCACGTACGCGGCCCGCGAGGCCGCGACCGCCGCGAGCTCGTGCGTCCGGCGCGCCCCCATCTCGATCAGCGGCCGGTCACCGGCGGCCGAGGCCATCCGGGAGGCGGCCGCCGCGATGGCGGAGTCGTGGTTGAGGATCGAGAGGATCACGGTCTCCAGCAGTACGCACTCGGCGAAGCTGCCCTCGACCCGCAGGACCGGCGATCCGGGGAAGTAGACCTCCCCCTCGGGGTAGCCCCAGATGTCACCCGAGAAGCGGTACGAGGCGAGCCAGTCCAGCGTCCGCATGTCCACCACGGCCCGGTCCCGCAGGAACTCCAGTACCGCGCTGTCGAACCGGAAGTTCTCGACGGCGTCCAGGACGCGCCCGGTGCCCGCCACCACCCCGTAGCGGCGCCCCTCGGGCAGCCGCCGGGTGAAGACCTCGAAGACCGAGCGGCGGTCGGCGGTGCCGTTCGCCAGGGCTGCCTGGAGCATCGTCAGCTCGTAGTGATCCGTGAAGAGCGCTGTCGACGGCACGTCCACCGGCAGGCCCAGGTCCGCAGGGTTCATGACACGGATGCTAGCGCACATCTCGTCAAACTGACGAGATGTGGGGTCCGTTTGTGCGACCGGCCCGCCACAGTGGCAGCATGGGACGAGTGAGTGTTGCTCCTATTGAGATCGAACGCACCGAATCCGCCGAGGAGACCTTCGCGGTCCCCGAACCGGACGTCCCGTGGGTGACCCTGGTGCACAACGACCCGGTCAACCTCATGAGCTACGTGACGTACGTGTTCCAGGCGTACTTCGGATACCCCAAGGACAAGGCGACCAGGCTGATGCTCGACGTCCACAACAAGGGCAGGGCGGTCGTCTCCAGCGGCACCCGCGAGGAGATGGAGCGGGACGTGCAGGCCATGCACGGATACGGGCTCTGGGCGACCCTCTCGCAGGACCGCGGCTGATGGGCGGCGTGTTCGAGCCCCTGAAGGGCGGCGGGGCCGCCGTGGCCCTGGACGAGATCGAGATCTCCATCCTGCGCTCGCTGGCCGTGCAGCTGCTGGAGCTGATCGGCCCGGGCGGGCCGGAACCCGCCGAGGACGCCGACCCCCTGGCGGCGCTGTTCTCCTCCGACGGCCCCACCGAGCCCCCGTCCGACCCGGCGCTGGCCCGGCTCTTCCCCGACGCCTACGGGGGCCCCGACGGCCCGCGCCCGGGGCAGGACGCCGAGGAGCTGCGGGCCCGCTCGGCGGAGTTCCGCCGCTTCACCGAGAACGACCTGCGCACCCGCAAGCGGGAGGACGCGCTGGCCGTCGTGCGCAGCCTCGACTCCCTCACCCCGGCCGGCGACGGGGCGGCGGTGCTGGAGCTGACCGGCGAGCTGCCGCTGCGCTGGCTCGGCGCGCTCAACGACCTGCGGCTGACCCTCGCGGCCCGGCTCGACATCTCCGAGGACGACGAGAGCGCGATGCTGTTCCGGCTCCCGGACGACGACCCGCGCAAGCCGATGGTGATGGCCTACCTCTGGCTGGGCGGGCTCCAGGAGACGCTCATCGAGACCCTCTGACCGCACGCGGGCGGCCGGGGGCCGACGGCCGACGAACGTCAAATGCACCTTCGCGTTCGCTCAGCGGACGCTCAAATCCGGATAACGATCAGATCACCGCCATGCGGTGATCTGATCCATTTCTGCCCCCATGTCCAGGTATGACCATGCCGAAGGCCGCTTCTGCGCCCTTTTCCCACCCGTAAGCCCGTGATAAATCTTCACGATCGCCGACGGGACGCCACCCATGTCCCCCGGCCCGCTTGAACCGGCTGACCGCCGGCGTGCAACTCCATCCGTATCCGGGGGGATCGAGGACCCGATCCGCAGCCGTTCCAGGCGCGGGTCGGCGTGGAGAAAGGCGCACCAAAACATGACCTCTGTGCAGGTCGAGCAGCACGACAGGACGCCCGGCGAGGGCGGTCGGGGCGAGGGCGACGGGGAGGGTTACCACCGGGCGCTCGGAGCCCGCCAGATCCAGATGATCGCGATCGGCGGAGCCATCGGCACCGGCCTGTTCCTCGGAGCGGGCAAGGCGATCTCCAAGGCCGGACCGAGCCTGATCCTGGCCTACGCCATCGCCGGACTGGTCATCTTCTTCATCATGCGGGCCCTGGGCGAACTGCTCATGTACCGCCCCGTCTCCGGCTCCTTCTCGGACTACGCCCGCGAGTTCCTGGGCCCGTTCTGGGGGTACGCGACCGGCTGGACGTACTGGCTGTTCTGGGTGGTCACCGGCATCACCGAGGTCACCGCCGCCGCGAAGTACATGGCGTACTGGACGGACGACAGCTTCCCGCAGTGGGCGTACGCCCTGATCTTCACCGTGATCCTCTACGCCGCCAACCTGATCTCCGTGAAGCTCTTCGGCGAGCTGGAGTTCTGGTTCTCCATGGTCAAGGTCACCGCCATCGTCGGCATGATCCTGATCTGCGCCGGCATCCTCACCATCGGCTTCTCCGACGCGGCCGCCACCGCCTCCGTCTCCAACCTGTGGAACGACCGCGGCTTCTTCCCCCACGGCATCGGCGAGACGCTGATGACCCTGCAGATCGTGATGTTCGCCTTCCTCGCGGTCGAACTGGTCGGCGTCACCGCCGGCGAGTCCAAGGACCCCGCGAAGACCCTGCCCAAGGCCATCAACACCGTGCCGTGGCGCATCGCCGTCTTCTACGTCGGCGCGCTCATCATGATCATGTCGGTCATCCCGTGGTCCAACTTCAAGGCCGGCGAGAGCCCCTTCGTCCTCGCCTTCGAGAAGATGGGCCTCGGCGTCGGCGCCGCGATCGTCAACTTCGTCGTGCTGACCGCCGCCCTGTCCTCCTGCAACTCGGGCATGTACTCCACCGGCCGCATGCTGCGCGACCTCGCGCTCAACGGCCAGGGCCCGAAGTTCTTCACCAAGCTCACGAAGAACGGCACCCCGCTGGTCGGCACCACCTTCTCCGCCGCCCTGATGCTGGTCGGCGTCTGGATCAACTACGTCGCCCCGGGCAAGGCCTTCGACTACGTCGTCTCCTTCGCCACCATCTCCGGCATGTGGGCCTGGGTCATGATCCTGGTCTGCCAGATCCGCTACCGCGCCAAGGCCGACCGCGGCGAGCTGCCCCAGTCCTCCTTCCGCGCCCCCGGCGCCCCCTGGACCAGCTGGTTCGCCCTGCTGTTCATCGGCATGGTCATCGTGATGATGGGCGTCGACAAGGACTCCCGCGTCTCGCTCTACTGCGCCCCGCTGTGGGGCCTGGTCCTGGGGGTCTCCTACCTGGTCCTCAAGGCCCGCAACCCGCGCGGAGCCGCCTTCAACAAGGTCACCCGCTGACCCGCGGAACCCGAGCCCCCCGGCCGCCGTCACGGCCGGGAAACACGCCCCGGGCCCCGCGCCCGGGGCGTCGTGTCCACCATTCGGGCCCTCCCGTACCACTCCTCGGTACGAGAGGGCCCGTCTGCTTATCCTGTGGCCCATGCTGACCCTCACCCAGGCCCTGTACGACCAGATCGTCGAGCACGCCCGCAAGGACCACCCGGACGAGGCGTGCGGCGTGGTGGCCGGCCCGGCGGGCACCGGCCGCCCCGAGCGGTTCATCCCGATGCTCAACGCGGCCCGCTCGCCCACGTTCTACGAGTTCGACTCGAAGGATCTGCTCAAGCTCTACCGCGAACTGGACGACCGGGACGAGGACCCCGTGATCGTCTACCACTCGCACACCGCCACCGAGGCCTACCCCTCGCGCACGGACGTCACGTACGCGAACGAGCCCGGCGCGCACTACGTCCTGGTCTCCACGGCCGACCAGGACGGCCTCGGCGAGTTCCAGTTCCGCTCCTACCGGATCGTCGACGGCGTGATCACGGAGGAAGAAGTGCAGGTCGTAGCCGCCTACTGACCACCATGTGAGCCGATGGCGTCCACGATGCGGGATCACACTCCAAACGGGGGACCGGGAATCGTTAACATGACCGCATGGTTTCCCACGACGTGAGCATCGAGACGCCCGGCAGGCTGCTGCTCGTGGCGCGGCTGCACGTCGACCTGTGCCGCCTCGCCAGCGCCATCTGTCCTGCCGCCTGAGCACCCGGCCCCCTCCGCGCGGGGCAGCACGAACGCGCGCCCGCACACTCCTTCGCCCCTTTCACGACACTGGAGCCTGCCATGGCCATCGAGGTCCGCATCCCCACCATCCTCCGCACCTACACCGACGGCGAGAAGGCCGTCAACGGCGAGGGCGCCACCCTCTCCGAGCTGTTCGCCGACCTGGAGACCCGTCACAAGGGCATCCGAGAGCGACTCGTCGACCAGGACGCCGGCGGCCAGCTGCGCCGCTTCGTGAACGTCTACCTCAACGACGAGGACGTCCGCTTCATCGACGGCATCTCCACCGCCCTCAAGGACGGCGACAGCGTCACCATCCTCCCGGCCGTGGCCGGCGGCTCGAAGTAATGCGGTACGACTCCCCCCTCGCGGCGGTCGGCAACACCCCGCTGGTGCGCCTGCCGCGACTGTCCCCCTCGGCCGACGTCCGCATCTGGGCCAAGCTGGAGGACCGCAACCCGACCGGCTCGATCAAGGACCGCCCCGCGCTCCACATGGTCGAACAGGCGGAGAAGGACGGCCGGCTGTCCCCCGGCTGCACCATCCTGGAACCCACCTCCGGCAACACGGGCATCTCGCTCGCGATGGCCGCGAAGCTCAAGGGCTACCGGATCGTGTGCGTGATGCCGGAGAACACCTCGCAGGAGCGCCGCGACCTTCTCGCGATGTGGGGAGCCGAGATCATCTCGTCGCCGGCCGCGGGCGGTTCGAACACCGCCGTACGGGTGGCGAAGGAGCTGGCGGAGCAGAACCCCTCCTGGGTGATGCTCTACCAGTACGGGAACCCGGACAACGCGGGCGCCCACTACGCCACGACCGGCCCGGAGATCCTCGCCGACCTCCCGTCGATCACCCACTTCGTGGCGGGCCTGGGCACGACGGGCACCCTCATGGGCGTGGGCCGCTACCTCCGCGAGAACGTCCCCGGAGTGCGGATCGTCGCCGCCGAGCCGCGCTACGACGACCTCGTCTACGGCCTGCGCAACCTCGACGAGGGCTTCGTCCCCGAGCTGTACGACGCCTCGGTGCTCACCACCCGCTACTCGGTCGGCTCCGCCGACGCGGTGACCCGCACCCGCGAACTCCTCCAGCAGGAGGGCATCTTCGCGGGCGTCTCCACCGGAGCCGCGCTGCACGCGGCGATCGGCGTGGGCCGCAAGGCGGTCGCCGCGGGGGAGTCCGCCGACATCGTCTTCGTCGTGGCCGACGGCGGCTGGAAGTACCTGTCGACCGGCGTCTACACGGCGGCGACCACGGAAGAGGCCATCGAGGTCCTCCAAGGCCAGCTCTGGGCCTGAGGTCCGTACGCACGGCACGCACGGCACGCAATGGCACGGCCCGATGACGCCGCCGGGACCGCGGTACGCGGACCCGGCGGCGTCCCGCGTCCGGCCCGCCGCGGCCCCGGCCCCGGCCCCGGGGTCCGGCGGCGACGGAACGGCGGTTCACCCGGCCGGCCCCGCCGGGTCGCCCGGCCGGTCCCCCGCGCGCACGCTCGGTACGACCGGTTCCCCCAGCAGGAAGGTGGCGACATGACCACCACCCCGGGCAGTAACTCCCCCTCGGCCCCGGCCGGCGCCGCCGGCCCAGGACCGGGCCCCGCCGCCGCGTGGGCCGGCGGCGGGGCCGCCTTCGCCGGTGTCCTGATGGCCGTCAGCGGCTTGTTCAGCGTCCTGGAGGGCATCGCCGCCCTCGCCCGGGACGAGGTGTACCTGCCGGTCGGCGACTACACCTTCCGGTTCGACCTCACCGCGTGGGGCTGGATCCACCTGGTCCTCGGCGCCGTCGTCCTCGTCGTCGGCGTCGGCATCCTCAAGGGCGCCCCGTGGGGCCGGACCGCCGGTGTCGTCGTGGCCGCGCTCTCGGTGCTGTTCCACTTCCTGTGGCTGCCCTACCAGCCCCTGTGGGCGCTCATCGCGATCGCCGTCGGGGTGTTCGTCATCTGGGCGCTGTGCACGGACAGGCCCGGCGCCCGCCTCTGACGCGGCGTCCGGCCGCCGCCCCCCGGCCCCGGCCCCGGCTCCGCGCCGCATCCCCGCGTTCCCGCGGCGGGTGCGGCGCGCCGTCACGCCCCGTCGGCGTCGCCCAGCGGCTCGGCCGGCACCGCCGCGTGACCGGCGGCGGGGTCCTTCACCGCCGTCAGCAGGGGCAGCGGGCCCGCCGCCACCTCCCGCAGCCGGTCCACGAGGACCCGCACGCCGTCCGCCCCCGGCTCGGGAGGATCGTAGACGCGCCGCAGCCGGATCACCCCGCGCCGCCTCCCAGCCCCTTGGCCTCGTCCCACAGCACCGGGTCCAGTGTCCCCAGGGGGCTGCGGAACTCCCACAGCGACACCTCCTCGGGCCGGTCCGCCTCCAGGAACCCGCCCCTGCCGTGCGCGCCGGCCGTCCCCGGCGGCAGCGGGATCACCCCGGCCCGCCGGTCGTCGTACTTCCCGACGATCCAGGCCACCCGCGCCCGGTGCGCCCGTACCGCCAGCACCAGGCAGGTCCGGCCGTCCGCCAGGCGCCACAGCTCGCCCGGCCGCACCCGCGGCGGCGGCGCCGTTCCGCGGGGCGGGGGCGCCACCGTCACCGCCGTGCGCCGCCGGGGGAGCAGCACCACCACCGCCACGGCGACCGCCGCGAGCACAGCGGGCCACCACGACGTGTCCATGTTCCGACCGTAGCCGTGCGGGAGGCGCCCGGCGCGGCAACGGCACGGCGGAACGGCAACACCCGTACCCCGCGTCGCTCCCCTGGGTGACACGGCAGGTGATTCCCCCCACAACGGCCCGCCGCGGAGGAGCGACCGGAGGTTTCGCGCCTTACGCTCGACCCACGCACGGCCCGCATTCCGTCCACGGACCGTCCACGGAGGTTCACGCTCCATGAAGCTCACCGTCGTCGGCTGTTCGGGGTCCTTCCCGGCCGCGGATTCGGCATGTTCGAGCTATCTCGTCGAGGCCGACGGCTTCCGGCTGCTCCTCGACATGGGCAACGGTTCCCTCGGAGCGCTCCAGCGCCACTGCGGTCTCTACGACCTCGACGCGATCTTCCTGAGCCATCTGCACGCCGACCACTGCATCGACATGTGCGCGTACTTCGTCGCCCGCTACTACCGGCACGAGGGCGGCCGCTGCGGAACCATCCCCGTCTACGGCCCCGAGGGCACCGAGCGGCGCCTGACCACGGCGTACGAGGACGTCCCCGACGAGCGTTCGATGAGCGAGGTCTTCGACTTCCGCACGCTGAAGTCCGCCGTCTTCGAGATCGGCCCGTTCACGGTCCGCACGGAGAAGGTCTGCCACCCGGTCGAGTCGTACGGCATCCGCGTCGAGCACGGCGGGCGCGTACTGGCGTACTCGGGCGACACCGGGGTCTGCCCGGAGCTGGGCATGCTGGCGGAGGGCGCCGACCTGTTCCTGTGCGAGGCGTCCTTCACGCACGGCAAGGAGGACATCCCGGACCTCCACCTCAACGGCCGCGAGGCGGGCGAGTACGCGCGCGACGGGCGGGTCGGCCGGCTCGTGCTGACGCACATCCCGCCGTGGACGGACGCCGCGCAGAACCTGGCGGACGCCCGGGCGGTCTACGGCGGCCCGGTCGACCTCGCGTACGCGGGCGCCGAGTACGAGGTCTGACGCACGGGAGCACGACGCGGCCCCCGCCTCCCCTTCCGGGAGAGCGGGGGCCGCGTCGCGCGGGGCCGCCTACGGGCCGCGGGGGCCCCGGGGCGTCCTACTTGGCCTCGGCCTTCGCCAGCTCGGCGAGCTCCTCGTCCGACTCGCGGCCCGGGGTGGGCAGGTTCCACTTGGTGATCGCGAAGCGGAAGATCGCGTAGTAGAGGGCCGCGAAGCACAGACCCACCAGGACGAGCATCCACGGCTTGGTGGCGATGCCCAGGTTCAGGAAGAAGTCGATCGCGCCGGCGGAGAAGCCGAAGCCGTCCTTCATGCCGAGCGCCCAGGTCAGGGCCATGGACACGCCGGTCAGGACCGCGTGGACCGCGTACAGCACCGGGGCGATGAACATGAAGGTGAACTCGATCGGCTCGGTGACACCGGTGACGAACGCGGTGAGCGCGAGGGAGAACATCATGCCGCCGACGACCTTGCGGCGCTCGGGGCGGGCGCAGTGGACGATCGCCAGGCAGGCGGCCGGGAGGGCGAACATCATGATCGGGAAGAAGCCGGTCATGAACTGTCCGGCGCTCGGGTCGCCGGCGAGGAAGCGGCCGATGTCACCGCTCTTGCCGTTGTACTCGCCCGCCTGGAACCACGGGAAGGAGTTGAGCAGGTGGTGCATGCCGACCGGGATCAGCGCGCGGTTGGCGACACCGAAGATGCCCGCGCCGACGGCGCCGGAGCCGACCAGCCACTCACCGAAGCCGTGGATGCCCTTGCCGAGGACCGGCCAGATCAGACCGAAGAGGATGCCGATGAACAGGCCCGCGAAGGCCGAGAGGATCGGGACCAGACGGCGGCCGCCGAAGAAGCCCGCCCAGTCCGGCAGCTTGGTCCGGTAGAACTTCTGGTAGAGCAGGGCGACGACGAGGCCCATCACGACACCGCCGAGGACCTTGGCGTCCACGGGCGCCTCGACCATCGCGACCTTGCCGTCGACCACCTTGGCGATCTTCGGCAGGCTGGAGTCGGTGAAGGTGGCGAGCACCTTCTGGAAGACCAGGTAACCGGTGACGGCGGCCAGGGCCGTCGAACCGTCGGACTTCTTGGCGAAGCCGATCGCGATGCCGACGGCGAACAGCAGCGCCATGTTGCCGATGATCGCGTCACCACCGGCCGCCATGTACGTGGCGATCCTGTTGATGAAGTCCGGCAGCGACGCCTTGCCGAGCATGTCGTCCTGGCCGAGGCGGATGAGCAGAGCGCCGGCGGGCAGCACGGCAACGGGGAGCATGAGGCTCCGGCCGATGCGCTGCATGACGGCCATCACGCCAGCGCCCTTCTTCTTCTCCGCAGCGGTCGCTGTGGACATGGGTTCCTCCAGAGGACAAGGCGCTGCCTGGGGACATGGAAAGCGGGGGTGGCGGCGTCTCGGAAAAGGGGGACCACAGGCCGCTCGGCAGCCGCATGGTCTACACCATTGGGTGGTGTAGACCAGTTGTAGCACGGTCGGGGTTAGATAAGGAACCTTCGATTTCCTGTGGCCTGCGCCACAGGAGGAAGGGCCTCCGGATCAACGGATCCGAAGGCCCCGGCCCCGTGTCGCGGGTGCGTCACGCCTTGGTGTTCTCCGCCTGCATCGCGGCGATCTCCTCGTCCGACTCCCGGCCCGGCGTGGGGATGTCCCACCTCGTGATCGCGAAGCGGAACACCGCGTAGTAGACGACCGCGAAACCCAGCCCGATGGGAATGATCAGCCAGGGCTTCGTCGCCAGCCCCCAGTTGATGACGTAGTCGATCAGACCGGCCGAGAAGCTGAACCCGTCGTGCACCCCCAGCGCCCACGTCACCGCCATCGACACGCCCGTCAGCACCGCGTGCACCACGTACAGCGCCGGCGCCACGAAGAGGAAGGAGTACTCCAGGGGCTCCGTGATCCCCGTGACGAAGGACGTCAGGCCCACCGACAGCATCAGCCCGCCGACCTCCTTGCGCCGCTGCGGCTTCGCGCAGTGCGCGATCGCCAGCGCCGCCGCCGGCAGGGCGAACATCATGATGGGGAAGAACCCGCTCAGGAACTGCCCGGCATCCGGATCGCCCGCCAGGAACATGTTGATGTCACCATGGACCGTCGCCCCGTCCGGCTTGGTGTAACTGCCGAACTGGAACCACACCGGCACGTTCAGGAACTGGTGCAGGCCGATCACCAGCAGCGCCCGGTTCGCGACACCGAAGATCCCCGCTCCCCAGGCACCCAGGCCCACCAGCCAGTCCGAGAAGCCCTCCAGCGCGTCACCGACCGGCGGCCACACCCACAGGCACAGCGCCGCGAAGGCGATCGCCACGAACGACATGATGATCGGGACCAGCCGGCGCCCGTTGAAGAAGCCCAGCCAGTCGACCAGCTTCACCCGGTGGTAGCGCTGCCAGAACCAGGCCGTGAGCAACCCCATGACGATGCCGCCGAACACCCCCGGATTCTGGTACGCGTACCCGGCGAAGGTGTCCGTCGGAGTCAGGCAGCCGCCCCCGACGTCCTTCGTGCCGGACGGACACGGCTTAGGGAAGGCGTGCAGCACACCCCGGTAGACGAGGAACCCCGCCACCGCCGCCAGCGCCGTCGAACCGTCCGCCTTCTTCGCCATGCCGATCGCGACGCCGACGCAGAACAGGAGGGGCAGACCCAGATCGGCATCCAGCAGGGCCCCGCCCGCACCCGCCATCACCTTGGCCACGGCCGTCCAGTCCAGCCCGTCCGCACCGAACACGTCCGGCTGCCCGAGCCGGTTCAGGATGCCCGCGGCGGGCAGCACCGCGATCGGCAGCTGGAGACTGCGCCCCATCTTCTGCAACCCCTGGAACAAGCCGTTCCACCGCTGCCCGCGCGGCACCGCCGCTGCGCTGCTCGCGCTCATCCGCGTCTCCCTCGGCCGGCCCGTTTTTGGCACGCGCAGCCCGTGCGGCACACTGGTGTAGACCAGTTGTGGGCAGGCTGCTGCTGATCGTCATCATTCGACAGGAACCCGGCCCGCGCCCGCACAGATAGGCCAACCGTGAGCCACCTGAGCTACCGTGACAAAGCGGACGCAGCGGGTAGCCGGGCACGGCCGCACAGACCCGTTCTTCGAAACACTCAGGGAGAAACACATGGCCACCAAGGCTGAGAAGATCGTCGCCGGGCTCGGCGGCATCGAGAACATCGAAGAGGTCGAGGGCTGCATCACCCGCCTGCGCACCGAGGTCGCCGACCCCTCCCTCGTCGACGAAGCCGCCCTCAAGGCCGCCGGCGCCCACGGCGTCGTCAAGATGGGCACCGCCATCCAGGTCGTCATCGGCACCGACGCCGACCCGATCGCCGGCGAGATCGAAGACATGATGTGAGCTGAACCCACCGCTCACCCGCCCCACCACGGGGCACAACGAGGACCCCGTACCGGCCCACCGGACGGGGTCCACGCGTACCCCCGCACCGACTAGGCTCACACCATGTCTCGCATCGACGGCCGCACGCCCGAACAGCTCCGCCCGGTCACCATCGAACGCGGATGGAGCAAGCACGCAGAGGGCTCCGTCCTCATCTCCTTCGGAGACACCAAGGTCTTCTGCACCGCCTCCTTCACCGAAGGCGTCCCGCGCTGGCGCAAGGGCAGCGGCGAAGGCTGGGTCACCTCCGAGTACTCGATGCTGCCCCGCTCCACCAACACCCGGGGCGACCGCGAATCCGTCCGCGGCAAGATCGGCGGCCGCACGCACGAGATCTCCCGCCTCATCGGCCGCTCGCTGCGCGCCGTCATCGACTACAAGGCCCTCGGCGAGAACACCATCGTCCTGGACTGCGACGTCCTCCAGGCCGACGGCGGCACCCGCACCGCCGCCATCACCGGCGCCTACGTCGCCCTCGCCGACGCCATCGTCTGGGGCCAGAAGAAGAAGCTCATCAAGGCCGGCCGCAAGCCCCTGACCGGCACCGTCGCCGCCGTCAGCGTCGGCATCGTCGACGGCGTCCCGCTCCTCGACCTCTGCTACGAGGAGGACGTGCGCGCCGAGACCGACATGAACGTCGTCTGCACCGGCGACGGCCGCTTCGTCGAGGTCCAGGGCACCGCCGAGGGCGAGCCCTTCGACCGCAAGGAACTCAACGCCCTCCTCGACCTCGCCGCCGGCGGCTGCGCCGACCTGGAAGCCCTCCAGCTCGGCGCCCTGGACCTCCAGGTCCCGTAGCAACCGCCGGCCGCGGCCACGCGTCTACGCGGATACGGGCGCACGGTCTCACCACCGTGCGCCCGTCCACGCATCCGAGCCTTTCCCGGGGGAATCCATGAAGCCGAAATTCCGCATCGCCGCCGTAGCCGTGGCGGCCGTCCTGACCGTCCCCGCCCTGACGTCCTGCGACGCCATCTCCACCGCCATGGACTGCGCCAACACGGCCGTCGCCATAGCGGACAGCGTCGGCGACCTCCAGCAGGCCGTCTCCAACGCCGGCAACAGCATCCAGGACACCCAGAACGCGCTCGACCAGGTCGAGACCAACCTGAAGAAGATCAAGGACACGACGGGCAACGCCGACCTCGGCAAGGCCGTCGACTCCATGAGCACGGCCGTCAAGAACGTCCGCACCGCCGTCAACAACGGTGACGCCACCCCCGACGTCCAGCCCGTCGCCGACGCCGCCGCCGAGATCTCCAAGGTCTGCACGCCGGGATAATGGCCGCATGACCCGCCTGATCCTCGCGACCCGCAACGCGGGCAAAGTCACCGAGCTCCGTGCCATCCTGTCCGCCGCCGGCCTGCCGCACGAACTGGTCGGCGCGGACGCGTACCCCGAGATCCCCGACGTCAAGGAAACCGGCGTCACCTTCGCCGAGAACGCCCTCCTCAAGGCCCACGCCCTGGCCCGGGCCACCGGCCTGCCCGCGGTCGCCGACGACTCGGGGCTCTGCGTCGACGTCCTGAACGGGGCCCCCGGCATCTTCTCCGCCCGCTGGGCGGGCGCCCACGGCAACGACCGCGCCAACCTGGACCTCCTCCTGGCCCAGCTCGGGGACATCCCCTCGGAACACCGCGGCGCCCACTTCTTCTGCGCGGCGGCCCTCGCCCTCCCGGACGGCACCGAACGCGTCGTGGAGGGCCGCCTCCTGGGCACCCTCCGCCACACCCCGGCGGGCGGCGGCGGCTTCGGCTACGACCCGATCCTCCAGCCCCTCGGCGAAACCCGCACCTGCGCGGAACTGACCGCGGACGAGAAGAACGCCATCTCCCACCGCGGCCAGGCCTTCCGCGCCCTCGCCCCGGTGATCCGGGAACTGCTGGGCTGAGGCCCCGACAACACAACGGCCGATCACCTCTGGACGAGGTGATCGGCCGTATGCGGTGGGCCCGGTGGGACTCGAACCCACGACACACCGGACCTAAACCGGCGCCCTCTGGCCAGCTGGGGTACGGACCCGCGCTCACTACCTTACTGGTCCCCGGATGCTCGTTGTGAAGGGAGCGGCAGCCTTGATCGCTTGGCGAAGGTCGGCGTCTGGCTGTGGCACGAAGGGCACAGATAGCGGAGGTTTTCCCGCCGGTTGTCGAGCCTGTCGCCGTTGATGTGATCGATCTCCAGGACGAGTCGACGGCCCCGCCAAGTGTCTCCCGTACCGCACTCCGCGCATCGGTGCGGCACGCCCAGGTCCTCCAGGGCCCGGCGCAGCGTCGCCGTCTGCGTGCGAGAGGAGCCGACTCCGCGTCGCGTCAGGATCGCCTCCGGCGACTTGCGCGCGGGGGAGGGGCGGCCGATGGCGTGCCCCTGGCCCGTGAAGTGCTCCGTAGGGAGCCCGTATTCCTCGATGCTCCGCCTGGCTTTGGCGCGTGCGGCACCGTCGGAGGGGTGGTGGCCGAGTGCCCGCATGACCCCGGCCATGCTCTTCGAGTCGGCGACAGCAGGCGCTATCTCTTCGCGGGCGAAGAAGCGTCGAGATGCGGCAGCATCCGGACGCGAGAAGTGGGACGTGTCTATCCCGAACCGGTCGAGGAGCTTTGCGATATGGGAGTGGGCGCTGCTGTACGGCTCGACGCCCATGTGGGCGAGCATCCCCGTGATGCTGTCCGTGCGGGCGGCCGCTTCCCGGAGCCGCTCTTCCGTGTAGCGCTCCCGGAGCCGGACGGGCAGTGGCTCGTCGACGAAGTGGGACGTGTCGATTCCGTAGTGAGCCAGCCTGTCCCGCAGGTACCGGTGTGGGCCGGACAGCAGCGGGGTGCCCAGGCGTTTCATGAGGTCGACCAGGCTGGTGGCCAGCGGCGCGGTGTGGCTGAGCAGTTCCCTGGGGTACCTGACCCGGCTCATGCGGCATTCCTCGCCTTGCGTCCGCGGTAGGTGTCCGTTGCCGCATGGCAGTTGGGGCACAGGAGCCGCAAGTTCTCCCGCCGGTTGTCCCACCAGTTGCCGTTGATGTGATCGACCTCGTGTCGAAGCGGCTTGTTGTTCCACTCCGGTCCCACCCCGCACTCGGCGCATTTCTCAGGGACGCCGGCCTTCAGCAGCTGTCGTCGCAGGCGCTCGCCGGGGACACGGCCGTCCTGCGGGTCCCTGAGCGAGAGCGTCGGTCCCAGAGCCCCCTTGGGGCGCGGCTTCCGGAGGGCGAGGAAATGTGATGTGTCGATGCCGAGAGACGCGATCCGCCGGGCGATGTGCGTGTGGTTGCCGCCGACGTTGCTGATGCCCAGGCGACTGACCACTTCCGAGATGGACGTGGACTCGGCGACCAGCTCCCGGAGCCGTTCCTCCGTGTGCCGTGCCCATTTCGTAGGGAAGTGCGAACAGTCGATCTCGGCCTCTCGCATCTTCGCCCGCAGATAGCGCCTGCTTCCGGCGCTCGGGGTGCCGCCGCACCATCGGACGGCGTCGTCCCAGTTACTCGTCTCGCGGGCTGCGGTTTCCAGTAACTCTCGTGTGTATCGGACTGGCATGGTTCTCCGCTTCCGGCCGCGTGTGCGGCCCTCATACGGAGTAACGGGCGGATAGCCGGACCGTTACGCGACTTTTCATGCGATAAACGGAAAGTCCCGCACCACTTCTGGGGCGGGACTATCCGGGGAGAAGGGGCGGGGTCAGATGCCCAGGTCCTTGATGATCTTCGCTACGTGGCCGGTGGCCTTGACGTTGTAGAAGGCGTGCTCGACCTTGCCCTCCTCGTCCACGACCACCGTGGAGCGGATCACTCCGGTGACCGTCTTGCCGTACAGCTTCTTCTCGCCGAACGCCCCGTACGCCGTCAGGGTCTCCTTCTCCGGGTCCCCGACGAGGGTGACCTTCAGGTGCTCCTTCTCGCGGAACTTCGCGAGCTTCTCCGGCTTGTCCGGGGAGACGCCGATGACGTCGTAGCCGGCCGTGGCCAGGGCGTCCAGGTTGTCCGTGAAGTCGCAGGCCTGCTTGGTGCAGCCCGGGGTCAGGGCCGCCGGGTAGAAGTACACGATGACCTTGCGGCCCTTGTGGTCGGCGAGCGAGATCTCCTTGCCGTCCGCGTCGGGCAGGGTGAAGGCGGGGGCGATGTCGCCCGGCTGGAGTCGCTCGCTCATGTCAGTGCTCTCCTCGGGAGGGGATCCGTACGGCATGAGCCTAAGCTGACCTAGCTGACAGACTGTCCATGACGGATCAAGCCCATACGTGACGACACGACGACGGAGGCAGCGCGGTGCCGGAAGCCAGGACCCCCGCACAGATCGAGGCGGACATCGTCCGCCGCCGCGAGCAGCTCGCCGAGACGCTCGACGAGATCGGCGTGCGCATGCACCCGCAGACGATCATCGGGGACGCGAAGGCCCGGGTCGCCTCGACGGTGGACCACACGGCCGGCCGCGCCTTCGTCGCGGTGAACCGGCTCGTCACCGACGTGAAGGACGGCCTGCGCCACGAGGACGGCGCCCCGCGCCTCGAGCGGATCGTGCCGGTCGTGCTCCTCGCGGTCGGCGTGGTGGGGCTGCTCGTGGCCTCCTCGCGCCGCAAGCGGTGACGGGGCGGTGACGGGGCGGTGACCACCCTCCGGCACGCGGCGCGGGTGGCGGCAGGTAGGTTCGAGGCGTGAGCGAGAACACCACCCACGACAAGCTGCCCATCCGCATGCTCCACGACCGCGTCCTCGTGAAGTCCGACACGCCCGAGGGCGAGCGGCGCTCGGGCGGCGGCATCCTGATTCCGGCGACGGCCGCGGTGGGCAAGCGGCTCGCCTGGGCCGAGGTCGTCGCGGTCGGGCAGAACGTGCGCAGCGTCGAGACGGGCGACCGCGTGCTGTACGACCCGGAGGACCGGGCCGAGGTGGAGGTGCGCGGGGCGACGTACGTGCTGATGCGCGAGCGGGACCTGCACGCGGTGGCCTCGGAGCGGCTGGAGGGGTCGAAGGACTCCACCGGGCTGTACCTCTGATCCGTTCTGCGGGGGAGGGCCGGTGACAGGGGTCACCGGCCCTTTCGCATGCCCTTTGCTACGGTGGAGCGGAATCCCCGACGAGACGCGCCGTACCGGGTGGCAGGACGCAAAGACGACGCACCCCCTTGCCGTTCTCGTCCCGGAGGTGCCTGTCATGGCCTGGGTTCTTCTTCTCGTCGCCGGTCTGCTCGAGGTCGGCTGGTCCATCGGCATGAAGTTCACCGAGGGCTTCACGCGGCTGTGGCCGTCGGTGTTCACCGGTGCGGGGATCGTCGCCAGCATGGTGCTGCTGTCGTACGCGGCCAAGACCCTGCCCATCGGTACGGCGTATGGCGTCTGGGTGGGTATCGGTGCGGCCGGTGCGGCCGTGCTCGGCATGGCGGTGCTGGGGGAGCCCGTCACCGCCGCCCGGATCTTCTTCATCTGTCTGCTGCTGGTGGCGGTGGTGGGGCTGAAGGCCACGTCCGGGCACTGACCGGCTCGTTCGGCGGCTCGTTCGGCGGCTCATTCGAGGAACTCGGCGGGCGGGCGGCGGCGGCCCTGGGTGGTGCCGCCGTCGGTGCCGCCGCCGTTCGTCTGGCCGCCGTCGGTGTCGCCTGCGGTGGTCTGGCCCCCGTTCGTCTGTCCCCCGGTGGTCTGGCCACCGGTGGTCTGGCCCCCGTTCGTTTGTCCTCCGGTGGTCTGGCCGCCGTTCGTCTGGCCGCCCTGCGTCTGGCCGCCGTTCGTTTCGCCGCCGGTGGTCTGTCCGCCGTTGGTCTGGCCGCCCTGCGTCTGCCCGCCCTGGGTCTGGCCGCCGTTCGCCGGGGTCGTCGGGGTGGGCGGTCCGGGCGGGGTGGGCCGGTCGGGCCGCTGCCACGGCGGGCGGCTGCCCCCGGGCTGCTGCGGCGTGGTGGGCGGGGGAGGCGGGAGCTGGGCCGCGCCGGGCTGGAGCTCCAGGTCGAATTCCTCCGGGTCCGTGGCCTCCAGGGCCGCCTTCGTGTAGGCGGCCCAGATCCGGGCCGGGTAGCCGCCGCCCCCGATACGGGTCTCGCCCAGCGCCCCGTACAAGGATTGGAGGGTGCCCGTGTCCGGGTCCTGGCCCATGACCGAGACCACCGTGACCAGGTCGGGGGTGTACGCCGCGAACCAGGCAGCGCGGTCCAGCTCGGCGGTGCCCGTCTTGCCGGCCGCCGGGCGGCCGGCCGCCAGGGCCTCCGTACCGGTGCCGTTGTCGACGACGCTGATCAGCATGGAGGTGGTCGTGTCGGCGGCCTCCCGGCTGATGGCCTGTCGGGGGGTGCGGTCGGGGAGGGGTACGTCCTCGTCGTCCTTGGAAATCTTCTCCAGGAAGGTGTACGGGGTGTACCGGCCGTGGTCGGCGAGGGTCGCGTACGCCTGGGTCATGTCGACGACGCTGGCCTGCATGGTGCCGAGGGCCATGGCCGGGCCGACGACGAGGTTCGGGGTGTTCTCGGGGATGCCGAGGTCGATGGCGGTCCGCTTGACCTTCTCGGTGCCGACGTCGACGACCATCTGCGCGAAGACGGTGTTGACGGAGAGGTCGGTGGCGGTGTTGACGGTGATGTCCCCGTACGACTGCCGGCCCTCGTTCTCGGGCGCGTACACGCTGCGGGTGCCGACGACGCGGCGCTTGTCGTCGCCGTTGTAGAGGGTGTTCGGGGTGATGCGGCGGCCGTCCTGGGTGCGGGAGTCGTTCTCGACCGCCGAGGCGAAGACGAACGGCTTGAAGGTGGAGGCGACCTGGTAGTCGTGCCGGGTCGCGTTGTTCACGTACTGCTTGGTGTAGTCGATGCCGCCGTAGAGGGCGACGACCTTGCCGGTGGCCGGGTCGATGGAGGCGCCGCCGGCCCGTACCAGGCGGTCCGCGGGGCGGGCGGCCGGGTCGAGCTTGTCGACCAGCTGCTTCTGGACGGCGTCGACGAAGGCGTTCTGGCGGCGCTTGTCGATGGTGGTGGTGATCCGATAGCCGCCTTCGGCGAGGGTCTTGTCGTCGAGGATCTCGTGCTCGGTGATGTAGTCCTTGACGGCCTCGACGAGGTAGCCGCGCTGCCCGGACAGGCCGGCGGCCCCGCGCACCTTGCCGGGCTCGGGGAACCGTACGGCGGCGCGCTCGCCGGCGGTCATCCACTTCTTCTTGACCATGCCGTCGAGTACGTAGTTCCAGCGGGCGACGGCACGGTCGCGGCTGCGGGGGTGGGAGACGACGTCGAAGGCGCTGGGGGAGTTGAGGAGGGTGGCGAGGTAGGCGCCCTCGGCGGTGGTCAGCTTGGTGACGTCCTTGCCGTAGTAGGCCTGGGAGGCGGCCTGGATGCCGTAGGCGTTGCGGCCGAAGTAACTGGTGTTCAGGTACCCCTCGAGGATGTAGTCCTTCGACTTCTCACGACCGAGTTTGATCGCGATGAAGAACTCCTTGACCTTCCGTTTGATCGTCTGTTCCTGGCCCAGGTAGTAGTTCTTGACGTACTGCTGGGTGATGGTCGAACCGGACTGGGTGCCCTTGCCGGTCGCCGTGTTCCAGGCGGCCCGGACCATCGCCTTGGGATCCACCGCTCTTTCGGAGTGGAAGTCCCGGTCCTCGGCGGCCAGTACGGCTTGCTGGACGCCGAGGGGGATCTGGGAGAGCGGGACGTTGACGCGGTTGACCTCTCCGTCGCGGGCGAGCTGGGAGCCGTCGGCGTAGAGGTAGACGTTGGACTGGGCGGTGGCGGCCGCGTTGGCCGGGGGGATGTCGACCAGCAGGTACCCGGCGACGAGCGCGCCGCCGATCAGCAGGGCGCACAGCAGCAGGGTGCCGACGACCGCGCGCCAGGTGGGCACGAAGCGGCGCCACCCGGTGCGCCGGCGCCCGCCTCCGGTGCGGGTGCGGCCGGCCCCGGGGCGGGACGCGGCCGGGCGCGCGGGGGGACGGCCCGGGGAGTCGGGGTCACGGGGGGCCCAGCCCGGTGGTGGTGACGGGTCGCTCATCTCCGGGGCTCCTCGGGACCGTGGGAAATATCCACATCTGTACCTCATGGTGTCTACCCGATGGCCGGTGATTTGGCCCCGGACGGGCATAAAACGGCCGCGTGGCTCGCCCCTCCGCACTAAGCTCGCGCGCTTTGGCCGAGGTGGCGCCGATGGCTCCGGTCAGACCGGGGCCGGCGGCTCCGGATGGCGTGGCGCCGACGGTTCCGGCCGGCGTGGTACCGACGGTTTCCGGTCAGGCCGGAGCCGATGGTTCCGGCCTGGGAACGACGCGGGAAAGGGAGGGATACGGTGCGTCTCCATCTGGCCGTCGCGGCCGGCGGCTTCCGGCGCTACGCCGCCTACGGGACGGCGACGGCCGCCGGCGTGTTCACCAACACCGTCTTCGGCTTCGTCGTCGCCTGCACGTACGTGGCGCTGTGGGACGAGCGCCCCCCACCTCGGCGGCTACGACCAGGCGCAGGCCCTGACCTTCGTGTGGGTCAGCCGGTCCCTGCTCGCGGCCGGCTCCCTCATCGGCGGCGGCTTCCAGGAGGAGCTCCAGGAGCGCATCCGTACGGGTGACATCGCCGTCGACCTGTACCGCCCGGCGGATCTCCAGGCGTGGTGGCTCGCGGCCGACCTGGGCCGGGCGGGCTTCCGGCTGCTGGGTCGCGGCCTGCTGCCGCCGGCGGCGTTCTGGCTGATGGACGGCGCCGGCGTCAACATGATGGCCACCGTCGTGACCGTCTTCTGCTCCGGGATCCTTCTGCCGCTGGCCGTCTTGCCGGGCGGGTTCGACGACGCGGGTGATGGTGATCGACCACGGCCGGCTGATGTACGACGGTGCGCTCGGCGGGCTGCACGCCTGGGGGTAGGGACAAATCAGGGTCGGGGCCGGGGTGGTGGGCCCGGTCTGTGCATAGGGTGGTCCACATGAGTGACGAGCGGCCGGAGAAGCCGTTGCCGGAGAAGGCCTCGCTGGAGAAGGCGGCGGAGGGGGAGGCGGGGGCGCCTGTGGCCGGGGCGGCCGGGGCGCCCGCGCTGAGGGCGTCGGACGCCGACCGCGAGCGGGTGGTGGACCGGCTGCGGGACGCGGTCGCCGAGGGGCGGCTCGACATGGATGAGTTCGAGGAGCGCCTGGAGGCCGCGTACACGTCCCGTACGTACGCGGAGCTCGAACCCCTGACCCGCGACCTCCCGGCCCCCGGGTCCTCCCCGCCGTCTCCGGTCTCCGCCGCTGCTCCTTTCCGTTCCCCGTCTCCTTCCTCGTCCCGTTCCTCGTCCTGGCCGGACCGGATCGGCGGTACGGGGACCTCCGCCACGGGCGTCGCCGTCATGTCGGCCTTCCAGCGCAAGGGCCGCTGGACGGTGCCCGCCCGCTTCAAGGCGGTGGCCGTCTGGGGCGGGGGCCAGCTGGACCTGCGCGAGGCGGACTTCGCGGAGCGCGAGGTCGTCATCACCTGCGCGGCCGTCATGGGCGGCATCGAGATCACCGTCCCGCCGGGCGTGGAGGTCGAGGTACGGGGCATCGGCGTCATGGGCGGCTTCGACCAGGGCACGTCCCAGGAGAACCTCCCGGAGCCGGGCGCCCCGCGGGTGGTCGTGAACGGCTTCGCCCTCTGGGGCGGGGTGGCGGTCAAGGTCAAGCCGCCCAAGGGCCAGACGCCGCTGGACGGCGGGAGCCCGCGCAAGGAGCTCTAGTTTTCCAGGGGGTGTTTGGCGGTGTCCGGCGGGTCAGGGCCGGCCGGGCCCTGACCCGCCGGACACCCCGGAGCTCCCGCGGTACCGGCGGCGCGCCGGGAACTCCCCGGACCTCCCGGGAGTCGGATGCTATGCAGACAGAACCGGCCGTCGGGGGAAGGGCAGGAGCAGCACGTGAACAGCCAAGACGGGGTGCGGGCCGCCCCACCCCCCGCCCGCGGGGCGTTCGTCTTCAGCACGGCGGACGAGGAGCGGCAGCGCGGTGTCCGCCGTATGAAGGCCACCGCGACCGGGCTGCTGGCCCTGGTCGCGCTGGTCTACGTCCTGGCGACGTTCGCGCGGAACGCATGGGGCGCCGGAGCCTGGGCCGGGTACGTCGCCGCCGCGGCCGAGGCCGGCATGGTCGGTGCGCTCGCCGACTGGTTCGCGGTGACGGCCCTCTTCCGGCGGCCCCTGGGGCTTCCCATCCCGCACACCGCGATCATCCCGACCAAGAAGGACCAGCTCGGCGTCTCCCTGGGGGAGTTCGTCGGCGAGAACTTCCTCTCCTCGGACGTGGTGCGCGCCCGGCTGCACGCCCTCGGCATCGGCGGCCGGCTCGGTGCCTGGCTGGCCGAGCCCGCGCACGCCGACCGGGTCACGGCGGAACTGGCCACCGCCCTGCGCGGGGCCCTGACCGTGCTGCGGGACTCCGACGTACAGGCCGTGGTGGGCGAGGCGATCACCCGGCGGGCGGAGGCGGCGGAGATCGCCCCGGGCATCGGCAAGACCCTGGAACGGGTCGTCGCCGACGGGGGACACCACCGCGCCGTGGACCTGGTGTGCGCGAAGGCGCACGACTGGCTGGTGACCCACGGGGACTCCGTCATGGACGCCGTCCAGGGCGGCGCTCCCGGCTGGACGCCGCGGTTCGTCGACCGCAAGATCGGCGACCGGGTGTACAAGGAGCTGCTGCGTTTCGTCACCGAGATGCGGGACATGCCGGGCCACCCGGCGCGCGGGGCGGTGGACCGCTTCCTGCGCGACTTCGCGGCGGACCTCCAGTCGGACACGGAGACGCGGGCGCGGGTGGAGCGGCTGAAGTCCGAGATCCTGGCGCGCGACGAGATCCAGGACGTGATCGCCTCGGCGTGGTCCGCGATCCGTACGATGATCATCTCGGCGGCGGAGGACGAGCGGAGCGAGCTGCGCCTGCGCGTACGGTCCTCGCTGATGTCGCTGGGCTCCCGGCTCGCCACGGACGGCCGTCTGCAGCGGAAGGTGGAGGGCTGGATCGAAGGCGCGGTGGTGTACGTGGTCACCACGTACCGGGCCGAGATCACCTCGCTGATCACGGACACGGTGGCGGCCTGGGACGCCGAGCACACCTCCCGCAAGATCGAGGCCCACATCGGCCGCGACCTCCAGTTCATCCGCATCAACGGCACGGTGGTGGGTGCGCTGGCGGGGCTGGTGATCTATTCGGTGTCGCGGGTGCTGGGGGGGTAGGGGCGGGGCTTCGGGGCTGGGCCCCGGCCCGCCGGGATCCGGGCCGCCAGATGCGGACATCCGGCGCTGGGGGCGCGTCTGCCCGCTTCGGACGCCGACCAGATCCCGCCTGCGAAGCACCCGAACCCAGCAGATCGCCACGCGCTCCTCATCGACCAGCGTCCGACGGCCTTCTGGCTGCCCCCAGCCGCGCGGCTTGGCGTTCGAGACGCCTTTGAGCCCGCCGGCGTTTGAGGCGCGGGCCCGGGCGGAGCCCGGGGAACGGTGGAAGGGCGGGTAGGGGAACGCTCCGCACGGCGGCACCCCGGCATCCCCGGCCAGGGGAGCGGCACGTCCCCCAGCCCGGCCAGGGCAAGGGTCCGCTCCCCAGTCGGCCCGGAGGGCGGGGTCAGCCCCGGTCGGCGACCGCCCAGGACGTCGCGGCCACGACCGCCGCCGCCCCCACGACGGCCGGCCACGCGCCGACCTTCTTCGCCAGCGGGTGCGCCCCCGCGAAGCCGGCGAGGTACAGCGCCCCCAGCCCGGCCGCGGCGGGGACACCGCCCCGCTTGTGCCACTCCCGGCCGGCCACGAGCCCGGCGGCGCCGAGCACGACACCGCCCAGGGGTCGCTTCTTGGTCCAGCGGGCGACGGCGTAGCCGCCGACCAGACCGGCCGCCGCCACCGCGGAGCTGGGTACCCGTGCCATGTCGAACTCCCTCGTACGTCTTGTCTTCGGATGTCTCCGCCCCCAAGCTAACGCGGCCTTCTCTACGCGCGCCGGACCCCCACCGCCCCGAGCAGGAGCACCGTCCCGCCCACCACCGCGTCCGGCACCGCCTCCCGCACCGTGCGCGGCAACAGCGCGACGACCCCGAGGACGAGGAGGAAGGCGAGCGCGCACCGCCCCGCCACCCGCAGCAGCCTGTCCGTGTTCACGGCTTGCTCAACGCCCCACCCGGGCCCGCGACACGGAGCAGGCGGAGGCGATTTGTCGCACACTCGCCGTTTCTGCGCATCGCCGGGCCGCGGAACCCCCTGGGCGTAAATTCGGTCTTCCAGCAGGAAAACCGCCCAACTCACCGGGAGTCGACACAGTGATCTCCTACGGACGCACCGTCCTGGACCTCGAGGACGAGCTGGTCGACGCCTACGCCGACGTCTTCTCCGCCGCGCCCTGGAACGAATGCGAAGAAACCATTCGTCAGTTCTCGACGCGCCTCCAGACCGATGTCCGGCGCCCGGGATTCCGTATCGCGTTCGCGCAGTCGGAAGCCGGAGTCGACGGGTTCGCCACCGGCTGGCTGACGCGGTCCCCCTTCCCGCAGCACCGTGCGTACCCGCAGGTCGCCGCCCAGCTCGGGCCCGACCGGGTGCGGGACCTGCTCGTCGGGGCGCTGGAGATCGACGAACTCGCCGTACGGGCCTACGCGCGCGGCCGCGGCACCGGCCGGGCCCTGCTCGCGGAGATCACCGAGGACGCCCCGCAGCGGCGCGCCTGGCTCCTGACCTCGCGGCTGGCCACGGAGACGGTGGCCACGTACCGCCGTCTCGGCTGGCACGAGGTGCCGGCCCTGCCCGGGACGCAGTCGGGCGTGGTCGTCTTCCTGTCCCCGAACCACCCCGGCCACAGCTAGACCCGTCACGGAACGGGCATACCCGGGCCGTGATCACGCCCGGAGCAGCCAAAGTGGCCCGCCGCCAGCTCGGCCTCGCCACCCGCCACCAGCTCACCACCACCGCCGGGATCCCCGACGGCACCGTCACCTCCCGCACCCGCCCCGGCGGCCCCTGGCAACGCCTGCTGCCCCGGGTCTACCTGCTCCAGACGGGCCCGCCCGACCACCGCCAACGCGCCCTGGCCGCGGTCCTCTACGCCGCCGAACCGGACGCGGACCCGCTCTCCGGCGCGACCGCCGCCCTCACCGGAGCCGCCGCCCTCGCCCTCCTCGGCATCCGCGACACCCCGCCCGCCCCGGCCGACGTACTGATCCGCGCTCCGCGCCGGCTCACCGGCACCCCGGAGGTCCGGCCCCTGACGACCTCCCGCTGGCCGCCCACCATGACCGTCGCGGGCGTCCCCAGCGCCCGCCCGGTCCGGGCGGCCGCGGACTTCGCCGCCCGCCCCGGACCCGACGCGCACCCCGACCGCGTCCGCTCGGTCCTGGCCCAGGTCGTCCAGGCCGGCTGGTGCCACCCGCACGACCTCCACGCCGAACTCCGCGCCTCCCGCCTCCTGGCCCGCCCCGCCGTCCGCGCCGCCGCGGCGGAACTCCTGGCCGGGGTCCGCTCGGTGGCCGAAGCCCGGGCCCGCGACGCCCTCACCGGCACCGACCTCCCGACCCCGCTGTGGAACGCCCGCCTCTACACCCCGGACGGCACCTTCCTGGCCACCCCGGACGCCTACTGGCCCGACGAGGGCGTGGCCCTGGAGGTCGACTCCGCGGAGTACCACTACACCCGCGACGCCTGGCACGCCACCCTCCGCCGCCGCCTGCGCCTGGAGTCCCACGGCATCCTGGTCGTCAGCGCGACCCCGTCGATGATCCGCGACACCCCGGACCAGGTCCTCGCGGCCCTCCGCACCCTCCTCACCCTGACCGCAACCCGCCCCACCCCCCCCAACGGCCAGGGCCCGGGGCCACCAACAGCTGGATTTGCCGTTCAGTTAGCGGACCGGGCGGCTGCCAGCAGGAACGCCACATCCTCGGCCCGCCCGGCGTGCTGAAACGCGGCCACGATGTTCAAGACGGCCTGCTTGTCAGAGCGTTCGCTCACGCTGCTCAGCACGGCGTCCGCGGCATCGGCCTGTCCTGCCGCCCGGCACGCGCCCACTGCTTCCAGAAGTTCCGCCGGGGAAAGCGTCCGCCCAGCCCGCCACAACAGCAGTCCCGCGTCCCGGTGGCGGCCGTCGGCGAGGAAGGCTGTCAGGGTCTCCAGCTCGGTCCAGTGCCCGGCGCTAGGGAGTCCGGCAGGCGGCCGGTCCCCATCCGTGAGGGGGACCGGCACCTGACGCGGGGCCGAAGCCCTCTTCAGAGCGCGGCGCGACGCGGCCTTTCCCTGCGGAGAAGGCCGTCTCATGCGGCGGACCCGAGGAGCAGTGAAGGCCGCGGAAGGACGGGAGTCCGGAAAAGCCGGCGATACGTCAGCTGCCACCGGCTCGCCTTTCTGCCCGGTGTGGGGGACGCACGCACAGTGCTGGACGCGGGCCAGCCTTCGCATAGCCAGAAGGTGATCGAGCGAGCAGGGCAGCTCCGTCCCGGTTCCGTCAGGCCCCGTGCACTCTTTCAGGAGCACCTTGAAGAAGGCTCGGACCTGCGACTCATCCGGGATCCGTCCGCCGTTGAGGTGGTTGGAGAGACTGCTTGGCACGAGGTGGCCGGACTTGGCGATCTCGGCCTGAGTTCTTGGGCTGCAGTCGCGCAGCTTGCGCAGCATCTGGACGAACTCCCGGTGTGCCGCCGACAGATCCGAGGGCAGCGCCTTCCACTTTCCAGTCCGCCGCGGCATCACCACTCCATTCGTTCAGGCCTCCGATATCCCCCGAGTCTTCCGGCAGAAGCGCCTGAGGTGAACCGCTCGTAGTTTTCATCTGCCCTCGATATTCCGTCAACTCTGGTCATAGAAGCGACGCCTGAGCAACAGTTGAGCCGTCCGCTGAGGTGCCGGTGGGGGGTTGCTCGACTGCCCCAGGGGACAGCCGGACAGTTCAACCCTGGCCAGAAATAAGGAGACGGGCATGAATCTTCCCTCGTGGAAGGATGAGAAGTTCGGCACGATGAAGCGGGCAGCGCTGTGGCTTGTCACGGTGGTGGGGGAGGGCAATGTCTTCACGAAGGAAGACGTTAAGCAGGCCTTCCCGGGCGTCAGCCAGGCCGACCGCCGGGTGCGTGATCTGCGCGACTTCGGGTGGAGGATCGACACCAACCGTGAAGACCTGGGCCTGAACCAGCACGAGCAGCGTTTCGTTTCCCGGGGCGAGCCGGTCTGGGAACCGGGCAAGGGGACCCGGCCGGCCTCGTCGATCACCGATACGCGGCGCCGCGAGATCCTCGCCCGGGACGGGCACCACTGCCGCTCGTGCGGAATCACCGCTGGTGAGATCTATGCCGGCACCTTCGTATCCGCCCAGCTGGACATCGCCAGGAGGCCGGTGACCCAGCCGGACGGCACCACCAGCGTGGAACTGGTCGCCGAGTGCAACCGGTGCCGCGTGGGGGGCAAGGGCCTGACGGCCGATGTGGACGCGGTCCTGACCCGGGTGAGCCGTCTCGCAGGGCTGGACCGCAAGACCTTGACGGCGTGGGTTGCGGCTGACGCCCGCGAGTTCGCCGAGGTGGAGCGTCTCTGGGCAGATATCCGTACGCTGCCGGCCGAGGCCAGGAACCAGGTCCGTGCGGCTCTCTCGCTGCCGCCGGTCTGACAATAGGTACAGATGGGGGCCGTGTGGCACGGCGGCCCCCACTAAATCGCCCAACTACGCATCAATAGGCATGCAGCCAGAGGAGAACGCACCGTGAGCAAGGATTACGGCCGGCCGCCCCGTGCCGCTGAGAACGAGGAGCTGATCGAGAAGCGTCTCAAGGAAGTCAGCGCCGGTGACGGACTGCAGGAGACGCTGACGGTCGAATGGCGCCTGAAGCCGCTGGTGGTCCAGGTCATCGACTTGCCGGTAGACCGGCTCTACTTCAACCCTTCCACGCACCGGATCCGTGCGCAGCGCAGCTTTGACCTGGAGCGTGACCGCCTGCTCACCGAGGACCCCTGGGCGCCGGAAAGCCAGGACTATCTGCGGTATCTGCTCCAGGCGCTCCCTTCGAACCCGGCGAAGCGGGACGGAGATTTCGACGATCTCAAGGCGAGCCTCAAGGAGTACCGCCAGAACGAACCCGGTCTCGTCACGCGTGACGGGATCCTGGTCAACGGCAACACCCGGGTCGCTGCCCTGCGGGAACTCGGTGTGGCGAGCGTCAGGGTGGGCGTGCTGCCGGAGTCGTGCACCTGGTCCGACATCAATGCGGTCGAACTGTCCCTGCAGCTGCGTCACGACACCCGTCGGCCGTACTCGTACATCAACCGCCTGCTCACCATCGAGGAGCAGGCCGCGGCGGGCCGGCCGCTTGCTGACATCGCGAAGGACTTCCGGATCCGGACGGAGACCGCTGAGCAGGACCGCTGGGTGCTGTCCACGCTCAACGACCTCGTTGCGCGGTCGAAGACCGCGTCGGCACAGCTCAAGCTGATGGATTTTGAGGACCAGCAGGAGAAGCTGCGCGAGCTGCACCGCGCCTTTGCCAAGGCGTCCCGGCAGAACCCCGGGCAGGCTGACCTCCTGAAGGAGAACCGGCTCGCGCTCATCGTTCTTGAGTTCTCCAAGACGGATGTCCGTCTGGCGGACGTGGACTTCCGCAGCCGGTACCTCCAGCGGCACCTTCCGGAGCGGCTCAAGCAGGTTCCCGCTCAGCCCGCCGCGGGGCGCGTCATTCCGGGCCTCAACCGGTCCCTCCCGGCCGACGACCCTCACGTGGCTGCAGCGAAGGCGTTCACGAACACGCTCCTTCAGGCGAAGGCGGTGGAGAGGGCGCCGGGGGCGGTGGACCAGCAGCAGTCTGAGGAGGCAGCCGAGCTGTGGCGGGAGGCAAAGGAGGCGGTCGAGGAGGCACTCGTGCCGGCGGGCAAGGACGCCCGTGTCCGTAAGCGCAAGCAGGCCGCTCCGGACCGCCTGCACGACGCCGTCCAGGACATTGAACAGTGCGTCACCGACATGACTCTCGCCCGCGCTTCCCGCAACCTGGACGAGGAAACGCTCGACGAGGCGATCCTGGCGCTCAAGGCCAGCCTCACGAAGCTCGCCCGCGAGGCAGCACGGATTGACGAGCCCGGCGACGGTGTCGTCTGGCTGCTCGGTGCCATGCAGCAGGAGGGGGTGTGACCGAGCCCTCGCTGCACCTGGCTTTCGACGTCTCCCGTACGAAGGCCGTGCTCCGTGCTGCTGAGCCGTTCGGCGCTGCCCTGACGCATGCGGCCACCGGCTTTCCCGTCGGTGGCCAGCGCGGGCCTCACTTGCTGGAAGTACCGCTCGACGACTTCCTTGCAGGGCTGCAGGTGCTGTCCGACTGGCCGGCGCCGGATTCGGTCGAGTGGGAAGAAGACCTGCTCGCGCTGGTCAACGATGTCTTCGACGACGCGGACCAGGCGGCCGCCTATCTGGACGAGACGCCGGGGGCCGGTGGCCTCGGCGGCCCCGGTGCAGCAGATGCCGATGCCGTAGTGGATCTCCTCGGTGATGGCTGGCGTGGGGCCCTCACGGACTTCCAGCGCCGGGACATTTCCAGGCTCCTCGCGATGAGGCACGGCGCCAACTTCAGCGTCCCCGGTGCCGGCAAGACGAGGGTCGGCCTGGCGGTCTACGCGGCCATGAAAGAGCGGGGCACTGCCAGGCGCCTGCTCGTCGTGAGCCCGAAGTCAGCCTATGAGTCCTGGCTCTCTGAAAGCCGCGAGTGCTTCGACAGTCCGCCAGTCACCACCGTCATGGGCGGCATCCCTGATCCGCACGCCGAGATTCTGGTGGTGAACTACGAGCGGCTGGACCGTTCGCTCGCAGGACTCGCCGGCTGGCTCCGGGCCGCGCCGTCGATGGTGATCCTCGACGAGGCGCACCGGATGAAACTCGGCGCCGAGGGTACGTACGGAAGTGCCTGCATGGCGCTCGGCCCGCTGAGCCGCCGACGCCTGATCCTTACGGGCACACCAGCTCCCAACGGTGCCCGCGACCTGGAGAACCTGCTGTCCTTCGTGTGGCCCGGTCACGGCCGCCGCGTGGTCACACAGGCGGTGGCCGGCGGAGACCTGGCCCATGCCAGTTCGGTGCTCCGCCCCTTGTTCACCCGCACGACGAAGAAGGAGCTGGGACTGCCTCCCTTCCAGCCGGTCATCCGGACTCTCCCGCTGCAAGGGCTCCACAGGGAGATCTACGACGCCTTGGTGGGGCGGTTCACCGCGCGCGCCGAACTGTCCAGGGACGACTTCGACGCCCTGGGCAAGGCGATGCTCCGGCTGCTGATGGCTGCCACCAGTCCCGCACTGCTGGTGGAGGGAAGCAGCAGGCACGAAGCCATAAATTTCCAGGTGCCACCGCTGGACATTCCTGCGGATGAACCGCTTTACGGCCTGCTGCAGAAGCTTCCTCAGTACGAGATGCCGCCGAAGTACAAGGAACTGAGGGAGATCGTTTCTGGCAACGCGGCGGCAGGCCGGAAAACCCTCGTGTGGTCGACGTTCGTTCGCAATATCACCAGTCTCGAACTCCTGCTGAGTGAGTTCCAGCCCGCCGTGGTCCATGGCGGCACACAGGACCGGGAGGACCAGATCAGCCGGTTCCGGAATGATCCGGACTGCCTTGTACTGATCTCCAACCCCGCCACGCTGGGTGAGGGCATCAGCCTGCACCGCCACTGTCATGACGCGGTCTACGTGGACCGGGATTTTATGGCCGGGCGGTTCCTGCAGAGCCTGGACCGCATCCACCGGCTCGGCCTCGACCCGCATGCTGAGACCCGTGTCACCGTGCTCGCCTCGGAAGGCACGATCGATGAGGTGGTCGCACTGCGCCTGGCGTCCAAGCTGGAGTTCATGGGAGCCATCCTGGACGATCCTTCGGTGCGGCAACTGGGTGATCTGCAGGAGGAGCGGCCAGTGACCGCGGGCATGGACGAAGCCGACATGCGGGCCGTGCTGGAGCACGTGCAGGTTGCGGCAGCCTGCTGAAGAGGGCGGGTGGCGGGTGTGCCGGATGATGCCTGGCACATCCGCGAAGGCCGAGTGGCCCTGGGTGTCAGCGGCAGATGCGACACTTGCCTGTCTGCATCTGCTACACCAGGAGGACTCGATGGGCGCCCGCGACGACGCGCTGACCTCGATTGAGATTTGTGCTGGCGCCGGGGGGCAGGCCATCGGCCTCCACCAGGCTGGTTTCAAGCACCTCGCACTCGTCGAGATCGACCAGTACGCCGCTGCCACCCTGCGGCGCAACATCGCGCACCGAGACGGCTGGGAATTCGAGCGGGATTTCTGCGACGTCATCGAGGGGGATGTCAACGACTTCAAGCCGATGGTGCAGCTGGACAAGCCGGTCAAGTTCCTCGAAGGACCCCTGCGGGAGAAGCGACTGGATCTTCTCGCGGGCGGCGTTCCCTGCCCTCCTTTCTCGCATGCGGGTAAGCAACTGGGCAAGGACGACGAGCGTGATCTTTTCCCGCAGATGCTGGGACTCGTTGATGAACTCCTGCCCAAGGCTGTCATGATCGAGAACGTCCGGGGAATCAAGGACGACAAGTTCGGCGAATACCGGGAATGGGTCATGGCGCGCCTGCAGGGCGGAATGGCGACGGACCCTGTTACGGGTATCCGGCAGATGTATGAGGGTGCCGGATATGAGGTATGCGGCTGGAAGGTGCTCGAAGCCGCCAATTTCGGCGTGCCGCAGCTGCGGCCGCGTGCGATCCTGGTGGCCATTCGTAAAGATATTCTCAGCGGTCAGAAATTCAACTGGCCGGTCCCGGACGCCAGAGTTACGACGGTCGGCGAAGCTCTCGAGGCCACGATGGCCGAGCGGTACCAGCCGTTCATCGCCAAGGGGGGCCGAGAGGGCCGAGAGGCTGAAACGGCGCTGAAGCAGTGGCGCAAGGCCGCCACCGGCGTCGCGCCCACCCTCGTCGGAGGATCCAAGAAGCACGGGGGCGCCGACCTCGGGCCGAGCAGGGCCAAGGCGGCTTGGGCAAAGCTGGGCGTGAACGCCCTTGGTGTTGCGAACTCCCCGAAGGACGTGGAGAAGAAGGACAGCGCAGACCGCGACCTTTTCCGCGCCGGCCCGATGCTGACGGTCACCCAGGCCGCGATCATTCAGGGGTTCCCTCCCGAGTGGGACTTCGAGGGTGACCCGTCCGAAGGCAAGCTCCCCGGAAAGACCGCCCAGTACCGTCAGGTCGGCAACGCCTTCCCGCCGCCTGTGGCCCGCGTGGTCGGCGAGGCCATCGCCGAGGTTCTGCGCGGCGCACGTCCGGAAGGCGTGCCGTCAGGAAACTAAGGGCGGCGTTCCTGCACGGCGGCGGCGATCGCCGCCGCGCAGGCTTCCGACCGTTCGTGCTCCCAGAACCGGAGCACGAGCCAGCCGGCTTCCTCGAGCTGCCGGTCCGTGTCGCGATCACGCGCGATGTTCCGGGCCACCTTCTCCGACCAGTAGCCCTGATTGGTCTTGGGGGGCACGTAGTGCTCGGGGCATCCGTGCCAGTAGCAGCCGTCCACGAAGACCGCCACCTTCGCCGGCCCGAAGACGAGGTCAGCGGTCCGCCGGAGCTGGGGCAGCGGCCGGGTGGCGACTCGGTAGCGCAGTCCTCGTGCGTGCACGAGACGCCTGATCACCCATTCCGGCTTGGTGTCGCGGCTGCGGATCGCCTGCATGTTGCGCCGCCGGGCAGCTGACGAAGCCCAGGAGCCCTCAGGAGGCTGCCAGGGGCCCTCACCCGTCATGGGTCAGCCCTCCCTCGAGCCGCAGCGCCACCCAGTCCTCGGGCCCCAGCGTGATCTTGTGTGCGGCGGCGAGATCCTGCTGGTCGCGCCACTTCCCGCACAGCAGGGTAAGACCATCCCGCGCGAGATGCCTCCTGATGTTGCGGGCCCGGCGCAGCGGGTCAAGTTTGCCCGCGCCGACCGTCGAGATGACGCTGCGCGGGATGATGTGCCCTTCCAGGTAGCGGAACATCATGGTGAACCGCTGCTCCTGACCGGGGCGCTTTGCGAGGACCCTGCCAGCCTGCTCTGGGGTGAGGAGGGTCAGCGGGTTGACCGGCAGCGGTGTCCAGTCGTACAGCGGAATGCTCCACAGGGCCCGTGCGTCGACGGCGAGGCCTCGCTTGCCGTCCTTATTGCCTTTGCCGCGGTAAAGCCACGAGCGGTGCGCCCGTACCAGCCACGAGCGGTGCCGGCTCTTCCCCAGCTGTATCTGGGTGCAGATGCAGAGCTGGCAGTGGGCCTCTGACGGTATCGCCCAGTTCGCACCGACGGTCGCCTTGATGTCGACCGGCACCTTCTCGATGAGCGTGTCGAGCGGAGCCTCCTTCGGAAGGCCGAACGAACGCAGGACCTCGTATTCGAGCTTCGCTCCGACAGAGGCCCTTTCACCCGGGTGCACGTCGGGAGCCAGCAGGCTGTAACGGCCGGTCCGGGCTCCGTCCAGCACGTAGTCGACGGCATTCGCGATGGCGCCCGTGTACAGGCCGGCCACATCGAAGGACTGCAGCCAGTCCAGGACGGTCTGAGCGTCGGTATCGTCGCCGGGGGCGAGGAGTACGTGCTCACCCGCGTCGGTGTTCGTGCAGATCTCGCCCGGTCCCTGGAGGACGAGACGTCCCTTCCTCATGCGCGCGCGGCCCCCGCACTCTCGCCGTGGCACTCCGTGTACGGCTTGCCCGAGGTGCACCAGCAGGGGGATGTGGGGGTGGGGGGCCAGGGGGTGGCTTTGCCTCGGGCGGCCAGGGTGGTGGCGTATTCCGCCAGGAGCGACGGGGAGGCCGGGGAGGTCTTCTCCGAGGCCGCGAAGGCTTCGTACGAGGGGACGCTGCCCGTCACGATGCCGAGGTTGGTGGTGCCCGAGGCGGCCAGGGTGCGGAGGGAGGATTCCACCGCCGCGAGGTGGGCGTCGTGGGAGGGGTACTCCGCGCCGAGGGTGGGGTAGCTCGTGAGGAGCTCGGCCAGTTCGCGCTGGGGCCAGTGGAGGATCGCCACCGGGAAGGGGCGGGACAGGGCGGCGCGGCGGTCGCCGAGTTCGGCGCGCAGGCGGGCGATCTCGGCGCGGAGTTCAGCCGGGTCGTCGGAGCCCAGGGCCCAGATGCGCTTCGGGTCGTGGAGTTCGTCCAGCGGGATCGGGCCGATGTGGCGGGTGTCGGCCACCATGTCCCAGTCGTCGTGCGGGAGCGCCAGGAGCCGGCGTACCCGGTGCCGGCCGGTGAGGAGGGCCGTGGTGGCCCGGGTGAGGGGGGCGGACTCCGGGATCAGGAGGGTCGCCGCCTCGGTGAAGCACTCGTGCGCGGCCTCCAGCTCGTCGTGGGCCTCCAGGGCCTCCGCGATGACCTCCCACGGCGCCGGGTCGGTCGGGCCGGCCGCGCGGATGCCGGAGATCAGGGCGCGGGCCTCGGCCTCGTGGCCGTACTCCCAGAGGTTCGCGGCCTGGAGGGCCTTGATCAGGTGGGGGTCGGCGGGGGAGGCGGAGAGGAGTTGGTCGTAGAGGGCGCTCGCGCGCTCCCGGGCGTCGGCCAGTTCGAGGTGGGCCGCGGCCTGGAGGAGCAAGGGCTCCTGGTCCTCGGGGTAGCGGGTCGCCGTGCGGATGAGGCGCTCGGCTTCGGCGATGTGCTCGGCAGGCGTATCGGGGCGCATGGTTCACACCGTACTGCTGCTGGTCAGTTGAGGGGGGAGGTCTTAGGGTGCGGCCCGTGCGGGATGGCGTGCGGGTGGTGGTTCAGGGGGGCGGCCGGCGGGAGCGCCGGGCCGGTCTCGCGCGGCTGCTGTGGGTGACCGCCGAGGTGATCACCACCGTGGGTGTGGTGGTGGCGCTGCTGGTCGTGCACCAGGTGTGGTGGACCAACCGGCAGGCCGCGGCCGCCGCGCGGGAACAGGTCCGGGTCCTGGAGGAGGGGTGGGCCGGGTCCGGGGCCGTCGCGGACGGGGGTGGGGATCCAGTGGCCGTCGAGGGGGAATCGAGCGTTCCTTCTCCTTCCGGGGCGACGCCCGTGCCGGATGCGGGGGCGGCTCCCTCTGCCGCGCCGCCCTCCGTACGTCCCTCCGTACGTCCCCCCGTTGGGCCCGCGCCGGCGGGGGGTGCGGCGCCGGCGCGCGACGAGGCGTACGCGGTGTTGCGGATCCCGCGGCTCGGCCTGGCCGTGCCGGTCGCGGAGGGGGTCGGCAAGCGGGCCGTGCTGGACAAGGGGTACGCCGGGCACTACCCGGGGACGGCGCAGCCCGGCGCGCAGGGGAACTTCGCGCTGGCCGGGCACCGGAACACGCACGGGGAGCCGTTCCGGTACGTGAACCGGCTGCGGGACGGGGACGAGCTGTTCGTCGACGTGCGGGGGCGGCGGTACGTGTACGTGGTGGGGAAGGTGCTGGGGGAGACGACCGCGGGTGACGTGGGGGTCATCGCGCCGGTGCCGCGGAGCGGGGTGAAGCCCGGTTACGGCTACGAGGCGGCGGGCTCCTACATCACGCTGACCACGTGCACGCCCGAGTACTCCTCCACGTACCGGCTGGTGGTGTGGGGGACCCTCAAGACCGTTGTCAGTGCGGGCCGTTAGTATCGGTCGTGCGTTCCCGTTTCCGATGCGGGTCCGCTCCGATCGCTGGTGCCGAGGGAATTGAGGGGGTGGGGATGGTGCTGGTGCGGCGGGTCCGTGCGTGGTTCTCCTCTTCCTCCTCCGTGGTGTCCTCCTCGCGGGTGTTCCGGCTGCTCGTGGCGCTGCTGGTGCTCGGCGGGTTCCTGGGGCTGGTGTCCGGGGACGCCGGGCTGGCCGCCGGTGTGGTGGTGCTGGCCGCCGCCGTCGCCGTCGGGGCCGCCGCGCTCGCCGCGTGCCTCGTGCGGCCCGTGCCGCCGCACCGAATACGTACCGCGATCCGTGATCGCGAGCAGCGCACGGCGTTCCTGCCGCAGCGCGATCCCGATGCCTCGGGCCGGTCGCGGCCCAGGGCGCCCGGCCGTCTCGTCCTGACGGCCGCGTAGGGGTGCGCAGCGCTTCCTGCCTTCTGACCGATCGCTGATGTCGCCCCTCGCGGGTCGTCACGCCGAAATGCACCTTTTCGACGTTTGACGAGACCCCTCGGAGGGCCCGCGTGTCCGTTTTCGCTGATCTTGTTGTCGAGCTGGGCCGGCTCCTGGAGCCGGTGCTGGCCGAGTCCGCGACCGCTGCCGCGATCGTGCTGTTCACCGTCCTCGTGCGGCTGGCCCTGTACCCGCTGGGCCGTGCCGCGTTCCGGGCGGCGACCCCTGCGGCCGGCTGCCTGCCGATGCTCCTGCAGCTGCCGGTGTTCTTCCTGATGTACCAGGCCTTCTCCTCGGGCGGTGAGCTGCTCGGGCACCGGCTCTTCGGCGCGCCGCTCGGCATCCGCTGGACCGGAGCGCTGGAGGAGGGCGGGCCGTTCGGGGCGCAGGGGCTGGTGTTCCTCGCCCTGTTCGCGGCGATCGCTGTCGTGGCCGCGTGGAGCGCGGTGCGGGGGCGGCGCGCCGCCGCGGCCGCACCGGTGCCTGAACTGCCTGCCGGGAAGGGTGTGGGCGGCCAGGCCGCGCTGAGCGCCGAGCAGCTGGCGGCGATGCGCAAGCTGGGCGGCGTACTGCCCCTGCTGTCGTTCGGGACGCTGGTCACGGCGGCGGTGGTCCCGCTGGCCGCCGGGCTGTACCTGCTGACGACCACCGCCTGGTCGGTCGGGGAGCGGGCCTGGCTCCAGCACCGCAAGGACGGAGCAGCGCGTTCCAGTCTGTGAACAGGGTCTTGCGGATGGGGCGGGCATCTTGGAGGATCAGCCAATCCTCCGATGGCCGCAACCCATCGGCCGGCCCGTGCCGCGTGCCCGTCCACCGGCATGCCCATGGGCCGACCACCCACGACCACGGGAGAATGCCCATGAAGCTGCTGCGTGTCGGACCCGTCGGGTCGGAGCGCCCCGCGCTCCTCGACCAGGACGGCACCCTGCGGGACCTGTCCGGTCTGATCACGGATGTGGACGGTGCCCTGCTGTCCGACGAGTCCGTGCTGTCCCGGGTGCGGGAGGCCGCGGCGGGCGGCGAGCTGCCGGTCCTGGACGCCGAAGGGCTGAGGATCGGCCCGCCGGTCGGCCGCATCGGCAAGGTCGTGGGCATCGGGCTGAACTACTTCGGGCACGCGGCCGAGATCGGCGCGGAGCCGCCGGCCGAGCCGATCCTGTTCCTGAAGGCCGCGGACACCGTGGTCGGCCCCGACGACACCGTGCTCATCCCGCGCGGCAGCGTGAAGACCGACTGGGAGGCGGAGCTCGGCGTCGTCATCGGCAGCACCGCCCGCTACCTGGGCTCCGCCGCTGAGGGCCTCGCGCACGTCGGCGGCTACGCGCTGGTCAACGACGTGTCGGAGCGCGAGTTCCAGATCGAGCGCGGCGGTACCTGGGACAAGGGCAAGAACTGCGAGACCTTCACCCCCCTCGGGCCCTGGCTGGTCACGGCCGACGAGGTCCCGGACCCGCAGGTCCTGGACGTCAGGCTGTGGGTCAACGGCGAGCTGAAGCAGGACGGCAACACCTCGGACCAGATCTTCCCGGTCGGCGAGGTCGTGCGGTACCTGAGCCAGTTCATGACCCTGTACCCCGGTGACGTCATCGTCACCGGCACCCCGGCCGGTGTGGCCATGGGGCAGCCGGAGCCGAAGCCGTACCTGCGGGCCGGTGACGTCGTGGAGCTGGAGATCGAGAAGCTCGGGCGGCAGCGCCAGGAGTTCAAGGGCGCGTAGGGCGCTCTGAGCGCGTAGGGCGTGAGTGCGGGAGGGGCGGGCTGCCGGTGGCAGCCCGCCCCTCCCCGTGCCCGTGTGCGTGACGGTGCGGGTCAGCTCTCGGCGGAGGCCCGGCGGCGGCGGTTGGCCACCACGAGGCCGGCGCCCGCGGCGAGCGCCGCGGCGCCGGTGCCGGCGATCCACGTCTCCGAGCCGGCGCCCGTGCTGGCGAGCGAGCCGGAGCCGGAGCCGCCCGCCGGGGTGACGTTGCCGTTGCCGCCGGTGCCCTTGGCGGCGGCCGGCTGGACCCCGCCGGTGGTGCCGGTGCCGGTGCCGGTGCCGGTGTTGCCCGAGCCGCCGGTGTTGCCGGTGTTACCGCTGCCGGTGTGACCCGCAGCCTGGTCCTTGGCCCGCGCCACGTGCTGGCCGGTCTTCAGGAACGCGGCGCGGTCCTCGGGGGTGCCCTTGAGGGCGGCGAGAGCGGCCTTCTTCAGCTCGGGGCCGGCGCCGTTCACCATCCTCGAGATGTCGACCTGGTTGTCGTCGTCGCGCAGCACGTGCTGTCCGTTCTTCACGAACTCGCGCAGTTGCTCCGGGGTCGCGTTGCCCTCGAGGAGCTTGATGATCCCCTCCTTCAGGCCCGGTCCGGCGCCGTTCAGCATCGAGAACAGCGCGACCCGGTCGTCCACGGCGCGGATCTTGTGCTGGCCGGTGGCGACGAACTCGCGGATCTGCTCGCGCGTGCCGTTGCTCATCAGGTCGTTGACGGCCTGGGTGATGCCCCTGCCCGCGCCGTTCAGCATGCGCATCATCTCGACGCGGTCGTCCTGGAGACGGGCCGTGTGCTGGCCTTCCTGCAGGAACGCGGTGATCGATGCGCGGGTGTTCACGCGCAGCGCCTCGCGCGCGGCCTCGCGTACGGACCTGCCGCCCGCCTCGCTGATCTGGGCGACCCGCACGCGGTCGTCCTCGAGCTGCTGCTGGGCACGCTCGACCGTCAGGAAGCGCCGCATGTCCTCGGCCGTGCCCTTGAGCGCCTTCTCGGCCGCCTCGCGCACGCCGCGACCGTTCGCCGGGTCCTTCAGGATCAGCTCGATCTCGGCCCGGTCCTTCGCGGCCTCCGGGCTCTCGGACGGGGTCTTCTCCGGCGTCGTCGCCGGGGTCTGCGCGGGCTTCGCGGCCTGCGGCTCCTGGTCGGGCGCGGTCGGCGACGACGGGGCGGCCGACGAGGAGTCAGCGGCGAAGGCGGGCGAGGAGAGCAGGACGGCCGGGGCGATCGCGGCGGTCGCCACGACGGACGCGATCCGGGGCAGCTTCACAGGCAGGTTTCCATTTCTTCACACGTGTGATGATCGGCAGCCTGCAGGATAGATCGTAATTCGGTGCTCAATGCATCGATTTTCCGACAAGGGGCTAGGGGGTCAGTGGTCACATTTCCACGGTCACCCCGTCGCGGGAGGACCTGCGGGCCGCCTCCAGCACCGCCAGGCAGTGCGCCGCCTCCTCGGCCGTCACCGGCGCCGGACCGCCCGTGCGCAGGGCCGCCGCGACCGCCGCGTAGTAGGCGGGGTAGTCGCCCGGGACCGTCGGCACCGGGAGGCCGCCGCCTGTCAGCGGCGACTCGCCGGAGCCCAGCCGCCCCCACAGGTGCTCGGGTTCCTCGCCCCACGGCTGCTCCCCGGCGCCCGGCCGCAGGCCCTCGCGCAGGGCGGCCTCCTGGGGGTCCAGGCCGTACTTGACGTAGCCGGCGCGCGAGCCGAGTACGCGGAACCGCGGGCCGAGCTGGGCCGCGGTCGCGCTGACGTAGAGGTGGGAGCGGACCCCGTTCGCGTGCGTGATCGCGATGAAGGTGTCGTCGTCGGCCTCGGCGGCCGGGCGGCGCACGTCGGTCTCCGCGTAGACGCGTACCGCCGGGCCGAACAGGACCAGCGCCTGGTCCACGACGTGGCTGCCGAGGTCGTACAGCAGACCGCCGATCTCCTCCGGGGCTCCGGACTCGCGCCAGCCGCCCTTGAGCTGCGGACGCCAGCGCTCGTAGCGGGATTCGAAGCGCTGGACCTCGCCGAGCTCGCCGTCGGCGAGGAGGCGGCGCAGGGTGAGGAAGTCGTTGTCCCAGCGGCGGTTCTGGAAGACGGAGAGGAAGGTGCCGGCGCGCTCCGCGAGGGCGGCCAGTTCGTACGCCTCGGCGGCGGTGGCGGCGAGCGGCTTGTCCACGACCACGGGGATGCCGGCGGTGAGGGCGGCCGTGGCGAAGGGGACGTGGGTCCTGTTGGGGGAGGCGACGACGACCAGGTCCGGGGCGTCGGGCCGCTGCCACAGCTCGTCGGCCGAGGCGGCGATGCGGACGTCCGGGTAGGCCTCGCGGGCCTGGGCCTGCCGGCCGGGGTCGGAGGTGACGACCGTGTCGAGGTGGAGGCCGTCGGTCGCGGACACGAGCGGGGCGTGGAAGACGGAGCCGGCGAGTCCGTAGCCGATGACGGCGACGCGCAGCGGGGCGGCGGGGGCCGGGGCCGAGGAGGAGACGGAGGCGCGGGAGGCGTTCATGGGACCACTTTGGCAACAGCGTTGCGTAAGTGCAAGGAGGGTGGACAATGGCCGGGTGAACAGGGGTGACGGGGACGGCGAGAACGGCACCGCCGACGGCGGCGGGCGGGCCGGGGTGAACCTGCCCGCACTGCGCGGGCACAACGAGGCGCTACTGCTGAACCTGCTGCGCGCCGCGGGGGCGCCGGGGCTGGGCCGGGCGGAGCTCGCCGCCCGGACGGGGCTCACCCCGCAGGCCGTCAGCAAGATCACCGCCAGGCTGGCGGCGGAGGGCCTGGTGGCCGAGGCCGGACGCGGCGCCTCCACCGGCGGCAAGCCGCGCACGCTGCTGCGACTGGTGCCCGGCGCCCGGCACGCGGTGGGGCTCCACCTGGACCGCGACGAGCTGAGCGCCGTCCGGGTCGACCTGGCGGGCGGCGTGGTCGCGCGGTGGAGCGGGCCGCTGGACTTCGGGGCCGGCCCCGAACTGGTGGTGGATTCGGTCGTACGAGCCGTCGCGCGGGTTTCCGGCGAGCCCGGGGCGGCACCGCCGCTGCTCGGGGTGGGTGCCGCAGCGCCGGGCCCGCTGGACTGGCGCAGCGGGGTGCTCGGGAGGGTGACGGGGTTCCCGGACTGGGCGGGGTACCCGTTGCGGGAGGTACTGGCGGGGCGGCTGGGGTTGCCCGTGGTGCTGGACAAGGACACCAACGCCGGGGTCGCGGCGGGGGCTCCGGGCGGGCCCGGCTCGGGCACCTCCGTGTACCTCCACGTCGGCACCGGGCTCGGGGCGGGGCTCCGGCTGGACGGGGCGGTCCACCGGGGCGCGCGCTCGTCGGCGGGGGAGTTCGGCCACCAGGTGCTGCGGCTGGACGGCCCGCCCTGCCGGTGCGGGGGGCGCGGCTGCCTCGAGGCTCTCTGCCTGGCGGCGGTGGCCCGGGGCGACATGGCGGAGGCGGCACGGATCCTGGGGGAGGGTGCGGCGAACCTGGCCGCGCTGCTGGACGTGGACCGGATCCTGCTCGGCGGGCGCGTCGTGGACGCGGACCCGGAGCCCTTCGTGGACGGGGTCCGCGCGGCGCTGGCCTCCCGCGTCCTGCTGGAGCACCCCCCGTCGGTTGCACGCGCCCCGGCCGGGGTGGCGGAGGGCGCGGCGGCCCTGGTCCGCGGCCGCGTCTTCGGCTGGACCTGACCGGCGCCGCGGTGGCCCTGGCCGGGCGGGGTACGGGTGCCCTGGCCGGGCGGAGTACGGGTGAATCCGCCAGGCCGTCGCCCTGACCCGGAAGGCGGGGGGCGGAGTCGGCCGGGCCCTTCCGGGCGACGGGGCGGGGACCGGCCCCCTGGCCGGGGCCGGCCGCCCGGAGCGTGCGGCCACGGCGGCGTTGGGTAATGCCCCTCCCCGCTTCCACCGTTCCCCGAGACTCTGCCCCGGACCCCGACCCTCCTTGGGGGGTGCCTGTCCCCGGGCTGTGCCCGGATCCCCGGGGGGTGCCCGGATTCCCGGGGGGTGCCCGGATTCCCGGGGGGTGCCTGGATCCCCGGGGTGCCTGGATCCCCGGGCCGGTTCCCCGGATCCCCGGTGTTCCGGTCTTGGCCCGGGCTTCGCCCCCCCCCCCCCGGGGGGGGGGGCCCCCCCCCCCCGGGGGGGGGGGCCCCCCCCCCCCCGGGGGGGGGCCCCCCCACCGCCCCACGTGCGGACTGCACGAGGGAGAGGCACACCGGGAGGGCAGCGGCTCGTGGACGCGACCTGGAACTCCGTGACGACACCGCCCTCCACCCCGGCCGCGCCCCGGGCGACTTCCCTTGGGCGACCCGCTTGGGGCGCGGCTGCGCCACATGCCCCAGGCCTGACCCTCACCGCAGAGTCGGCCGCGTGGAGGCCTGCCGGCACGCGTCGCCAACAGATCCGGGGGCCTGCTCGACGTCCTTCCTTCCCGACACCTTCGACGAGATCCCGGAGGTTCGACGAACACCCGCCGTACCGGGCCGGCGACGAGGACCTGGCGACCGTGGAAACGCTGGTCGCTGCCTTCAGGAGCACCTCGTGCTGGCGCGACGGACGGCTGTCCGTCGTCTGCTCATTCTCCGAGACCGCAGCCCCGTGAAGCTGCGACCTCGGCACCTCAACCGCAGTTGCAGTATCAGGCCGCACCGAGTTCCGGGTCGCGGGTTTCGTGGACTTCCCAGTGGCCCAGGCGCTGAGCGCCGGTCGGCGGCGGGCCAGGAAGACGAAGGCGGCGACAGCGGCGGCTGCGGCGGCTGCGGTCGTGGACAGTGCGGCGCCCCAGGACATCGGGACCATCAGGACGTAGGTGGCGAGTGCATAGGACAGCAGCAGGCCACCGAACCAGGGCCAGTGGGCGCCCGGCAGCACGGTGGTGGGAGTGGGGGCGAGGACGGTACTGCGGTGTGAGTCGGGCTGTACGGGGGTCGCGGGGGCGAGGATTCGCTCGAAGTCGCCGCGGCCCAGTTCCAGCCACGCCACCTCGTCTTCGTCGGTGACGAAGACGACCGGCTGGTTGTTCCTGATCAGACGCCAGTTACGGGCGCCGCACAGCCAGCCCGGCCGTTCGCCCATGGTGGCCGCGAGCAGCGCGAGCGCGTGGGGCGGGCCGCCGCGGTTGGCGGCCAGTACCTCGGAGCCGTCCTCCAGTGCGAAGCGCAGCTTGCGGTCCGAGGTCACGCGGACGGGGCCGTCGACGTCTCCCAGCGACACGAGGTCGCCGCGCCGGGCCGAAATGATCCGTGCACGGACGGCGGGCAGGGCCGATCCGCCGGCCGCCTCCTCGCGGAGGGTCCGGGCGCCAGCGTCGGTCTTCGGGGCGTGCGACATCACGCGCATCAACCAGACGAACAACAGGACGCCGCCGGGCACGAAGGCGGTCACCGTGAGATAGGGCGGCAGGGAGAACGCGAACGGGGAGCCCGTCTCCGTGTACCGGCCGATCTGGCCGGAGTAGTCCACAACACCGCCGAGTTCGGGTGCCGAGGGGGCGTACAGAACGATCGTGGGTCGGGGTGAGCTGCCCCTTCCCCCTCCCTGCATCCCGAAGTGGCCGTTGCGCACCGCGACCCGTCCGGTGACCCGGTGTCCGGCCGACGGTCCCGGAGTATTGCCGCTGGACCCCAGCCGGGCGGGCACCCTTCTTGAGGAACCCGGTGTCGTCCACGATCAGCACCGCATCCGGATCGCCGAGGTGCTCGATGACGTAGTTCCGCACGTCGTGCAGGACCTCGTCCGCGCTCCAGCCGATCCGGTTCGGCAGCCGGTGGATCCGGTCCGGGCCGCCGTGCCCGGCCTCCTCGGCTAGTGTCCAGCCGTTCTTCCGCTCCAGCGGAGTATCAGCCCCCGCATATAGGCAAGAGCCGACTCCCGCGACTCCGACCTGGAAAAACGGTGCATGACCCGCTCATGCAAGGCCTTCACCTCACCGGCCCACGGCCGGGCATCAGCAAGTTCCCCACCCATGACCTGACAAACGACCGACCTGCCCAACCGTCATAGCAAACACCGTTGCGGTACTAGTACCAACGCTGGTTTTCGCTCCAGTGGCAGTCCCACTGGGTGGCCGGGGCACCGTTGTCGGTGCGCCAGCCGCCGATCTCCAGGCATTTTCCGCTGTTCACGTTGACCAGGGCCACCGTGTAGTCGCTCGTGGCGCGCAGCTGCCACAGCTGGTTGGCGCCCCCATGGCAGTCCCACTGGCCGATGGCCGCGCCGTTGGCGGTGGACCAGCCCTTGACTTCGAGGCACTTGCCGCTTTGGGCGTTGTAGATGAGCCTGGCGTTTCCGTAAGAGGCCCCGTACCACTGCTGGTTGGCGCCGCCATGGCAGTCCCACTGGTCGACCCCGGCGCCGTTGGCTGTGGACCAGCCGCTCACTTCCAGGCACAGCCTGCTGTTGAGGTTGAGCAGCAGGTCCCACTTGGACAGGTCCACGGCGGCGGCGGGGGAGGCGGGCAGGGCGACGGAGATGAGCACGGCGCCGACAGCTGGGCCCAGGGCGCGGCGGACGGACTTGATGATGTTCAGGCGCACGAAGAACTCCCCCCATAGGGCCGGTTACGGCCCGCACGAAATCGACGCTGACCATACTTGATCTTGACGCTGTCACCAAGGCGTCTCATGCCTCGGTCGTTGCTGACTACGCCGACTCCGATCGGGAGACGGCGCTGCTGGCGAGTACCCGGGCCTGGCCCCCGCTCGCCGCCCGTCCTCCAGCAGGAGACGGCTCTGCAGTTCCACGGGTTCGCCCTCCGCCAGGCCCGGAGGGCGATGGGTGTGGACGGGCAACCGTCCCCGGCGATCACCGGTCGCGCTCGCCGCCCTGCGTGTTGACGCCCACGTCACTGCCAGGGAGCCGGGGGCCGCGGTCCCGCCACAACCGTCTTCCCGCAGTCTGTGTGACCGGACCGACAGGCCGCGCCCTCGCGCGCGGGCTGCTCCCGGAGCCTCCTTCGAGGCCGCGGCACGTACATCCCGGCCCGGGGGGCGCCCCCTGTCGAGGCGGGTGCGGCTTCAGCTTTCGCCGCGCGGAGGCGGGCTGGCGGGGCGCAGCGCTGCGTGGTGCAAGCGGCAGACCAGCCGGCCGGCCGGGGCCGGGTTCCGGGCCACCGTCCTCACTGAACAAGAGCTGACGGGCGCACTGGCGGCCTCCTACAGCTGACCACGGGCCGTTCCGGGACGGAACACCCCACCGTCCTGCGGGGCACCTCGACCGGGGCGAGCCCACGCTTCAGCCCGGCCCGGCTGAGTGGAGCCCGTCGTGGTCTGGCGCGCTGTGCCGGTACCGGGGGGAGCGGATCGCGACCGAGTCAGCTGCGCCTGGCGCCCAGAGGCGGAGGCGGACCGGCTGCTCGACACCGTGGCCCCGCCGCCCCTCAGGGTGACCCCAGGTCAGCCTGACTGCCGGGTAGGGCTGTGTCCGGGTCATCACCCATGGTGGCTGGGCGGAACGAGCGGAAGGGGTGGGGGCAAGACTCAGCGAACGGCAGCACTCACCCGTTTCTCCTTCGTCGCGGCACCCGTACTCCTCATTGTCTACGGGTCCGTACGCCTTCTGGGGGAGGGGGCCAAGGAGCCCGGCACCGCGTGGGTCGTCGGTCACTGCGCCTTTCTCCTCGGAGTGGCCTGCGAGGGGCTGCGAAGCACGGCGGCCGCTTCGGCGGGACCTGCCCGGCGGCGGACAGCGGGGGCCGGCGCGGTCGCCGGGCTGGTGGGCGTGAGCGCGGCAGTCGCTCAGGCCGTGATCGACCTGTACGCGGGAGTCCGGGCCGACGACAAGCCGGAGACGCAGGAGATCTTCGCGCGGGTCCAGGACGTTGTCGTTGTAGGCGTCGATGATCTGGAAGGCCCAGCGGCCCGGGATGACGTTGCGGCCCAGGATCTCCTCCTCGACCCGGCGGGCCTGCGCCTCGTGGCCTGCTTCCCGCAGCAGCCTGACGGCGTCGTCCACCTGGAACTCCGCGGTCCCCGTCAGCTGATGGAACCCGTACAGGTGCCCGCGGGCCCGCTCGGTCATCTCCAGTGCCTTGGACAAGGCGCCCAGCGCGGTAATGGTCTTTTGACTGACCCCATCAGCGAGCACCGCCTGCCTGTGCCGCCCTTAGTCGGGACGGCGCCGACGGGCTCGCCGTTCGCGGCCCCGCCCGTGTCCTTGTTGATCCCCGTCTGGACAGTGCCGAGTCGGTGGGTGGGCTGGCGGATCGCGGCCTCAGCGGCTGGGCAGGGCGTGGTCGAGGAGGGGGAGCAGGCGGTCCCAGTGGTGCCTGAGCCCGGCGGCGCTGAAAGCGTCGGTGTCGGACATGGTGAAACCGTGGACGGTGCGCGGATAGATTTCAGAGGTGTAGCGGACACCTGCGGCGTCCAGGGCGCGGTTGAGTTCCCCGAGGGCCTCGGGCGTCAGGTCGCCTTCGGCATGGCCAAGATGCACCTGGGCGGTGACCTTCGAGAAGAGGTCGGGCCCGTCGGCTCCCACGGGGCCGTGGAACGAGGCGGCGGCCGCTACCCGGTCAGGATGGGCAGCGGCGGTGCGCATCGCCAGGAGCCCGCCGATGCAGTAGCCGGTCACCGCGACCGGGCCGGCGCCGACCTCGGGCTGGGTGGTGAGGAAGTCGAGGTAGGCGTTGGCGTCGCTGCGGACACGCTCGGCTGTGTGCGCCTGGATCAAGGGCATCAGCTGAGCCATGATCCGAGGGCGGTCCCGCTCTCCGATGTGTTCGGGAAGCTCGATAACCGGTGCCGGGCCGTGCCGGTAGAAGAGGTTGGGGACGAGCACGTAGTAACCGTGCTCGGCCAGCTCGCGGGCCAACTCCCGAATCGCGGGCCGGACGCCGAAGCCGTCCGCATACATCAGCACCCCTGGGTTACGGGTGCCGTGGTCCGGAAAGGCGGCGAACGCGTCGGCCCGGCCGTCCGCGGTGGGAATCTGCAGCGTCTTGGTGGACATGGATGCTCCTGTCGTGGTTGATGTGGCGAACCCTTGATCAACACGACAGAGGCGGAGCTCGCGCGACAGCGCAAGATCCCCGATCGGCCGGCGGGACCATGCCATCCCGCACGGTGCTCAGAGGAGCACCGGGTCACCAATCCGTGTATGGCGCGATGCCGTCCCGGTAGTCATGCCCACAACATAGACCACGGAACAAGACCGAAGCCAGCATCACCAGCTCCCAACCCACCTCCAACACATGGCCTTCACCCCACCGAACCTGCAGGGAATCCGCCAAGGACATCGTGCTGCTTCCCGTCGGCCTGCCCACGGTGATGGGCGGGCGGTGTACGCCGCCCCTGCGCGCCCCATCCCCGCTCGCCGGCCTGGAACAGGCCGAACTCGCAGAGGCGGAGGCGGTGCTGGAGCGGCGGGCCATCACCCGCACGGAGTTGGCCGAGGCCCTGCCCGCGCCGCAGCCGAAGGCCGAACAGCCGCCGGAGGCGACGCCTGGACGCGACACCCACCAGCCGCAGGAGGCTCTGCTTTCACGCCCGTGCCGCCCGAAGACCATCCGACCGGGAACCCCCGTTCGACCGCCAAGCGAACCCTCCGTGCGCCAACGGCCTCTGCACGCCAAGCTCAGGCCAGAGGAGTCGTGGCCATTTGGCCTGGCACGATGATCGAGGCCACGGTGCCGGTCCGAGTACGCCCGATCCAGACCGGGGCCCCTCCTTCGGGGACGTCGAAAGCGATGAGATCGGCCTTGAACCCCTCGTTGCTGCTCTTCTCGAACCAGCCATCGCAAAGGCTTTCAGTGTCTCGGTCCAGGACGGGCGTCATTCCCCACGGGGCCACGAAGTCGTGGAATGGCGCCGTCAGCGCTTCCCAGGCCTCGGCATCGGCGATAGCTCCCGTGGCACCGTTGTCAGAGTAGAACCCAGCTGCCGCGACGTCCGCTTCCCCGATGTCGTCGTTTACCCCTACACCCGCCTCCCAGACGACCACCGGATCGTCGCTGACGCGCAAGCGGGTGGCGGCACATTCCCGTCCGTCGAAGTACTCGCCGCCATGCTCGTACGGCGCCTCCGTCCACGCAGCCTCGACGCGGTACGAGCCCGGGGGAATGCGGGCCGCAATCTCGCGCCCATGATCCTCGGACCATGGAGAGTCGACGATCAACCGACCGCTGGGGACACGGATCGTGGTGACTTCCTCCACCTCGGCCACCTCGACAAAGGCCAAAGGGTCGTCGGCCCGCACCCCAAGACGCGAGCCGGGCACGAAGACCGCCTCCAGGAACCCTGCCTCCTCCGGTCCTGCCATCAACCGTGCATTGCCCACCCAGGCCATCGCGCACCCCCGCATCTCCATCAACAACCGGAGTGCCCGAACATACGTGGTAGTACTGACACCCAGCAGGGAAGTCTCGCTCGACCGCCAAGCGTCTCAGTACGACGACAGCTACTCAGGCCTGTCCGGCGGACGAACTCCCCGGCTCCTACTCCGTTGACGTTCCCGTGGGGTGGGGGAGCTCCCGAACGGCTTTGGTCTGGTGGCAAGATCGCGGGATGCTACGCCTCACCGATTTCATCATTGATTGCCCGGACACGATGAAGCTGGCGGCCTTCTACTCCGAGGTGACGGGGCGCCCGGTCAAGGAGGGCAGTAACGAGCACTGGGCCGGTATCCAGTTCGGCGACATCGAACTGGCCTTCATCCAGGTGGAGGACTACCGCGCCCCGCAGTGGCCCGACGGCGAGCACCCCAAGCAGTTTCACCTGGACTTCGAAGTCGACGACATCGAAGCAGAAGAGCGTCGCGTGCTGGCCCTCGGCGCGACCCTGCAGCGGGACTGTGCCGGACCCGACGGCTACGGTTTCCGCGTCTACACCGACCCCATCGGCCACCCCTTCTGCCTCTGCCGCAACAGGGGTGTGATCTGGACCGATCAAGGCCCCGTCTGGCCCGAGCGGAACTGAAGGGTGTTGCAGAAGGTTGGTCTCGCGCAGGCCTGACTGTCGGTTGGCCTGTTTTTTCCTGCCAGGGCGAGGTTGTGCACGGTGGGCAGCGGCCTCGACGGCGTGGCAGAGGCCGTCGCCCCTATGGCGGCAGTCGCGCAGGCTCTTCCAGTTCCTCCTGCGGACGAAGGTGCTCGACGCGGCACGGACCCGGGGAACTCGCTCCAGACATGGGCGTCGGCCGCGGATCATCTCGCCCAGCATTCCGATCGCTGCTCCAACGCCGAAGACCGGCCAGGTGGCGATTGTTCTGTGCACGGCCCGATGTCGCGCGCCGCATCACCGCCGCCCGCGCAGCCGGCGTGACACCCGAAGCCATCGCCCATGCACGGGCCGTCATGCGCGGCCGGCCCCCGCGCGGTTCGTGGGTCCGGGCCCCGTCGATGCGCGGTCGATCAGGCTCGCATGGCGTCGGCCCCGCCCCCGGGCCGGTGCTCTCCTCATTCCTTCGTCCTGCGTCGACATGCCGGCCGCCTGCGGGCGGCCCGCCGTCACGCGCCCCGGCGGCTCGGGCCTGAGCCACTGCCGCAATGGTCGGGGGAGGAGCTGGGCGCTTGCGTTCACTCCTCCTCGCTGCCCAAGAGCTCCAGGAAGGCCGCAGCTGCAGGGGTGCGGTTCTCCCGGCCCCAGACCACGTACTCGGCGCGGGCCGGTGCGTCTGTGACCTCGATCGTGGTCACCCCGGCCAGGCCCGCGGCGTACCCGGGCGGAAGCAGGGCTACGCCGAGGCCCGCTTGGACAAGGCGGGCCAGGTAGTCCGCGTTGGTCACCTCGAAGGCGACCTCGCGGGCGAGGCCGGCAGCGGTGAAGGCGAGGTCGGACTGGGCCCGGCCGGCGGTCTTGGCGGGAAGGTCCACGAACACCTCCGATGACAGCCGGCGCAGGTCGACCGAGGTCTCGCCGGCGAGCGGGTGGTCCGGGGAGACCGCGGCGACCAGCCGCTCGCGGGCCAGCTCCCGTGCCATGACGCCCCGGGGGCGGCCCGTGACCGGGACACCGAGGAAGGCCACCTCGAGCTCGCCCTGCCTGACCCGCTCGACCAGCTCGTCGCTCGCTCCCACGCTGAGACCGATCCGGGCCTTCGGATGCCGCCGGTGGAACTCCTTCAGGATGTTGGGAATGTCCACGGCGGCGACGGTGGGAATCAGTCCGACCGTGAGGCGTCCGCGAACCTCCCCGACGGCCGCCGCGACCTCAGCTGCGGCCCGCTCCGCCGCGTCCAGGCACTGGCGGGCGGCGGGCAGGAAGGCCGCGCCCGCCGAGGTCAACCGGACCCGGCGGCAGGTGCGTTCGAAGAGCCTCGCACCCAGTTCTGTCTCCAGGCGCGCGATCTGGTGGCTGAGCGCGGACTGGACCACCCGGCAGCGCTGGGCAGCCCTCGTGAAGCTGTTCATCTCTGCCACCGCGATGACATACCGCATCTGCTGGAGCTCCATAGATCCATCATGATTCGAGATTCATCACGTGACAAGCATGTGTTGGACTCATCGATACCCCGGCCCTGACACTGGTGACAGCGCACACGGCAGGACACTCCCGGGCCAACTACGGCGGGCGGGGCCTCGATTAGAGGCCTCTTCGGCATGCCCCGGGAGCCGCTCCCCGCCTCTCTTGCCTCTCCAGCACCTGGGCACACCGCCGCGGCGTGCGCACGCACTCCCTCGCCCCCGACACCGAAAAGGACGAGCCAGCGACATGAACACCCCGCCACCGCAGACCGAGACGACGATCGCCGACATCTGGGTGGATCCCCGCTGCCCCTCGGCATGGATCACCTCACGCTGGATGCTGGAGGTGGAGCAGGTCCGGCCCCTGGAGACCCGTTTCCACCTCATGAGCCTGTCGGTCCTCAACGAGGGGCGAGAAGTCCCGGAGAAGTACCGCCAGGCCATGATCGACGGCTGGGCCTGCGTACGCGTGTGCGTCGCGGCACAGCACCGGTTCGGCAACGAAGTGCTGCGCCCCCTCTACCAGGCCATGGACCATCTGATCCACCACGAGAAGGCCGGGCTCGGCCACGACATGATCAGCGCGGCCCTGGAGGAGGCGGGTCTGCCCGCCGACCTGATCGAGGCCGCGGAGGACACCTCCTGGGACGAGCGGTTGCGGGCCGAGCACCACAAGGGGATGGACGCGGTCGGTTCCGAGGTCGGCACTCCCGTGATCCACGTGCCCGGCCCCGACGGCAAGCCGCTGGCGCTCTTCGGCCCTGTGCTCACCCCCGCCCCCCGTGGCGAAGCCGCCGGCACGCTCTGGGACGGAGCGCTCGCCGTGGCGGGCACCGACGGCTTCTTCGAGCTGAAGCGCGGCCGGGACCGGGACCCGATCTTCGACTGAGCCGGCCGGACGACTAACGAACGTCATGACCACGCTGTACTACGGATTCGAGGCAAGATGACGAGCAGACAGAACGGACTCACGGCGGCCCTGACCGGCCTGGCTCCGGCCATCTGGGGCAGCACCTACCTGATGACGACCGAGCTGCTGCCACCGGACCGGCCGCTCCTGGCGACCACCATGCGGGCCCTGCCAGGCGGCCTGATCCTGCTGGCCCTCGGCCGGAAGCTTCCGGCCGGCATCTGGTGGTGGCGCGCGCTGGTACTGGGCGTTCTCAACATCGGCGCCTTCAACTTCCTGCTCTTCGTCGCCGCCTACCGACTGCCGGGCGGCATCGCCGCCATGATCATGTCGGCGCAGCCCATGTTCGTCGTCATCCTCGCCGCCCTGTTCCTCGGCGACAGGATCAGAGCAGTCCACGCCCTGGCCTGTGCGATGGGCACCGGTGGTGTGGTGCTGCTCGTGTTCAAGGGCGCGGCATCCCTGGACACCATCGGAGTCCTCGCCGCGGCCGGCGGGGCCCTGTGCATGGCGACGGGCATCACCTTGACCAAACGGTGGGGCCGGCCGCAGGGCGTCAGCCTGCTCACGTTCACCGGGTGGCAGCTCACGGCGGGCGGCCTGGTCCTGCTGCCCTTCTGGCTGTCGCTGGAAAACCTGCCCGACCGTTTCACCGGCTCCAACGTCATCGGGTTCGCCTACCTCATCACCCTGGGCGCGGTCCTGAGCTACATCGTCTGGTTCCGGGGCATCGAACGCCTGCCGGCCGTAGCAGTGTCCTTCCTCGCACTGGGCAGCCCGGTCGTGGCCACCCTGCTGGGCTACCTCGTCAAGGACCAGACGCTATCCGCCCTGCAGATCGTCGGCATGGCCGTCATCTCCCTGGCGGTCGTGCTCGGCCAGCCGCGCCCACCAGGACCGACGTCCGGGGCAACCCCCACGGCCCCGGCCCGCGCCGACCCACACCTCACCGACCACCCCGCTCCGGAACACGAACGCAGCGGATAACGCCAAGGCCTGCCGCCTCGCATGATCCGCCTCCAATAGCGCGGCGAGGCATTGCGACCGCGCTCATCACCACAGCCCGCAGGGCGACCTCCCCAAAGAGGGGGTGTGAGTGGTCGGGGGTCGGGAAGGCTGGTGCTCGTGATCGAACGTGATGCGGGCGGCCGGGATGAGGCCGGTGGTGCCGATGTGCTGGACTTATACCTGCAGATGGCGCGTGCCCGGCTTTCCCCGGCGCGGTTCGAGGCTGTTGTCCGGGCGGTGCAGGACACCTGCGGGCTTCTTGTCCAGGGCCATCAGGCGCTGGTAGCGATGCCGGGGGAGGAAGGTTTCAGCCCGGAGATGCAGCGCGAGTACCTCGCACTGCTGGCGGTGATGATCACAGGCAGCCTCGACCACCGGGTTGTCGAACTCCCCGGCCCCGATGACGAGCCTGCCCTGGCGGTCGTTCGGACGACCAGCCCTATGGCCCGCGCCCCGCGTGCTGTCGCGCGGAATCCGTTGGTGCGGCTGGGCTCTGCCATCAAGAATCACCGGATGCACGAAATGAAGCTGTCCGACGGGACCATCACTCTGTCCCCACTGCGCCTGGACGATGTCGAGGCGCACCTCGCAGGGGAGGACGAACTGCTCGTTCGTTGGCTCAACGGCGGCCCCGGCACGCGGGAGGGCGTCGAAGCGTACGTGCGGCACTGCCAGGAGCAGTGGGACACCGCCGGGCCACTTCGTGCGTTCGGCATCCGGACGGGTCCCGACGAGGTGCTCGCGGGCACGATCGACTTGCGGTTCGCAGGAGAAGGTCTGGCGCCCGGTCAGGTGAATATCGCCTACGGCCTCTATCCGTGCTGGCGGGGGCGCGGCCTGGCTACCCGCGCGGTCCTTCTGGCGTCCCAGTACGCGGCGAGCGAGGGCGGGGCCAAGGCGGTGATCCAAGTCGAACCGGAGAATAGCGCATCTGCCGCGGTCGCCCAGCGAGCAGGATTCGCCCCCTGCAAGTCGACGCGCGGCACAGACGGCACGCGCTTCGACTGGTACACCCGGGACCTGCACGCCGCCACCCTGTGACAACCAGCGGCTAGCTGGTTCCTTTTGGTCTGATGCGGTCGCATTCGATGATGCTGTCGGGGCGCCGGACGACCTGCCTACGTCGTAGCGGGTGGCCGGCTGCTGGTTCTTCGAGCCGAGCGGCCTGGCCGCGACAGTTTCGGGGCCGGACAGGGAAAGGCCGGGCGGAGGTTTCTGAACCCTCGGCGGACCCGGCCTGCGGGGTGAGCCTGTTCGGATTCGTGGGTCGCTCCCAGGGCCGGCGAATCCTCGGCGGGCGGCCGGACAAGACGGAGCTGATGTGCGTGATGATCTCCACGTCTCCCGGTCTGCCGCTGCCGGACTGCGGAACTTCGGGCCGGCTCCAGCCGAGCGTCTGCTTGATCATGTGGAAGGTGTGCTCCAGATCGAAGCGCCGCAGGAACACCTGCCGGCGCAGATCGACGTCGGCGCCGGTCATGGCGGTGGGGGAGGACCACAGCCACAGCGACAGCGTGTCTCCGCCGCCGGGCAGGAGGTCGACAGGCTCAGCGTCCTCGAGCCCGCTCCGCACGTGCCGCACCGCCCTCCTGCCCGAGAAGACCGCCGCAGGCCTACGGGCAGCGGCCAGCGGATCCACGTACTCACCGGTGCCAATAAGCGCGGTGCTCATGGCCGCTGGTCATTCGATGGGAAAATAACGCTTGACCTCAACCTTGGTTGTGGGGGGAGCTTTGTGGCATGAGCACTCACGAGACGACGGTTCTTCTTTTCCGGAACACCATGCGTATCACCGACGGGCACTTGGAGGATTTCCGCAGCGCCATCGTCAGGGCGGTGGCGTTCGCGGAGCGGAACGGGCCACAGCTGATGGTGCAGACCTTCGTGGACGAGGAGCGGATGCTCGCGCACAGCTTCCAGCTCTACCGGGGCTCCGACGCGGTCCGCACCCACTGGAAGTCGGCAGACCCGTACATCCAAGAGGTGATGGAACACTGTCAGGTGGAGTACTTCGAGGTGTTCGGCGAACCGGACGCCGATGTGGTGGCAGGCATGAAGTCGGCACTGGGCGACCAGTGTGCGCTCACGTTCAGCCCGCGCATCGCGGGGTTCGTCCGTTTCACCACCACACCCGGCACCTAGCCCCAGCTCGACGATCCGGAGGCCGTCGATGGTGTGCGGGCCCGCCTGGCGGCAGGTGAAGCCGAACGCGTGAGGTGCATGACCCTGCTCGCCCCCTCGCTTTCTTTCGCGGCAGCGAAGGCTGACCGAACGCCTTCCCCGGTCGGGCAGCGGCTTGGGCCGGCCCTCTTCGCAAGGGCATGCTCACCGCGACCGGGACATCGTGGTGAAGATCCTCGGCGTCGGCAAGGACCCCGCTCAGGTCAAGGCCGGCGACCCGCAGGGCGAGGCTGGGACCATCGGCACCGACGATGAGGCCGAGGAGATCCTGCGCACCATGCCCCTCACACAAGTCCGCCGCCTGCGGCGGGTACTGTGGTGTTGTAGGCGAAGTTCGTTGATATCCGGGGGACTTGAGCGTAATGGCAGCACAGGGTCAGACGGGGGCCACGCCTCCTCCGCCACCTCCGTACCCTCCGTCACACTCGCCGTCGGCGCCGGGCTCAGCGCCTCCCCGATGGGCATGGTGGGTCGGGGGGATCGCGATTCCGCTGCTGGGCATCGTGGTCAGTGTGATCGTGAGCGGCGGCCGTGATACCGCAGACCCCGCATCTATATCCGTCCCCGGTTCGCAGAAGGCCGTCGCCACACCGCCCCGTACGGACCCAGCGCCTCCGGCTCTGAGCCCGACTGTGTCTGTCAGCCCGACTGTGACTCGCAGACCGAGCGGGATCACCACACCACCGGCGGGCCCCGACCTCACGCCCCCGGACGGATATGGCCCGGCGCGCAAGGCGACATGGGGCCTGGCGCCTGCTCCGTGCACGCAGCACGAGCAGCAGCTGGTGGACCTCGACACTGGTGAGAGCCGCGTCGAGCAGGAAAACAACGGGGCAGTGGCGAACCCTGGCGGCGCTGAACTGCTGTACTGGCCGGACACCTGCACGGGGATCGGGGACTACGTGCTACGGGCTCTGCCGAACACTCGGGTGGGCCTCCTGCGGGCAGGTGCTCCCCGCACCGCCGAGGCCTGCAAAGCGGCCGCGGGCACCGGCTTCGCCGCGCTGCCCCTGTCCGAAAGGCGGGACACCAACGAACGAGGCTTCACCGTCGGTGCCGCCGTGTGCGCAGTGACCGCCGACGGCGCGGTCGCCATGGCGCTGATCGACCACATGAGCGGAGGGGCAACGACCGACGTGTCGGTCAGCGGCAATTTGTACGTGTGGCCACAGGCCGCGAACTAGAGCCTGTCTGACAAATGATCACCGAGCGGTGTACGTGCTCGGTCCAATTGCCTTGCCGTCCCGGCACGGGCCGGTGATTCTGGGCAAGTGCCAGGACAGGGGAAGAGAAGGCGGCGGCAGCAGGACGCGGGGCAGCGGCTTGCTGCTCGTACCGCGCCGGACGCGGGGCAGTGGGAAGTGGTCGTTGAGACTCGGGACCAGGCGGAGATACGTACGCGGTTGCGCCGTCTTCGGGAGGCGGGAGTCGATGGTTCGACGATCCGGATCGACACGCTGTGCGGGCGCCTGGCGCTCCCGACCACCTACCGGCTGAGCCGTTTGGTGATGGACCCTGCACGGCAGTCCGGGCACGAGCACTCTGATCATTGATCTTGTGGCAGGTCGAGGTGGGCTGACGGATGCGGCGTGGGGGCGCAGAGAGCCCCTGTTGCCGCGGGTGGACGGACGTGGTCGTCCGTGGTGTGATCACCGGCAGGTGATCGACGGGGTGCTGTGGCGGTTGCGGACCGGGGCTGCGTGGCGCGATCTGCCCGAGCGGCACGGGCCCTGGCAGACCGTCTACGAGGGGTTCGCCCGCTGGGAAGCGAACGGGACCTGGACGAAGCTGCTGGAACACGCGCAGGTCTGCGACGACGCGGTGGGCCGGGTGGAATGGACCGTCTCCGTCGACTCCACGATCAACCGGGCCCGTCAGCACGCGGCTGGCGCCCGCAAAAAGGGGCCCCGGACGGGGACGAACCGGAAGGTCCGGGCTGCTCGCAGAAGCATTACGCGCTCGGCCGGTCCCGGGGCGGGCTGACCACCAAGGTCCACCTCGCCGTCGACGGCCGGGGCCTTCCGCTGTCCATCGTGCTCACGCCCGGCAACGTCAACGATGCCACCGTCTTCGGCCACGTCCTCGACGGCATCCGTGTCCCGCGCGCCGTTGCGGGCCGGCCTCGCACGACACCGGTGCGGGTGCTGGGCGACAAGGCGTATTCCAGCCGGGCGATTCGCCACCTGCTGCGGCGCCGCGGCATCGTCATCTACCGCGACCGCAACGTGGTCGAACGATGCTTCGCCCGCCTCAAGCAGTTCCGTGCGGTCGCAACCAGGTTCGACAAGCTCGCGGATCGCTATCGGGCTGGAATCGTCCTTGCGGCTCTGATGCTGTGGCTCCGCGAACCCGCCAGATGATCATTTCTCAGACAGGCTCTAGCGGGACCGATTGACGGGGCTGGGTGGAGGGCGTTCACGTGGGCATCGTCGGCTTCAGGGGTGCTGCGGTCGATTACAGTGACGCGATGTTCGAAGGAAAGCTGGTAAGGCTGCGTGCGCTGCGCTCCGAGGATGCGGAGCATCATCTTCGGTGGCGCAACGACCCGGAGGTGGTGCGCTGGGCCACGGCCGGTGACCCGTCTTTCGGCCCGGTTACGACGGAGGCGATAGGTCTCGGCTTCGAGACCATGCTGCGCCTGAACCCGAGGGAGTCGGCCGTGTTCACGGTCGAGGACCTGTCGAGCGGGAGCGTGATCGGTATGGCCGATTACCGGGACCTGGACCCGTACGCCGGCGTGGCCACGCTGGGAGTGACCATCGGCGAGCGGGAGTTCTGGGGTCGCGGCCACGGCAGTGACGCGCTGCGGCTGCTCGTGGACCACCTGTTCGGCGCGTACTGCCTCAGGCGGCTGGAGCTGGACACCTGGAGCGGCAACGAGCGTGCCGTGCGCGCCTTCATCCGACTGGGCTTCCGTGAGGAGGGCCGCCGCCGGTCGGCCGTGCTGCTGGGCGGGGAGCGCTACGACAGCGTGCTCTTCGGGATGCTCCGCGAGGAATGGGCGAACCCCGCGTAACGGCGTAGATGGTCTCAGAGGGCTGCCTGCGGGCGGTGGGCGAGGGCATCCGAGATTGCTGCGAGACCCGCCCCCGTCCGGCACGCTGCGACCCGGCATCCGGGACGCAAGCGGCATCCGGACCGGCTCGTGTTCCAGGGCATCCTGTTCGTCCTGCACACCGGGATCGCCTGGGAACACCTCCCGCAGGAACTCGGCTCCGGGTCGGGCATGACCTGCTGGCGGCGACTGGCCGAGTGGACCGAAGTCGGCGTGTGGTCCCGGCTGCACGAGGTCGTGCTCGCCAAGCTCCGCAGCGCGAACAACGCCCTGGACTTCTCCCGGGCGGCCGTCGACGGCTCCCACATCCGCGCGTTGAAGGGGGCTTCAAGACCGGACGGAGTCCTGTCGACCGGGGCAGAACCGGCAGCAAACATCATCTGGTCACCGATGCCACGGGTATCCCGCTCGCCGTCACCCTGACCGGCGGCAACCGCAACGACGTCACCCAGCTGATCCCACTGCTTCAAGTGGTGCCGCCGGTGCGGGGCAAGCGCGGCCGGCCCCGGCGCCGCCCGGACGTGGTCAGCGCGGACCGCGGCTACGACCACGACAAGTACCGCCGCCTGGTTTGGGACCTCGGGGTGAAGCCACTGATCGCCCGCCGCGGCACCGAACACGGCTCCGGCCTGGGCACCCAACGCTTGGTCGTGGAGCGCACGTTCGCCCATCTGCACTGGTTCCGCCGCCTGCGGATCCGCTGGGAGATACGAGACGACATCCACGAAGCCTTCCTCGCCCTGGGGATGCGCACTCATCTGCTGGCGACGCCTGAACTCACTGCCAGCAGTCCCTTGACCGAGGCGTCGTCACCACCTCGTTCGGCCACATCTGCCGGACCCGTCCGAGCTGCTCGCGCAGCTCGTCCACCCAACCGTCCCCCGGATCCAGCACGACGCGGACCGAAACCCCGGACTCGCCATCGTTGTCCACCGTGACGATGGGACGGGGCACCGAGAAGTGCCTGTCGATCTCGATTCGGATCTCGGTGTCGCCCATGGCCGTCCAGCGGACGCCATGCCTGTCGGGAAGCTCGTTCAGGGCCGTTGACCAGTCGTCCATGACTTCCGGTGACAAGCACAATTCAAGGCGCCCGCTGACGAAGGCGGCCGTGATGATGAGCTCGGCATCAAGGTAGTCGTTGTACGGCGTATTCCCGGGTCTGTTCCGCCCCAGAATGCGTACCCGGACACTGCTGCCCGAGTCGATCAGGCAGATCAGGTCCACGCCCTCGCCCTCGTCCACGCACCCTCCTGAGCCCCCGACGTTCCCGATCATCATGCACGAGTCACGAACCGGCCCCGGTCGGTATTCCGTTAGGAGTTCTTAGGGCTATACGAGGCGGTCGAGCTGGGTGAGGAGGTTGGTGATGCCGCATTGCTGTTGCAGGGAGTTGGCGGCAGCTCTGGTTCTGTGGTGGTAGCCGCCTTGATGGAGTACTGAATCGAGGGCGGCTGTCAGTTTTCGGGTGGTCAGGTGCTGGATGGGGATTGCGGTGGATGTGAGGCCGAGTGTGGTGAGTCGGCGGGCCCAGTAGGGCTGGTCGAGGGCGGCGGGGATGGGGATGGGGAGGGTGGGGGTGGAGGCGGTGATCGAGGCGTGGGTGGTGCCGGTGCCGGCGTGGTGGACGGCGGCGCGCATGCGGGGGAAGAGCCAGTCGTGGGGGCAGGAGCCGATGGTGAGGATGTCGTCGGTGTCGGCGTGGGGGCGGTGTGTGGGCAGGGCGAGGGCCGCGCGCAGTTGGGTGAGGGCGGGTGCGTAGGCCGGGCTGAGCATGAGTTTGACGAGGGTGTCGGTGATGGGGAGTTGTGGCCAGGGGACGGCGGCCATCAGACGCGGCAGCATCAGACGCGGCAGCATCATGGCGTGGGCGGCGGTGTAGACGCCGAGGCAGGGCAGGGTCACCACATCCTGCTGCTGATCACCGGTGAATTCAGCAGCGCTTCGACGGCCGGTCCGCCGCCGCGGCGGGCTGTCGGCGACACGGAGCCGTGCCGCACCCGGGCAGGTCTGGTCCGACTTCCGCGGCCCTGTCGATTGACCGCCTTCACTGTCAGCGTGCTGGTGAGGGATGCCAGACGTAGCGGACGAGAGCTGTTTCAGCTCCCCGCCGTTGAGCACCATCAGGCCCACTACCGTGTGCGCGGTGACCGCCACCCAGGTCTCGTACTGGGGCACGAGCACGCGGGTGAACCAGTCGTGTACGTCGGCTGCGTCGTGGGCGCAGCGCACGGTCGGCAGCGCGGCGGCGAACAAGCGCAGCCACAGATCGGGCGCGGGGCGTGCGTCGGAGTCCTCGGCACGACGGAGAAGGACGTCGTCACTGGTCATGGCAGGGCACCACCGGCTTTCCAGGGCGGTTGCGGGCCTATTGCTCGCCGGACCACCGGTCTACTTGCCGGGTCGGCCGAGCTGGTGGAGAGTCCAGCCGGCCGTGCGCCAGGGCTCGGGGTCGAGGGTGGTGCGGCAGTCGACGAGCAGGGGGCTGGCCGGACGGTTCACGAGAGCCTGGGGGTCGGCCTGGCGGTACTGCGGCCACTCGGTGGCCAGGACGAGGAGGTCGGCGCCGTCGACGGATGCGGCCAGGTCGTCGGTGTAGTCCAACTCCGGGTTGCGGATCATGGCGGAGGCCACAGCCTGCGGGTCGTGAACGGCGACGGTGGCACCGGCCTGCTGAAGGGCATGGGCGAGCGCGAGCGCTGGGGACTCGCGGACGTCGTTGGTGCCGGGCTTGAACGCGGCGCCCCACACGGTGACCCGGGTTCCCTTGAGGGGACGGTCGCCCAGAGCCTGGCGGATGAGGTCCAGTGCGACGTCGGTGCGGTCCTCGTTGATCTTCTCGGCGGCGCGCAGGAGGTCGGCGGCGCGGGTGGCGCCGAGCTGGCGGGCAGAGGCGGTGAAGGCGCGGACGTCCTTGGGGAGGCAGCCGCCGCCGTAGCCGATGCCGGGCCTCATGCCACCAGCCCCGATCCGCGGGTCGATGCCGAGGATCTCCACGATCTGGGCGACGTCGCCGCCGGCGGCTTGGCACATGTCGGCGACGGCGTTGATGTAGCTGATCTTCAGGCCGAGGAAGGTGTTCGCGGCGCCCTTGGCGAGTTCGGCGGTCTGCGGGTCGGTGACGAAGATCGGGACACCGGCGTCCAGGATGGGCGCGTAGACGGCACGGATCGCCTTTTCTCCCTCGGCGGTGGTGACGCCGGCGATGAGGCGGTCGGGGCGCAGGGTGTCCTGCACCGCGTGCCCTTCGCGCAGGAACTCCGGGTTCCACACGACATCGACGTCCTGGCCGGCCGGGGCCAGGCGCTGGGCGAGAGCCGTGACCTGAGCGGTGGTGCCGACGGTGACGGTGCTCTTGCCGACGATCGTGCACGGCCGCGTCAGCAGAGGAGCGAGCTGGCGGACGGCGCCGTAGACCTGTGCGGTGTCGTAGGAGCGGCCGTCGGCGTCGATGGGGGTGCCTACGCCGATGAAGTGCAGGTCTGCGAAGTCGGCGGCCTCGCGGATGTCGGTGGTGAACCGCAGGCGTCCGCTTGCGGTGTGGCGGGTGAGGAGCTCGGGGAGGCCGGTTTCGTAGATGGGGCACTGGCCGGCGTTGAGCCGGTCGACCTTGGCCTGGTCGACGTCCACGCCGATGACCTCGTGGCCGAGCTCGGCCATGGCCGCAGCGTGGGGGATGCCGAGGTGACCACAGCCGATCACGGAAACACGCATTGCAGATCCTTGTCTCGTCAGGGGGGCACGCCGGGCACGGTGTGCCCCCCTGACGCTATCGGTGCCGAACTCTGCCCGAGAAAAACGGAGTTCGCTCACTCGTTCGTGTTGATGTTGAGCAGGCTCTCCAGGTCGCTGATCGCGCTGGCGGCCGTCCGCCGTACGACCACGTCACCGGTCTGTGGGGCCTCCAGCGGGTAGTCGAACCAGGTGCCGTCCGGACGGGGGAATCCCTCCGGGTCGACGAGGAACACCTTCAGCCCGGCCACGCGGGCCCGCTTGGCCACCCACCGCCGGTCGGCGTGCAGCCCGATCACGACCAGCGCCTTCGCGTCGGGGTGGAAGGTGACCGGCGGGGTCCGCTGGTCGTAGCGGCGCATGAACTGCTCCTGGAAGCCGGCGCGCGCCCAGACCGTCGAAGTTGTTCGTGATGAACGGGCCGACCAGGTGCCCGGCCTCCTCGCCCACAGATTCGTGAGACGGCCTCTACCGACGCGAGAGATGCCGCGGTTGCTGCCTCGTCGGCAGGCAGTTCTGCCGTTTCGCGAACGGCGTGGGCGGCGGTGCGAAATCGTCGCTCCAGGAGCCCGCGATACGAGTGGGCCTGGGATGCGGGAGGGAACGCGTGGACAGGGACGAGACGTGGACGAGCGACGAGTACGGCCGGTCGCACGAGGGTCGGGTCGGGGTACTCCTCGCCGACGGCACGGCCCCGAAGCCGGTCTACTTCGACGGGAACACCAGCATCGGTACGACGGTGCGCCACTGGAGTGTCTATGACGGCTCCGGGCACCCCCCGCCGGCCCCGGGCCGACGCTCTGCGCGCGGAGTGCGCGCTGCGGCTGGACGGGGCAGACGCGCACCGTGGACTGGGAGTCGGCCGGGGACCTCCGCTTCCGCGAACACGGGGCAATGACAGCCGGGCAATGTCTGGACGACTGGGACAAGCACACCGCAACCGTGGGCGAGAGCACGATCTCCCTCCCCGCCGAACTGCGCGGCCTTCTGGAGAACGTCACCGCCGCCATCGAGACGCTCGCTGAGGAATCGCCGGTCGCCGCGGTCAAGGCCGCCCGTGAAATCGAGATCATCGCCGCACGCACCGCCCACTGGCCCGCCCATGACGCCCGCGCCCAGGCACCCGAGACGGTGGCTGCCGCTCTCGGCCTGAACGTCGAGGAGACCCGGGCCCTGCTGGCCCGGTTCGGAGGCTGGAGCCGCTACCAGTAACCCCTCCGACCCGAGGGCACTCGAACAAGCGGTGTGGTGGCAGCGAGGTGCTGTCCTCCAGTTGGACATGATCCGCGTCCAGGGCCTGACCGTCGAGAGGGCCTCGGCCGCTTCCGGCGGCAGTTCGCGCGAGAGCGGGGAGATGTCGAAGGGGGGCAGCAGCACCGTGTCCGCTGCCGCGAGGACCTCAGGGCCGTTCCCCACCTTGCGCGGGCGAAGGCGCGCTCCACGTGTACCCGCACGGCTGGCCGGCCGGTGCCGATCCCGTGCTCGGTCAGCCACTCCGGGGGCGGCGCCGCGGGCCGCGCCCCGGCACCGGCAGCGATCAGCTGCTCCTCGGTGGCTATCCAGTCCCGGTCCGCCGGAGGTCCTGGACCTGGACACGCTCAAGGAAGCGCAGCAGGTCCAGCAGGCTGGCGCTGGACGGTTTCGTGATCAGTTTCCGTACTGCGCCCGTCGCTGCGCGCGGCACGTCTCGCAGAGGGGGTTAGCGGGTACCCCGTATCGCGCACACGTTTTTGAGCAGCTACTCCAGCCGGTGCAGGCACTCCACGCCGGTGAATCCGGCACCGATGACGAGAATCCGCGGGCGGGGGCCGGGGGCGAGGAGTCGGACCATCGGCTTCCCCCCTGCAGCAGTTCCCGGTGTGGGGCGCGCGGGGCCGGAGCCGGTCGATGCCCGCGCGTGCAGCGGCGCCGGCCCGGTCCCCCATAGCTGATGACACAGCAACCGGTGTGGGCGCATGTAGCTGTCGGAGATGCTGAGCCTCTCCGGCAACCGCATGGCGGAGCGGACGTTACGTGACGACGTCGATCACACAGTCGTCCCAGTCCCAGGGGGCCCAGGAGCAGTCAGACTGAGGGGGCCTGGCATCCGTCTCCACGGCTGCCGCCGGACCGGCCACCGCAACGGACATTGCGGTAAGGGCGGTAACAGCCAAGGTGGCCGCCCATGCCTTTTTGACTCATTTCCGAGCCATCGTATTCCCTTCGTCGATGAGCGCCCCAGTAAATTACCGGCGCAAGAGGAACTTATTTCGAGAGATCCTTGAGTGTCAACTCAACTGAATTTCCTTGACGAATCCGGGACAAGGGAAGGACGGGATCTTCACATTTCTTGCGGTTTGATTTGTACATCTGGATATTCGCCAAGTCGGGTGCCGTCCGGTCCGGGGCGGGGGGCTGTCTGGCCCCGGCGTCACGCGCTGAGCCCTGCCCGACGGCTGGCCGGTCCCGGCAACCACCCGCGACTCGATCAGCGTTCCGGCTCTCCGGCGGACCTGCTCATCAGACTCCGGCGCGGAAACCCTCCCAGCGCCTGGGAAGGATTTCACGGTCAGGCACTGGCCTTCGGTGCGCCGGAAATGCCTCTGGCCAGGGCTTCGAAGTCGAGCAGGTGGTGAGCGAGATTTCATCGACGGAGTCGTGGAAAAGTTGCCGAGAATGAACTCTTCCTCGGTTTGGGGCGTGAAGGTGACGGCTTGGCCGGATGACCGAATCCCCCAGTTGTGGCTCGAGCGTTCGCGTAGAGAAATACACAGAACCTGTGGACGCGCCGGCTCGCGCGCCTCCGGCTTGACGACGGTGCCGGCGCCGCGCGGCCTGGACGAGTCTGCCGGGCCGCAGCCGGTCGGGGTAGTGGCCGGGCCATGGACGCCGCGCGGGAGGGATTGGCGGCTGTACGGCGGAGTCGGGCGAGCCGGTTTTCGGCTGAACAGGGGTTGCGGCTGGTTCCGCGGCGTACCTGACGCACAAGCCCGCTGTGCGGACGGCAGTCGCCAGCCGCACAGCGAGCCCGAAGTCACCGCACCACGGGGCGGAATGGGCGGGCCCAGCCGACGGCAATAGCCCACGCAGGCCCTACAGGCCGCTGAAGATGAGTGACGGTACATGGTTACCGGATGGGCGGTCGTCCTCGGTTGTGACGCCGCGTTGCTGACGGGTTCCTGAGCCAGGGGCCGGTCGCGGCGGCGGCCGGGCCCCGCGCGAGGCTGTCCGCCTACTGAGGCTGTGTCGCGATCTGGATCAGGTTGCCGCAGGTGTCGTCGAAGACGGCGGTGGTGACGGGGCCCGCTTCCAGGGGCTCCTGGGTGAAGCGGACGCCGAGGCCGCGCAGGCGCTCGTACTCCGCCTCCACGTCGTCGACGGCGAACTGGGCAAGGGGGATACCGTCCTTGACGAGCGCGTCGCGGTAGGGCTTGACGGCCGGGTGGCCGGCGGGCTCCAGGAGGAGCTCGGTGCCGCCGGGCTCGGCGGGTGAGACGACGGTCAGCCACCGGGCCTCGCCGCCCAGCGGGACGTCGTGCTTTTTCACGAAGCCGAGGATTCCGGTGTAGAAGTCCAGGGCCTTGGCCTGGTCGTCGACGAAGACGCTGGTCAGGTGGATCTTCATGGGGTGCTCTCCTCTGGTCCGGATGTGTTGGGCACGGGCCATCGCTCGGTGATCTGCCGCAGCGGAGCCGTGTTCAGGTCGTGGAACTTGTAGCGGCCCTCTCGCCTGGTCTCGACGAGCCCGGCTGCCTCCAGCACGGCGAGGTGCTGGGAGACCGCCTGGCGCGAGCTGCCGAGCTGGTGTTTCATACTCAGCCGCGAGCAGATCTCGAACAGTGTCTGCCCGGACTTCTCCGCGAGCTCGTCGAGGATGGTGCGGCGGGTGGAGTCGGCCAAGGCTTTGAAAAGGTCGGCGGACACAACCACAGAATAGGCAAGTGTTAACTTGCCTATCAAGTTGAGGGCGACGCCCTGCGGAGGAGAGCGACCGGCAGCGGTCTATTTCGAAGGCCGTCGGACGAGCAGAGCGCGCAGGAGGTGGGCAGCGTGGGCGAGGTCGGTATCCAGTTGTTGGTGGCGCTCGTGGAGACGGTGGCCGCCTCCCGCCGGTGGCATGAGACGCAGGAGTATCGCGCGTAGGCGAAGGCCGCCGCCGACGCCGGACAAGCTGCTGCGCGAAGCCGCCGCCGCAGCTGGCGCCGCCAATGGCTCTCACTCCGCACTCCCGGTCTCCCACGGGCTCACCGCCTGCGCAGAGCACGTCGACCCGCGCGCCGGGCCTGGCAGGGCGGTGTAGACGCGCGCCACGACGGGTTCCGGTTCGTGCACTCCCCGCCGCCGGAACCTACGCTCCGGCCGATCCGACACCGCCATCCGCGGGGCCGTGTGCGATGGCAGCGGTGAGTGTCGAACAGGTCCTGCTGGCCGAGCGTCGCTTGCACCACGGGCCGCCTCGCCGTGTGATCACTGCGTCTGAACCGTCCTGGATACGTCCGTTCAGCGGTCTCACCCCTCGGCAGTTCAGCAAGCTGGTCACAGCTCTGCGGCGGCGAGGTGCAGATGTAGCGCGCCCGGGACGTCCTTGGATGCTTTGCTTCGAGGACCGCGTGCTGCTGGTCGTTGCAGTACTGGCGGACCAACCTGACGATGCGGCAGCTCGCACTCCTGTTCGGCATTTCGAAGTCCACGGTCGACCGCGTTGTCGATGGCCTGGGGCCGCGTCTGGCCTTGATCCAGCGGCAACGCTTCCGCAAGGGCACTGTTCTCATCGTGGATGGCACGCTCGTGCCCACTCGCGATCACACTCGCGCCCAGCTATCCAAGAACTACCGCTACTCCACCAACCAGGTGGTCATCGACGCGGACACCTGCCGGGTCGTCGTTGTCGGCCGGCCGTTACCCGGAAACCGCAACGATTGCAAGGCCTGGGAGGAGTCGGGCGCCAAGGCCGCCGTTGGTAACGCAGTCACGATTGCCGATGGCGGCTATCCAGGGACCGGCCTTGTGATCCCTCACCGCCGTGAGCGGGGGCAGGACGAACTCACGCCCTGGAAGGAGGAGCACAACAGGTTGCACAAACAGGTCCGAGCCCGCGTCGAACACGTCTTCGCCCGTATGAAGATGTGGAAGATCCTCCGTGACTGCCGCCTGAGAGGCGACGGCGTTCATCACGCCATGCTGGGCATCGCCCAGCTGCAGAACTTCGCCCTGACCCAGTGACCGAGAGGGTCAACCCAGCTCAGCCGCGTCACAGCCGGCAGGCTCTGGGGGCCTCCGGTGCCCGCACTCCAGCCGGGTTCCGTCGGCGTCAGTCACTGTGTACTCCAGGACAATCTTGGTCGGGTCGCCGTCCTCATAAGGCCACACCGTGATGCCTTCCTCCCAGACGACGGTGGAGAACCAGACGTCAATCCCTTCAGGCGCGACGGTGAAGACCTCCCCGGGCTTGAGGTAGAAGCCCTCGCCGTACGGCTCGATGGAAAGGCAGAGATCGCTGGTGCCTGCGTTTCTCCACAGGCAGCCTGCTGCGTCCCACTCGTCCCCCCCCCACGACCGCCACCCCGATGCACCGCTTCACACAATCTGCCTACACCAGTCCCGCCTGACCCAAGCAGCCCTGTCCCTCCAAGCCCATTGCGGGACAGCCCCTAGGCGTGTGCGTGGACGTCCACGGGGCGCTGGATAGCTGATGGCTGTGGATGTCCGCTACGCCGTCGGTGAAGTAGCGGGGCGCAGGCTCGCAGTCCGTGTTTGAGTGACATGATGAAGATCTTGGTATTGGGCGGAACAGCATGGGTGGGCCGTGAGGTCTCGCGGCAGGCGCTGGAACGTGGGCATCGGGTGACGTGCCTGGCCCGCGGGGAGAGTGGCGAGGTAGCCGAGGGCGCGGTGCTGGTCGCTGCGGACAGGCGGGACCCTTCGGCGTACGAAAGCCTGGTGGGCCAGGATTGGGACGCCGTGTTCGAGGTGTCGTGGCAGCCCGGCTTTGTCCGCGGGGCACTGGCGGCGCTCGGCGAGCGGGCGGGCCACTGGTCGTATGTGTCGTCGGTCAGCGCGTATGCCTCGCACGCGCAGCCGGACGCGGACGAGTCGGCGGAACTTCTCTCGGCTGCCAAGCGGGATGAGGTCGACCACGCCGAGTTCGGGGAGGCCAAGGTGGCCTGCGAGGAAGCCTCAACGGCCGCGGTGGGAGACCGGCTCCTCATCGCGCGGGCCGGACTGATCGGCGGCCCCGGTGACCACAGCGGCCGCTCCGGGTACTGGGTCGGACGCGCGGCCCGGGAGCCGCTGGCTCTGCTACTGGTGCCGGCTTCCCCTGGCATCCCGACGCAGGTGATTGACGCGCGGGACCTCGCCGCGTGGCTGCTCGACTGTGCGGAGAGGGGGACGACCGGAACGTACAACGCGGTCGGCCCGATCGTGCCCTTCGGGGAATGGGTCGCACTGTCGAGGGAGATCGGCGGGCATACCGGCCCGGTGGTGGAGGCGGACGACAAATGGCTGCTCGGGCAGAAGGTGGGTCAGGCCATGGGCCCGGAGTCGCTCGCGCTGTGGGTGGCGGACCCGGAGTGGGCCGGATTCGGTGCCCGCAACGGCGCTGCGGCCAGCGCGGCCGGCCTGCGGCACCGGCCCCGGGCGGAACTGCTGGCCGACACCCTGCGCTGGGAACAGGAGCAGGGCCTGGACCGGCCCCGCCGAGCCGGCCTGAGTGTCGAACGCGAGCGCGAACTCCTGAAAGCGCTGGAGTGCGGAAGCTTCGCGGCGCGTAACGACAACGAGGCGGCTGAGTCCGGGGCCGTCCTCGAGCCTGACGTTCAAGGGTGGGCAGCCGAGCGGAGGTGATGGCGAAAGCGGCCAGCTGAAACGCTCCATCAGAACGTCCAAAGACCCCGTCTCACTCAACCCGGTCGACGCAGGTAAACACGGTTTCGGGCGACAAACTTCGGTGCGACAGGTCACCGGGGGTTGTGGTCGCGGGCGGCGGTGGAGGCGGCCGACGAGGAGGCGTTGCGGTTCCCTGCCCCGGTGGGCGGGGACGACGTGCGCCCGCTGTTCGACCGGGCGGAGATCGTGGCGTGGCTGCTCGCGCACGACAAGATCGAGGTGCCTATCGGGATGCCGTCGGCGTTGTTGACCGTGGTCGGTGCCGGGCGTCGTACGTTTCGGCCCGACGGTCCGCACCTGGTCCTCGCCGACGACACGGAGGGACAGGACGAGCTGTCGGGCTGGTCCACCGATGAGGATGCCGACGAGCTGGCCGTGCTGGCGGCGGGGGAGTCGGGGGCGGCGGTGGGCCGGCTGACGGCGCCGGGCACGGCGCCGTTGACGGTGTCGGGGCAGGTGCGGGTGGTGGAGCGGTTCCGTTCGGGGTCGGGTGGTCTGCGGGTGACGCTGGTCTGGCCCGCCGGCCCGCCGGCCTGCGGGGCACCGCGCCACCCGGTAGGGCCGCAGTGCCGGCCGGACACGGGGTGCTCGGCGTGCTGGACTGACCGGGCTCACGCAGGCTGGAGGCATGGCGGACCAGACAGAGATCGTCGTGCATCCCGTGTCGTCGCAGGGCGGCCGGAAGGTGACGGCCCATGTTCACGGCGTCGACGCGGACCTCGGTCGCGCGTTCTCGCCGCTCGACGTGGCGGAGTTCCTCCGGCGGGCCGGCCTGGAGGATGTCGACCTGTCCGAGGACGGGCCGATCCGCTGGGAAGGCGGCGGGCCCGAAGTGTGGACGCCCAACATCTGACGCGCGACGTCCGGCCGACGCCGTAGGGCATGGAGGCCCGTAACTCGCAGCCAGCCTCGTCCCCGGGTCACGAGAGCTCCTAGTGACGCGGTGCTACTGCGTCACTACTCTGCTTGTATGATGGACACCGGTGAGTTCGCCGCTCGGTTCAACGCAATGATGGCTGCCTCGAAAGCCGTATCCGATCCCGACCGACACCGTTCACGCCGACCGCGCTATCCCGCCCGACCTCGATCACCGCTCCACCCCCGAGAATCCACCGGACGCCACCGCGGCGCCGGCACCCATCATCGCCGGTCAGCGGGGCGGACCTGCCACGGCCGGCGGCATCCCCTCGGCCCGGACCCCAGGCTGCGGTGAGGCTCGGCGCGCGAGTCGCGGCGGATCCGGTCCAACTGTCGGGCGCGCCTTAGGTCTCTGGGGTCCGTGTCCGTGCGGTGTCAGATGTGCCGCTCGCCAGACCGGTCTCCCAGGCCCACGCGGCAATACCCACTCGGTTGCGCACCGCCAGCTTCGCCTGGATGTTGGCGACATGGGTCTTGGCGGTGCCCGGCGAGATGAACAGCTCGGCGCCGACCTCGGCGTTGGTCAGTCCGCGTGCGACGAGCAGGGCGATCTCACGTTCCCGCGCGGTCAGGGGGTCCTCGGCTGCGGGCTGCCGCTCCCGAGCGGGCTGCGGTCGGAGTTGCGGCGCGGACAGGCTGCGCAGCAGCCGGACCGTGAGCTGCGGGCTGATCAGGGTGTCTCCGGCCATCGCCGCTCGTACGCCCTCGATCAGGAGGTTGGGACCCGAGCGCTTCAGCAGGAAGCCGCAGGCGCCGTTGCGCAGTGCGGTGTGCACATAGTCGTCGAGGTCGAAAGTCGTGACGACGACGACGCGGACGGGATGTTCGGCGGTCGGGCCCGCCAATAGCCGGGTCACCTCCAGGCCGTCCAGGCGAGGCATCCGGATGTCGGCGATGACGACGTCGGGCCGCAGCGTGCGGGCGAGTTCGACCGCTGCCGCGCCGTCGGCGGCCTCCCCGACGACGGTCATGTCGGGCTGCGAGTCGAGGATGAGCCGGAAGCCGTTGCGTACGTCTTCCTGGTCGTCGGCTATCAGGATGCGGATGGTCACGGGATCATGATGCCGTGGCCCCCGGTCTGGTGGCGGGGAGGGTCGCGGTCACGCGCCAGCCGTCCTGGTACGGGCCACAGGCGAAGGTGCCGCCGCAGGTGCGGACGCGTTCGGCCAGCGCGAGCAGTCCGCCGCCGCCCCTGGCGCCCCGATCGAGGCGGGGGAGCAAGGGCAGGTGCGAAGAGCGGCCGCGGCCTCCGTCGTTGGTCACGCTGACCTCGACGGTCGTACGGTCCGTGCTGAGCGCGACTCGTACACCGGCCGCTCCCGGCGCGTGCCGGCGGACATTGGTGAGCGCCTCCACCACGACCCGGTGAACCGTGGCAGCCCCCTCGCGGGAGAGCGCATCGGTGACGCCCGGGGCCACGTCGAGGCGGGCCCGAATCTGTTCTGTTTCGCTGAACCGGTCCATCACTTCGCTGAGTTGGTCGGTGCCGGGGAGGATCGTACGGGCGACGCCACCTGCGGTCTCGTCTCCGGTCAGGTCGCCGCTGTTGCCGTTGCCGTCGGTGTTCCTCTCGGCCGCGTGCAGCATCCGGACCGTACGGTCGATTGAGGCCAGCGCCGCGAGCCCGGCTCGCTCGATCCGCTCCAGAGCCTGGATCGCCGCCACCGGATCGTGCTGGGCCACGAACCGGGCCGCCTGGGCCTGCACGACGATGCCGCTCACATCGTGGGCGACGAAGTCGTGCAGATCGTGGGCGAGTTCGAGCTGCTGGGCGCGGCGCGCGGCGAGGACCGCCTGTCGGCGGCGGTCCTCCATCAGGCGGGGATAGCCGCCGACGACGGCCGAGCCGACGATCGGAGCCGACCAGAAGGACATCAGGCCGAGGCACTCGAAGAAGGAGGCGTCCGGTACGAGCGGGACGGTCCATACGGCGACGGCCACGGCGCCGAGCCCGCCGCCCGCCAGGAGCTGCCGCCGGGGCGACCAGCGCACCGCCGCCGTCAGCAGCAGCAACACCGCTCCTACGGCAACCATGTGCCACACCGATCCCTCGGTCGTGCCGCGTCCGGGCCAGGCGAACGTGGCGGCCAGGAGCAGTACGCCGGTGGCGCCCGTGGCCGCCCCGGACCACGCGCGCGAGCGCGGCCAGCAGCCGAAGGTGCCGAGAGCGACTCCGACAGCCGCGAGCGCCGGCACCGGCCGTACGCCCAGGAAGAGCGTGGCGACACAGCAGGCGGCGGTCACGACGCTGACGACGGCACGATGCCGGTGTGCCATGCCCATGATCTTCACGCCCACGACCTTAGGGGCTGTCCGGGCCGGTGGCCTCTGCCGAACGGCATAGAGGATCCGTCGGGCCCGGAGCGGATCTCCCCATCGGCCGATGGTCGCGGACGGTGCCGGCGGTGGAGGCTGATGTCACACCGACAGCGGCTCAACCGACCGCCGGAGCCAAGGAGTTCGCCATGCTGCTCAATACCACCCTGCGTACGTCCGTCATCACAATCACCGCACTGGCGGTCATCGGCGGCCTCGCCGCTTCCGCTTCTGCTTCCGGCTCTGGTCCGGGTTCCGCCTCAGCTTCTGTCTCGGACGAGGCGAAGAAGGCGCCGAAGGAATCGAGTCTCACCGGCTCCGCGAAGATGTACCGGGCGGACGGCCAGCAAGTCCGCTTCTCCTTCGACGCACACGGCTTCGCGCCGGCCGAGCCCGACGAGCCGGACGCCCCGGCCGGCACCTCGCGCGGCACCTTCCGGTTCAGCCACTACTCCGCCGACGGGAAGCAGGGTGCGTACGCCGAAGGCCGTATCGACTGCCTGCTTACCGGCGGTCCGGTCGCGACCGCCACCGGCATCATCACGCGCTCCGACCTGCCCGCAGGCGCGGTCGGCAAGCGCGTCGGCTTTACCGTCTACGACGGGAAGGGCGACGGGAGGAAGGACCGGGTCGGCTACAGCTGGGCCGTGGCCAGCTTCGACGGGATGGAGGTACCGAAGTGCCTGAGCGCCGCACCGTACGAGACCGTCGAGAGCGGCGACTTCAAGGTCGAGCACGTGCTCCCGGCAAACCCGTCGGAGAACTCGGAGAACAACGAATGAAAGCGGCCATGGAATGCGAACCGAGCCGCCGAGTGGTGCGGCTCGCCCGTCTCGCCGCGCTCGCCCCGCTGCCCACGGGGCTGTGGCGGATCGCAGGAGCGTTCGGAGTTCCGCTCGGCTTCTCCGGGGAAGATCAGTTGGCGGACGTCAGGTTCGGCAGCGGGTTCTCGCTTTACATGATCGGCCTGAGCGTGTTTGCCGAGATGCTGGGATTTCTCACCCTGGGGCTCGTGCAGCGCTGGGGCGAAGTCGTCCCGCGCTGGCTGCCGCTGATCGGTGGCAGACGCATCCCGCCGCCCGCCGCCGTGATCCCCGCCGGTCTGGGGGCCGCCGTGCTCACCCTGCTGGGAGCCATGGGGTCCATCGGCTGGAACGACCCGGGGAACATGGGCGCCCCCGGTTCCCCGACGGGCGTGGCGTATTGGGTGATGACGGCTTGCTACATGCCCCTGGTGGCCTGGGGCCCCATGCTGGCGGTCGTCACCGTCGCCTACCACCGCCGCCGAAGGGCCGCCGCGCCCGGCCCCCGGCTCGTCACCGCGTAACACCTGCTCAGGTCCCGCGACGCCGCCTACAGCTACGGCACCGCCCTGTGGCCCCTTGCCAGCAGGCTCTTCGCCCAGTCCGAACACTTCTGAGAGCGGGACCCGACCTCTGGCGTTCCCAAGGGTGCTGGAGCTGGTCGGAGAAGTGCAGGCGAGCCGAGGGCGGGGTGGGCGGCAGCGCGTTGCTCACTCAGCCAGCCCGCTGGGCAGATCTTCAAGGCCTACAGCACCCGGAGGTAGGCCATCCCCCGCTCGTGCGACGCGGCCCGACGGCGCACCCTCCGCCGGGGCCGACGGCACATCCGGCTTCGCCCCCGCCTCATCGACGGATGCCTCACCGCCACCGGCCTGGGACCTGCTGAAGTCCACGATGCCGGAGGGCCTGGTGCGCGAGGCGATTCTCGCCTCCCCGGCCTGGCCGGACATCGCGGCCGCGATGGGCCAGCTCGACGCCCGCGGTATCGATATCACCCGGATCCCCCGGGACGCGCACGCGGCCGGAGCGGGCGGGCCGTGGCCGCGGTCACCACCGCGGCCGCCGCCAAAGCACCCGCGCCCGCCCCGGCCACCCCGGCGCCCGCTGCCGCCCCGCTCCTGCCCTGCCGCCGTTGCTCCCGGTGCTGTAGCGCCGCCGGCCCGGGGCGGGCTGGCCTCGCGCATGGGCGGCTCCGGCGACCCGTGGGGCGCACCTGCGGCGGGACGCGTACCCGCACCCGCTCCCGCCCCTGCGGCACCGGTGCCGGAGGCCGCCGACCCGTGGACGCCACCCGCCAGCGTGGACGCCAAGCGTTCCTGGGGCCCGCTGACCGAGGGCCTGGCGATGCCCCGGGACCTGGACCTCGGCGACCGGGCGAAGGCGCTGGAGCAGCTCGGCGTGAACCGGCTCGCGCACGCCGCGACCGTCGGCGTCGTCAAGGACGTCCTGCCCGAGACGCAGGCGGGTCTCCTGGTGGGCTCGCGCCAGTGGCCCCTGCTCGCGGCCCGCATGGACCAGATCCGCGACCAGGGCGGCACCGGTCTCCTCGCCGCGCACCTGGCCCGCCTGGGGGCCGATACCTCCTGGCAGGACGGCCCGTCCTCCGCCACGGTTGGGCGGCTCGTGGACGCGACCCTCGGGTGTAGCCTTGCCGGAGATGAAGGCCCGCCGTCCGGGGCCGGATGCCTTCGGGCGGCGGACCTGGGTCTCGGCGCCATCGATCCGCAACCGGGTCCCTGCGGCCTCGGCGTAGGCGAACACGTCCGCCAGGGTCCGAAGTCGCACGCCGGAGTGGTCGGGGACTGCGAAGCCGCACACGGCCAGCAACGGGCGGATCTCCCCGATGGCGCGGGAGATCGTGGAGCGGGCGACGCCGAAGAGCTCGGCGAGCGCGGCGTGCGGGAGTCCGGTGCGTAGGTAGACCAGGGTGACGAGCAGGCGGTCGGTGAAGACCAGGTCGTGCTTCGGGCCGGCACCGGCCTCTCGCTGCCGCTCGACACCACGCCGCTCACGACGCTCCGACTCGCACCGGGCGAGCCACGGATCGGCCAACCCTTCGATCAAAATGCCGAGATGTGCATGCGAGATGCCGCAGAAGGCAGGGTGGGCCAAGGCCGCACGGGCCCACTTCTTGGTCACGCTCGAAGAACCCGTGCGGCCACTGCCACGTCACGGCTGCCCGCCGGGTGTGGATCTTCTGCGGCAGTCCGAGCTGGGAACTTTCCTACAGAAGAGCTAACGCAGCCGGCGTAGCATCGGTCTGAGCATCAGGGCCTCAGCAGTCCGCCCACCCACCAGTCGTGCGGCTTGCCGTCGTTGGCGATGCTGCGATTGCGCAGTGTCCCTTCGACGGTGAAGCCGAGTTTCTCGGCGACGGCACGCGAGCCGGTGTTCCCGGCCATGGCCCACCATTCGATGCGGTGGACGTCGAGGGTGGCCCAGCCCCAGGCGCACAGGGCCCGAGCGGCCTCCACCGAATACCCGCCTCTGCGTTGTTCCTTGACTGCCCAGTATCCGAGCTCCCAGACGCCGCGGCTGACGAGGGTCAGGCAGTACGAGCCCACCAAGGCGCCGCTGTCTTTGCGGAACGCGCCGAGGGTGTAGTCCCTGTCCTCGGCCCACTGAGCGGGCAACGTCTCGCCGACGAGCTTCTCCGCGTCCGCACGCCGAAATGGCACCGGCACCGGCGTATAGAACTGAATGTCCTCGTCCTGGCAGGCTTCGTACACCGCATCCACGTCGGCAGGCATGAAGGCGCGCAGCACCAGACGGTCGGTCTCAAGCGTCACTGGATCCACCGCGGCAGTAGATCACCATCAACAAGCGGGGACCATCGAATATCCCGACCGAGCACCACCCATCACAACACCCAGAGCTGGCCAACGGTCGTCGCAACACCCAGATCAGCTGCCCCCGAGACGAAGCTACTCCCACCATCAATCGCGAACCGAGCCGTAAGGGCTATCCTGTAAATGATCTTGATGTCGCCGCCCGCACCGTGACGCCCCGGCTCCACACTGCAGACGGGCTACATCATCAACTCGATGTGCGGATGCTCGGGCTCCGCCGGGCACACGAACAGGTGCTGCCGGTAGCCGCTGCCTATCGGGACCCCGGTCGCGTTGTAGCCGCGGTGGCCGGGGTACGGGCCAGCACCTGGGTGGGGGAGCGGAGACCAGCTGTTCCCGGCGTCGTCCCCCTCCTCGAACGTGGCGACGGTCATCAGGACCTCCATGTCGGTACCGCACTCGGAGCAGGGCTGTGAGCTGGGATCGGTGGAGTCCCAAGCGGGCCAGCCGCCGACCTTTCCAGCCTAGGTAGGTTTGTGGTGGATGGGGGGTGATTTACCTGATCTTGACGGCGCCGTTGGACGCATGATTGCATCGGTGGAGTGCCTGGATAGCGGCTCCGCAGATCAATTTGATTGCGCTTCCAGGTGGGATTTGGTATCGAATCTTCGGTCAAACCATCCCCGGGGGTATGGAATTCACCATTCGGTCTGGCCTGCGTACTCATCGGCGACTCTGGCACCGGCAAGTCACACCTGCTGATCGCCCTCGGCACCGAAGCCGCGATGGCCGGCTACCGCGTCAAATACGTCCTGGCGACAAAGCTGGTCAACGAGCTCGTCAAGGCCGCCGACGAGAAGCAGCTGACCAAGACCATCGCCCGCTACGGCCGAGTCGATCTTTTGTGCATCGACGAGCTCGGCTACATGGAACTCGACCGTCGTGGCGCCGAACTGCTCTTCCAGGTTCTGACCGAGCGGGAAGAAAAGAACAGCGTGGCCATCGCCTCCAACGAGTCGTTCTCCGGCTGGACGAAGACCTTCACCGACCCGCGTCTTTGTGCTGCCATCGTCGACCGCCTCACCTTCGGCGGCAACATCATCGAGACCGGCACCGACTCCTACCGCCTCGCCACAACCCGCGCCCGCGCAGAACAACAACTGTCCACGAACTAATCAGGACACATGGGGTTCCGTGACCGGAATCAGCGCTCGCGGATCCTTGACCACCACCAGCCGCCTTCCGTGAAGTCGTTCACCGGTCCAGGGCTCGGCAGAGTGCGACGCTCGAACTCGTCGTCGATGCGAGCAATCAGCAGGCCGAGATCACGCCGAGCACCGCAAGGGAGGTGAAGCATGGCCTCCTCCAGATTGTCGCGGGCATACTCCACCTCCAGTCCGGGCTGCCAGACCTGGAACGCGTTCAGATAACGGCCGGGTTGCTGGAACGCCCACTCGAAACAGGCGAGTGCGTTAGCAACTGCGTCAGGCCACATCCGCTCATCCTCAACACGGCGGACTGCTACACGCGTCTTCGCGGACACGCCGCGGATCTTCCGAACTACGACATGTCTGCGAGGCCGCCATCGCTCAGTGCGGACGGCCTTCGGGCGCCTACGCGGCATCGCCCTTTCTGACCAACATGAGGTCATCCTGCCACGAACGGGGCTGGCTCCGCACGCACGATCGAACTCCCCGCCACCTCGGGTGCTCTTACTTCTCAACAACATTCACGCGCTCTCCGAGCAACGCGTGATGCCGAAACCCACCAACAAGCGCTCTCGCTTGAAACCTACGCAGCCACCGGTGACCAGATCCCGCGCGATCAGCTGCTCGCGCTTGTCGCGCCGCTTCTCGACACCGACCCCGCCATCACCGCGGCCCGTGTCACCGAAGCCCTCGGCGTCCACCGCGACACCGCACAGCGCGCCCTGACCCACCTGCGCGTCAGCCGGATCACCGATCGCCTGACCACCGATTCCGCTCTCACTCCGCAGCAGGCCGCCGTGCTCGGCTATTTCGCGGGGCTGGTGCGCAACGCCGCGCGCCAGGCCCTCACCGAACTCCGCGCTCGTGCGGCCGGGGCCTATCTGGCGGTCACAGCCGCCCTGCATGAAGCCGGCCTGACCGGCACTCCTGGCGCGCCGGACGTCGAGCAGAGCCACGACACACTGCGTGCCGCAGTCCTCCTCACCCCCGTAGCGCTGGCGGCCGTACTCGTCTGGGAAGACGGTGAAGGATGGCGCACGGTCACCCGCCGCCTCCACCCGTACACCTCACCTGGAAGCCCTCTCCTTCCCGGCATCACCGAGCCCCGTCCCACCGGTCTCGTGGCCGCTCACACCACCTGACGCACCGTCTCAAGCCCCCGAAGGCCCCCGAAACCAAAGACCTTTCGGAGGTTGTCGCCTGCCGCGCGGAAGAGGGCTGGGCGCTCCTGGACGCCTACGGGCCGGAAGCGGGGGAGTACCGGGGCGCGCCGCCGGGGACGTGCTGCGAGCCGGTGGGGGCGCGCCGTGCGGCATCGACATCCCGCCACATGCCGCGGCTCCGCCGGCAGGGCTGAGGGAGCGCGCTGCGGGGTGGGCTTTTTCTTCTGTGGTGTGGTGTCTTGTGGTCAGTCGTCCGCCGTCGGCTTTGCCGGTGGGGAGGGCTGGCCCGTCCTCGTGCGTGGGATGCCTGCGATCATCACGAGCCTGGAAGCAGGACGGGCCGCCCCGTCTTCAAGGGCTCATCGGCCGCGGTGTGCTACAGGCCAATAGCCCCGTGGAGACGGGCTCCGTCCTCTCTGTGGAGAGCGGAGCCCGTCGATGTCCCTGCGGGCCCGGATCCTGCCGTGGTCCGTCGAGCCGCTGCCGGGCTGGCCGGGGGCGGCCTTGGTCTCGTCGGGGCGTCCGTACACAGCCGACCGGGGCAGGTCCTCGCCACTCCGGTCGTTTCTGACGCCAGGAGTGGCCGGGGGGCCTGGTGTCAGGCGCGCGTGTTGACGCTCACGGGCCTTGATCCGGTGGGCGGCTTCCATCCCTGGACCGTGGCCGAGATGCCGACTCGGGTGCTGCAGTTGATGACTTGGAAGTGCAGGTGCGCGCCGTTGGCCGCTCCGGTGGCTCCCGACCAGCCGATGATCCGCCCCTGCGGTACCCAGTCGCCCTTGTTGTAGATCGCACGGTTGAGGTGCGCGTAGTGGGTGCACTGGCCGTTCGAGTGGCGGATGATGACCTCGATGCCGTTCTCCCAGTACGGGGACCAGTCCGAGACGAGAACGGTGCCGCCCTGCGCGGCGGAGACCTCGTAGTTCGCCGGCAGTCCGAAGTCCCAGGCGTGCTCGTTGTAGGGGCCGGTGTGCGAGTACGTGCCCTCGGGTCCCTGGGTGACGAGGTAGGACTCGCCCGACGGATAGGGAAGTTCGTAGTAGTAGTCAACGGCCGCGGCCGGCGGGGCTGCTATGAGTCCGATCCCTGCTGCTGTGATCGCTGAGCTTGCCATGGCGCCGAATCTGAGGAGAAGTCGTCTCGCGTTGCGCACTGTGCCTCCCACTGCGGATCTGATCCAGACGGGACAACACTGGCACCAACTGACCCTTTCAACAAGGTTGTTGAAAAAAACTTGCAGCAAGTTCTTTCGTCGGCGGGTCCCGGCGCCACGGTGTTCCCGTGCTGCAGGTCGACATCAACTGCTCCGCCGCCGAGCACCGCATCGAGCAGGCGGACAGCGGTGTGGGGGGTGCGGCTGTCGCTGTCCTCGGTGAAGGGCATCAGCGAGGACCAGGTCACCCGGATCGCCGCGGGCCAGCCGTGCGCCGGGCTCCAGGACTTCTGGCAGCGCGCCCGCCCCGCCCTGCCGTCCTGCGAACGCCTCATCCAGATCGGCGCCCTCGATGCGATGCGCGGCTCGCTCACCCGGCGCGACCTCCTCCTCCAGGCCGCCGAGCTCCACACCCACACCCGCGCGCGACCCACCGACGGACAGCTCCCGCTCGGCGGCGAACTCATCACCACGCAGCCCGCCGGGCTGCCGGAGATGACCAGCCGCGAAACGATGTCCGCCGAGATCAGCATCCTGTCCATCGACGTGTCCCAGCATCTGATGAGCCACCACCACCGGCTCCTGTGCGCGAGACCGGAGCCATCGACGCCGCCCACCTGAAGACCATGCACCCTGGGCAGCAGGTCCTCGTCGCCGGCGTACGCGCCTCCACCCAGACCCCGCCGATCCCCTCCGGCAAGCGCATCATCTTCGTCACCCTGGAGGACGGCTCCGGTCTCGTGGACCTGGCACTTCATCCACGGAGGCCCGACCGCCGACGGGACCGGCTGGTGGACCGCTGTGGGTGGCGATGGCAGTGGCCCGAAGGTCCGGGTCTACGTCCTGTGCCAGACGGCGGCGAAGTAGTTTTGCACCGGCGAAGGACAGCAGCCTCGGGCAGCTGACGGTCGTCGGCGTAAGTGGGGGACGGTGAAGGGGCAAGCCCATGTGGTGGGCCGCCCGTCCCGTCACTTCCACCTTCCCGGGCGACGAACGGCCGAACCTCATTGGGCGAGCGCGATGGCCGCCACTGCACCCGGTGCCCATCACCGGCGATGGTCGGCAACCCGGGCAGCGTCCATGTCGTCCAGGACGGCGATGCCCCAGCTCAGTAGAGACGACCGGTCCAGCTACGTCCATCGCATGCCGATCGCGGAAAGCTGCGGCGGACGCGTGGCCGGCCCGCTCCGATGCGCGGCACGCGAACCTTCTCCAGGACCGGCTCGAACTGCGGCGAGTCCCCGCGCTGCCCAGCCGTGATCACGATCGACATGGGCTTTTGCCCCTGCTCGACGGCCAGGTGGAGCTTGGTAGTGAACCCGCCACGCGACCTCCCCAGTCCGTGATCATCAGGCTCGGTGAAGACGCCGCCCGGTGGTTCTTTCTGCAGGTTGCCCTGCTTGCGGGCCCCGGCCGCGTGCTGGTGGGCGCGGCAGACCGTGGAATCGACGCTCAGGTCCCACGTGATTGCGCCCTGAGCGTCGGCCAGGGACTGGAGCCGGGTGAGGATTCGGTGCCAGGTGCCGCTCCGCTGCCACCGGCGGAACAGATCGTAGGCCCGGCCCCACGGCCCGTACTCGACGGGCACGTCCCGCCACGGAACCCCAGTCCGGACCCGAAACCGTATGCCATCGATCAGCTGCCGCCGAGGCCAGACGGGCGGCCGTCCCGCCCTCGTGCCCTTCGGCAACAAGGGCTCCAGCACCGCCCACTGCTCGTCCGTGAGATCTCCTCGACCCATGAAGCATGATCATTCACAGCCTAAGATCCACTTTCGATACGCGCCCTAGCGCCCCCGCCCGACCGCTTCCGCCGCCCCGCCCAGCGCCTGCCACGCCTGGACCGTCCCACCGTCATGGCCCGTCATCCGTCATTCTGACGGCGACTCACCCTCTTCGGGGGTCCCGGCTGCGAGCACTGCGGCGCGCAGGCGCTCCAGCACGTCCGCCGGGGTGATCATGTACGCCTTGCCGGTGATCGACTTCTCGAACCCGGCGCGGGTCAGTCGCCACAGCCCGCAGGCCTCCCGGCCGGTGACGCCGAGGGAGTTCTGCACCCGGGGATTGAACAGGTCGAGATGGTGGAGGGTCAGGCCCGGCTCCACCGACTGCGCCGTACGGGCGGAGCCCGCCTGCTCGTGGTTGGCGAGGACGCTGATCACGTGCGCCACGTGAAGGGCGGGCAGCCGGCCCTGGGGGGCGTCGGGGTGCCGGAAGATGTGCTGCGAGCTGTAAGAGTCGGTCTCCGCCCGGACCTCGAAGGGCGTGTCGACGAGGGTCCCGAGGAGGTCGAGGACGGATCCGCCGTCGGCGACTGCGCCGCCAAGGGCGTGCCGAACCCGGTCGACGACGCGCTCCTCGTCCTCGAACGCCTCGTACTCGGCCCGCGCCAGATCGACCGCGTGCTGCTGGTACCAGTCCGGGATCCACTCCGGCACGTCGTTGGCCTTGTCGACCGGGCGGGGTGTGACGCCGGCCATGTCCTCCGGGGCGTGCGCGTCGAGGCGGATCAGCGCGCGGCCGGGAAGGCGGGTGTACAGCGGGCTGTCCGGGACCAGGACCTGCGTGGCGTTCAACCACAGACGCAGGTCCGGGCCTTCGGCGCCGGCCAGACGCCAGATCGCCTCCAAGTCCTCGTCGTCGTCCTCCGCGACGCGGACGGGAGCACCGAAGCGCTGTGCGACGGCGTCAACGTGCTCCCGCCACGCGGTGCGTGCGAGGGCGAGGACCTTCGGGTTCTCCTCGGCGTTCTCCGCCTCGATCACGCAGGGCACATAGCGCGCCATCCGTACCGGGTTGAGGAACTCGCTGCCCCGCCCGTACAGCTCGAAGGGGGTGCCGGAGCGGCTGTGCAGGGTGATGACGGAGTCGATCTCGATCCGGGTGAAGTATTTGACCTCGCCCATCCATCCGGCGAGGTCGCCCTCCCGGACCGGGGGCCCGGACCACAGCACGGGGTTCGGCAGACCTATGAAGGTGGCCGCGTCCCGAATCTGCCCAGGTGTGTCCTGCCAGGCAAATCTCACGATTCTTCTCCCCGTTGAGCGATCATCAGTTGATCATCCTAGAGTCGCTTTTCGACCACGGCCGCCATGCTTTCCGAAAACGCCGAGATCCCGCCCGGTCTTTCAACCGGACGGGACCTCGTGATGATTCTGGAGAGCTACTCACCGGCAACGCCGGTTCAGTTGCCGGGGTTGGGCACGGTGTCCTGGCCGTGGCGGAGGATCGGCAGCAGGGTTTCGGTGGCGTCGCGCCCGGTGCATGCCATGGTGCCGGGCCGGGTCTCAGGGCATCGAGCGCTGCCATCGGGTTGAGGGCTTACGGCAGCTCAGGCACGCTCCAAAACGATGTGATCACCCTCGGTGAGCCGTCGCCAGAACGTTTCTTCCGACTCGTGGACGACCTTCGTTGACTCAACAGCATCCGGGGTCTCAAGGATCAGACCTGTCTACCCCCGAGGTGACCGCCTTCTTCACCGATTCGGTGGCCGACTGGGCGTCCGACCAGGGGTATGAAGTCCAGCGGGAGGTAGAGCTGCCCACCGCCACTCGGCAGAACCGGACCGGGCGCCTCGACCTGCAACTGCGGCACCGTTGGGGTAAGGGACAGCTGATCAGCATCGAGGTGGGCACCGTGTTCGCGCATCCACGTTATGCAGACCTGCCGCCCGCGAACTGCCCGGCATTGCGCCGGGCCGGGCGTGGCCGGGTCTCTCATCAGCGTCTCCGACGGCACCTGCCGGACCCGGCGACACCACCCCCAGGTCATCCGTTCGGCAGAGGGGACACAGTCATACCGAGCCCGGAGGTTAGCGGCCCCATTGCAGGGACGCGAAAACATAACGGGGGAGGTCGGACAGGGCGCGGGCAAGGTGGATTTTGCTGGTCAGTCCGCCGCGCGAGCACCCAAGGCCGTGGTCGGCCGGCTCGACGAAGACCCCGCCGGGCGGTTCCTTCTGGAGATCCCCTTTTTCGCCGCCCCGGCGGCATGCTGGTGAGCCCGGCAGACGGTGGAGTCGACGTTGACGTCCCAGGTGATCAGCCCCTTCGCGTCCACCTCGGCCTGCAGCTGGGTGAGGATCCTCGCCCAGGTGCCGTCCCGCTGCCAGCGCCGGAACAGGTCATAGACCCGCTCCCAAGGCCCATAGCGTTCGGGCACGTCCCGCCACGGTGCACCAGTCCGCGTCCGCCACCGTATGCCGTCTATCAGCTGCCGCCGCGCCCACAGCTGCGGACGACCCGGCTTGATGCCCGCCGGCAGCAACGGCTCCAGCCGGGCCCACTGCCCGTTCGTCAGATCCCCACGTCCCACAGGACATGATCATCAACAAACAACATCCACTTTCGCAACAGACCCTAGCCGGCAGCCCCTCCTGGTACTCCCAGACCTGGTCGTCGTGCCATGGCGCATCGACGACGAGCCGGCCGCTCGGTACGCGAATCGTCCTCAGCTCCTCGATGCCGGTCACGACTACCGGCGTCGTCGGATCGTCGTACACCGTCCCAAGGTGAGCACCGGGCGTAAAGGCCGCATCCAAGTACCAGGTGGCCTCAGGCCCGGCTGCCAGCCGCGCGTCCCCGACCCACTCCATGTCTGACTCCCTCCTCGCCACCCGGCCGGGCGGTCAACCGAAAGCTACGTGGGCCCGCTGACATCGGCACATCTTGCTTCGTCGCGATCCGTGATCGCTCCCCAAAATCTGTGCCAGAATCCCGTCCTCACCTACGAGTCCAAGGGCCTGGACCCACATCAAGCACACCTATCAGCTGAGCCCCTCGATTCCCGGGGAGAGTTGCCACGGAGCACGCGCGTGCGGTTGCTCAGGCTCTTGGGGCTACCACACCGCCCGCGGGCACGAGCGCCTCTACCCCACCCCGGACCAGCAGGACTTCAGCCTCACCGCTTAATCACGAGACTGCTTGCGGACAGACTTCGACTCATGAGGTCCAGGAGCATGCCCGCCGACGCACAGGCCACCGGCGCCGAAGCGGACCTCCGCATGCCCCGGCAGGCGCACCAGTGACTACCGACCTGCCCCAATTCCGCTACCACCCCGACCCCGCTGCAAGCGGGTCCGTCCGCGAGAGCGCCGAGACCTGCGTCTGCTGCAACCGCAGAACTGGGTGGATCTACACCGCCACCTTCTACACGGCCCAGGATGTCGGTGGGAGATTCTGCCCCTGGTGCATCGCTGATGGCAGTGCTGCTGAACGATTCGAAGGTGAATTCACCGACACGCACGGGCTCGACGGCGTCAGCGAGGAGACCCTGGTGCAGGTCACCCGCCGCACCCCCGGCTTCCGCGCCTGGCAGGATCCGCACTGGCTTGTCCACTGCAACGACGCGGCCGCCTTCATCGGCGAGGTCGGATACACCGAGCTGGCGGCCCACCCCGAGGCACTCGACCAGCTCCGACTCGACCTCCGGATGGGCGGCTGGCACGACACATCCCAGCTCCAGAGCTTCCTGATCCACCTCGGCCAGGGGGCAAGCGCCATGCTCTTCCGCTGCACCGTCTGCGGCACCCACCTCGCCTACGCCGACGCTTCATAGTCACGGCCCAGCTCAGCACACGCCCTCTCCCTTCAAAGGAACCGCACCCGCGGCTGATGGTCATGATCGACCAGGCTGACGAGACGCTGCAGTCTCCAGCGCAGCTTCGTCGCGGTCCACTCCGCGCCGTACCGGCAGAGCGCATCCGGCGACGGCGGGCCGTCGACGAACTGGAGCGGGAGCGGCTGCTGGACATCACGGCGCGCTGTGGCGGGCACGGTGGAATTCACGCCCGCGCCGTAAGCCGTGGGCCCGGCCGGCCGATCGCAACCGCCGCGTACCACCTGACTTGAGCCGGCCGCGCCCTGACCTGCCGGCTTGGACCGCACAGCCTGACAAGGCCTAAGCAAGGCCCTCGCTACATAGTCCCAAAGTCCTGCGGCCGGAGACGTCGGTCAGTGCCGAATAGGTAGCCGTCGGGCGGCGGCCCGGTCCAAGACCGCGGTGGCAGGATGACACGGTGTCCGACTCTCTGCATGAACCGTGGCTGCTCGGCATCGCCTTCAATCCGGCGGCGCCCCCCGACGTACTGATACGCCTGCTGGATCGCGCGGCTGGCGCGGCCGCCCTATTGATGTGCGAGGGCCGTGACCTGCCCGACGCCGTCATCGACGAAGCTCTCCGTCACCCGGCCGTGCGCATCCGCCACGCGCTCGCCGGTAACCTGCACCTCGACCCCGCACGACTTGCTCCCCTGGCAACCGACCCGTCGGGGATCGTCCGCGCGCAACTCGCCGGCGGTCTCTGGCCCAGTCCCCGATGGGTCCGCCCGCTGCCGAACGACATCCTGGTCACCTTCCTGACCGCTCAGAACGGGGGCGAGGACGGCGTGGTTACCGAGAATGAGATCGTCCAGGAGCTCAGCTTCTCCAGGCAGATCCCCCTGTCCTTCTACCGCTCCCTGGCCGGGCACGAGCGTCCCGAGCTCCGAGTACAGGCCACCTACAGGTGGCAGTCGCTCACCCCCGCGCAGCGGGAGGCCCTGCTCGAAGACCCCGAGCCTGCCGTACGGGAAGCGGCCCGGGAGAGCTGCTGGGAGCTGGACCCGGAAGCGGTGGAGGCCAAGCTGCCGTCCATCGGCTCCCACGGCAAGCCGTTCGTGCTCGGTACGTGCGCCGTGTCTGCCGCCCTCGTGGAGCAGTGCTTCGCGGACGGCACAGTGCACCCCCTGACCCGCAACCGCCATACCCCGCCCTACGCCGTCGCCCGCCTCGCCCACCACCCCGATGCAAAGGTCCGCGAGATGGTCGCCGCCCGACCCGACCTGGGAGCGGACCTGGTGGCGGAGCTGAGCGAGGACCCTGACGAGTTCGTACGGCTCCGTGCACGCCTGCACCCTTTCCCCCGGACGTGGGCCGAGTACTGGGCGATTGACAGAGTCTTCGGGCATGGCTCGGACTGCACCTGTCCAATCACCGAGCTCGCCACCGAGCCGGCCCCCGACTGGTTCGCCGCCTGCGCAGCGTCCGAGGAACCGGTGCTCCGCCGGGTCGCCGCGAGCTGGCCCGGCCTGCCCGCCAAACTCGTCGAAGCACTCGCACAGGACGAGGACGAGGAGGTACGGATCCGGCTGGCCTGCCACCACCCGTTGGCTCCGCCACACCTCCTCCTGGACGTGTTCGTCACTCGCCCGGCCCACCGTCCGCACCTGCTGACCCTGCCCGCGTTCCCCCGCACCGGCCGGATCCACCTCATCGGCCACCCGGACCCCGAGGTGCGCGCCCTGGCCGCAGCCGACCCCACCCTGCCCGCACCCCCGGTCGAAGACCCCGACGAGTCGGTGCGCCGGGCAGCCGCCGCCAACCCGACCCTGACACCGGACCGCCTGGAGGCCCTCCTCGCCGACCCCCGCACCGCAGAGGGCGCCGCGGCCAACCCGTCCCTCCCCGTCCCCCGCATGCACTCACTCCTCGACCGCTGCCTGAACGGCGCCGCCACCTTGCCGTCGGGCGGACACTGAGAGACGACGCGCTCCTAGACGCAGCCGGCCCTCCGGGCCTGGGCCCGCACCCGTAGGGTGCGGGTAGCCCGTACCGACAGGGCGTGTACGGGTGAGGCCCTGTGCCCAGCGTGTTGGGGGCAGTACCACCGGGCCGCCCCCGGGGCCAACGGCCGGGTGACCGCCCGCTGCGCGCTGGACGAGATCGTGGCGTGGCTGCTCGCTCACGACAAGATCGAGGTGCCTATCGGGATGCCGTCGGCGTCGCTGACCGTGGCCGGTGCCGGGCGTCGTACGTTGCGGCTCGACGGTCGGCACCTGGTCCTCGCTGAGGATGGCCGAGGGGGAGGACGAGCTGTCGGGGTGGTCCACTGATGAGGATGCCGACGAGCTGGCCGCGCTGGCGGCGGGGGAGTCGGGGGCGGTGGTGGGCCGGCTGACGGTGCCGGGCTCGGTGCCGTTGACGGTGGCAGGCCGGGTGCGGGTGGTGGAGCGTTCCCGCCGCCCTGAACCCGGCCCTGCAGGCCGACTAATCCCTCACCACCGACCTCGACGCAGCCCGCCGCTACTACCACGGCACACCAAGGGGCAGGATTGGCTGACGTCGGCTGTGAGAGAACTGGCGACTACTACTGAAGTTGAATGTGTGATGTCGGTCAGCCATGTGTGATCAGAGAGCGTCCCTGGTCACGACTCGGTCCATGACTACGCCGTCTACGTCGAGCCCAACATCTGGGTCCGCACTACCCCTGACGGGTCAGCATCCTCGGTCGTAGATCGCCCGCAGCCATGGTTCCCTGACGGCGGGCGTCCGCGCGAGCGTGTACCGAAACGCCTCCCTGGACGGCTGGAACGGGTACCACGGGTGCGGCGGCAGCGGGTCGTCCCGCTCCACACCTGCCGGCAGCCCGCCGACCACCGGCAGCCCGCCGACCACCGGCAGCCCGCCGACCACCGGCAGCCGGGTGCGATGTGGCGGGAAGGCGAGCTCGGCCCAGAGCGCGGCATCCATAGGTACCGGCACCGCCCCGGCGCGCGGCTGCCACATGTCTCCGGTCTGCGGATGGACCGGCACCAGCACCAGGTCAGTGGCCGGCTCGCCGAACCCCGGTCCCGCCAGGTTCAGCCGCTTCGCACCTTCCCCGGCGGGCAGCAGCGCGCCGAGTGCCCGGCCGAGGAGCTCCGCGACCGGCCCGGGCGCCACCTCGACCGGAGCGCCCCCGGCGGCCACCACCACCTGGGCGAGTGCCACGCCCGCCGGGATGTCCCGGTACTCGCTCAGCCGGTGCCACAGCGCGCCGGTCGCCAGCAGCTCCGCCCAGTCCATGATCGGCCGTTCTGGCGGGCCGGGCAGCCGCACTACCGCCTGCGGGACGAGCCGGACGACCTGCCAGCACCCGCAGTCGTCCATCCTCGTTCCGACCGGCAGATCGCAGCCCAGGCAGGCAAGGTTCGGCCCGTCCCTCCCGTCGATCCCCATGCAGTAGCCGCCGGCCCGCTCGAGGATCAGCCTGGTGCCACGCATATCGCCGGGCGCGAGGAGGATGGTGTCCGACGGTCCGTTGGACAGCGCGCCGGACGGCGCGAAGCGCCCCCGCTCCGCCGCCTCGCGCGCCCCGACCTCGTCCCACTGCCGCCACGGCGGCCCGTACGGCGCGGGGTCGACGGCGTAGGACCCGGCCTCCAGCAGTGGCGGGTGCAGCGTCTCCCAGTGGGTGTCGGCCAGGTGGATCGGCAACGCCACCTTCGACACCGCCGCCGTCAGGACCGCACCGCAGCCCGAGCACCCGAACACCGCCAAGCTGTCCCCTCCCGCCGTCGAAGCCCCTGCATCCCACCAAGCAAGCGGATCGGGGAGCAAGGGGTTTTCAGACGACGCCAAACGCCCCACCGATAGGCAGAGCGGGCCTCGACGTCCCGGTCGCAGCCTCAGGAAGCCGGAAGCCGCGTCCGACTGAGCCGCTGAAGTGATTCGTACCGTCGGTCAGCCGTCCATGATCAGGCCTGTGCTGGCGAGACAGCCGTCGACCAGGTCCGGGCGGTACTGGATCTGCTTGAGCCGACGTTTCACGACCCGTGTGATCTGGCCCACGTCGGCTGCGGCGAGGTTGCCGATGTCGCGCTTGACCAGCGCCCAAATGCCCTCCTGCGCGACAGCGGCACCACGGCTTGGTAGGCGTTGAACGTGAGATACGCGCGAACTCGTCGAAGGCGAACGTGCGGTCTGGACGCTCGCTGACCGCGTACTCGATCCGGGCCAGCCTGGCGTCGGATGCTGGGTCCGGGGACTCCTTCCAGGTCTTTGTTCGCTGGAAAGTGATCCCCCGGCGGGCCAGTAAGCACCGCAAGGCCTCGCGGCCGATCCGGACGGGCCTGGCTATGTTCCGGCGCAGGTGGTCGGCAAGTTTGCGGACCGACCAGCGGGTGAAGGGTTTGCCCAGCACGGTCGGGCGGGTGGTGGCCGTCTGGATGACGAAGTCCTCGTCGTCACTGCTTAGCAGGCGGGGACGGCCTCCCGCCCACTGAGGGTTGAGGCTTGCGAGCCCGATCTCGTTTAAGCGGTGGATCACGTCTCGGACGGTGTCCTCGTCCGCCTGGACCAGCTGCGCGATCACCGGGACCGTGCTGTTGTCGGCCGAGGCCAGCAGCATCATCGCCCGCCGAAACCGCACCGAGCTCGTACTGCCCCGCCGAACGATCTGCTGGAGTTTCTGCCCCTCCTGCTCTGTCAGCCTCCGGACCTTGACCGGTGGTGCCATCCCGCCTCCCCTGCTGGTTGGAAGCGAGATCGCTTCCAACCAGCACAACGAGCAACCCGGTGAACCTATGCGGTCGCAGCACTAGACGGCCGGTGGCCCGAAGAGGATTGGAACTCATCTGATTGCGGTAGACACGCGTGCGGGGTACCGCCACCGAGGCGGCTCCCCGCATCTAACTCAAGCCACAGGATTTGAGCTATTCAACGGGAGGATTGAGCAGTGTCCCATTGAAGTTGCCCTCCACCCAATTGACGCACTCCGGTCGATCGCCGGTCCCGGCCTTGCAGAATTCTTCCAAAGCTGCACGTAGCGTCGGGATCGGGAGAGCGCTGATTCGATGAATGTATGTTGGCGCCCAGGGGTCGCTAAGAATCTCCGGATCGAACTCTGGGGGGGTGGGGTTCATGGAGACCCAGATGGAATCAGCGAACTCTTCGCCCTTGGTATCCATCAAGCGTTTGGCGGTGTTTCCGTCGGCAAACCAGGCAAGGCCGCCGTATCCGTTTTCGTGGTTCACCGATACGGTAAGTGAAGCTTCAGTGCGTGACAGGTTGGTCTCCTCCCTGTAGAGGAAGGAGGCGGTATCGCAGCCGAGACTGCTGATCCGTTCCGTCAGCACACGGTTGACCGCCTCGAGCGCCTCGGGCTCGTCAGCAAGGACGAGGGGTTCATCGACATGAATAAACAAGATCATCGCACCGGATTCTTTCTCTTGCCGACCAGTGTCTTGGGCGAGTTGTCGCCAGGGTAGTACACGTGCAGCTTGTGTCCGTCGGGCAGGATCGCCTCGATCGCCATGCTGCAGTTGAGAGCCTTATTGCAGACACCTTCGCTGTTATTGATCACGACGGACGCTTCGCTGATTCCGTTTTCTGCCATCCAGGCCGCGTATTTTCCTTCCACGTGCGATGCTGGCGGATACCCTGGGATGACCTTGCTGGGCCTCTTGAAGTCACCGGCATCCGAAGTGTAAATCAATTTCTTGGCCTTCATGTACCAAGGGTCAGGACTGCCGTCCGGAAGGACTTCCCCGCTGATTACTTCGCGGAGCTCTTTCGGGATATTAGGGAAGTGAGTTCCGTCCGGAGCGCGGAGCTGTCCCACAGTCTTGTCAGCTTTACTTGCGTTAGTTCTGGTCCACTTAGGCAGCTGGTCTTGGATGCCGGATACCCAGGGGGCCCGACCTCCGGCGCTTCCACCGCCTCCGCGATGAGCACCTCCATTCCGGCGAGCCTGTCCCGCGCCGCCGGAGCCCGGTCGTGGGCCGGCTGGCGGGCTGGGCGGTCGAGACGCTCGCAGTCGAGGGGGTCCGGGCCGTGGTGTCGGTGTGGGCGCCCCAGTGGTCGGAGGCCGCCGGGTTCCTCGCGAGCGCCGCGTACGCCGCCCTGGATCGTCGCCGGAGCGGCCGCCCGCGCGGCTAGCGGCCCTGCGGGTCCCGGCCGGCCCCGCGGGGCCGGCCGGGACCCGGGGCGCCGAGACGCCCCCGAGGGGGCCGCTGTTCACCCCTCCGGGTGATGCGAGTGCCTCGCGTACGCGTACGCGGCTTGTGCGGTGCGCCCCCAACTCGCCCCAGAATTGCGGCTATTGACAGCGAACTGGATCTTTCAGCATGTTTCGGGCGTGGTCCGATCGGCGGGCCGCGCCGATGTGCGATTGGGGTGCGATTGGTGATGGCTGTGCGGCGTGAGGTCTACGACGAGTACGCGGTGGCGGGCCGGCTGCGGGTGCCGGTGGCGGCCTGGCGGTGGGCGGCCGGTACCGGCCTGGTCCCGCCGGCGGACGCCGGGCCGGGGCGGTGGTCGCGGGCGGCGGTGGAGGCCGCCGACCCGGAGCAGGTCCGCGCGGCGCTGCGGGGCCCGATGGGCGCGGGGGTGGCGGCGGACCGGCTGACGGCGGCCCTGGGGGAGCCGTTGCGGTGCCGGCCGCGGGTGACCGCCTCGGCAGTCGGCCACCTCGTCCGCGCCGGCTTCCTCGTCTACCTCGGCGGAGCACCCGAGTTCCCCGACGTCCACCCGGACCAGGTGGACGCCCTCGCGCGCCGCCGGGACCTGCCGGTGCTGCTTGACCGGCACGTTCCCCTCGGCCCGGACCAGGCCGCCCGCCGCCTCGGCGTCCGCCGCACCGACTTCGACGCCGTTGTGCGCCTCGGCTGGGTCTCCTCGATTGGCTCGGTAGAGATCGACTACAAGCGACAGGGCGGCGTCACCACGGTCCCGCTGTACTCCGCCGAGGACGTCGCCCTGCTCCCGGTCGTGCGGCCCTTTGTGGACTGGCGGGCGGTGTACGCCGCCCCGGCGGGCGCCCGCTCCCCGCTCGCCGGTCTCGCCCCGGTTGTCCCGGGCCGCGACTGGGTGCAGCTCGGTGACGTGGCGCGGATGGCCTGGGTGGGCCGGGCCGCGGTGGTGAACTGGCGCCGCAGGCACCCCGACTTCCCCGCCCCGGCCGGCGGTACGGAGGTGCGCCCGCTGTTCGACCGGGCGGAGGTGGTGGCGTGGCTGCTCGCTCACGACAAGATCGAGGTGCCTATCGGGATGCCGTCGGCGTCGCTGACCGTTGCCGGTGCCGGGCGCCGTACGTTCCGGCTCGACGGTCCGCACCTGGTCCTCGCCGAGGACGCCGAGGGGGAGGACGAGTTGTCGGGGTGGTCCACCGATGAGGACGCTGACGAACTGGCGGTGCTGATGGCGGGGGAGTCGGGGGCGGCGGTGGGCCGGCTGACGGTGCCGGGCTCGGTGCCGTTGACGGTGGCAGGTCGGGTGCGGGTGGTGGAGCGGTTCCGTTCGGGGTCGGGTGGTCTGCGGGTGACGCTGGCCTGGCCTGCCGGCCTGCGGGGCACCGCCATCCGGTAGGGCCGGACTGGCTGACCACGCAGTCCTGCACGCGTGCCCGGGGCGCCCTGGGCCCGCGTACGCGCGCTGGGCCAGGCGCAGGAGCGGCAGGCGGCGGCTGGCTCGTAGAAGCCTCGGCAGGGGGTGAGGCGGGGTGCAGATACGCAACGGACAACTCCTTCCGCCGCGTGGGCGGGGGCGGGATCGTGGTGGGCATGCAGATCACACACCTGGACGGGCTGGGTCCCGTCACCGCAGTCATCCGCTCGATCGGCGTACGTCATGATGGCGCGCACCAGCTCGTCACTGACGGGCTGTATCTCGACCTGCGGAAGGCTCTGCACAATCCGGCCGCCGACCCGGGGATGCGCTTTCGGACCGGGCTGGACGCCGAGGTGTACGCCCACGTCCTTGCGACCCCCGGGGCCAGGGAGTTGGTTGCCCGGACCGCCGTTCAGCTGCGCGCGTTGGCGGATGAGGTCCAGGCGGGCCGGCTGGTCCGTTTGACCGTGGCGTGTCAAGGGGGGAGGCATCGAGGTGTTGACCGGACTACCGCACGACACGCCGGACGTGAGCGCATCCCCCGCATGGCCTAGTCGATAGACGTTGCGTATCCGCACGACGAAGGAGCGCAACGAAGTTGGACGCAGCATCTCGTGACATCCAGTTGATCCGCCTGCCGCGATGGGGGCGGGTAGCCGTGGGAGCCGGGGCGGTGCCCTGGCTGGTCTTCGATGAGGAGGGAAGAGCGGTGGAGCCGATTCGCAGGTTCCTGATCGACTTCGTCGCTCGGGACAACCGGCCGGGCAGCGTCCGCAGCTACGCCTTCGATCTCCTGCGCTGGTGGCGATGGCTTCGCGTGGTCCAGGTCGAATGGGACCGGGCCACGTCCGCGGAGGTGCGCGATTTCGTGCTGTGGCTGCGGGTCACCACGAAACCTCGGACGTCGGCGCGGACGCACTCGGCGGCGACCGCGGGGACGATCAACACGATCACGAAGAAGCCGTACCTGGACGACCTCTACAAGCCGCGCACGATCCGGCACAGCAACGCCGTACTCCGCAGCTTCTACGAATTCTGGATCGAGTCGGGCAGCGGCCCGCTGGTCAACCCGGTGCCGCTGGCCCGGAGCGCGAGGCGCCGCCCGCACGCCCATCAAAACCCGCTGGATCCCTACGGCGGCGAGGGCCGACTGCGCTACAACCCCAAGGTTCCACGCCGGCGCCCACGGCAGATGCCGGACGAGCGATGGAACGAGCTGTTCGCGGCCCTGCGCTCAAACCGGGACCGGGCGATCCTCGCCCTCGGCATCAGCAACGCCGCCCGCGCCTCCGAGCTCCTCGGAGTCCGCGGCGTCGACGTCGACTGGGGCGACCAGCTGGTACGCGTCGAACGCAAAGGATCCCAGGCCGAACAGTGGCTTCCCTCCAGCCCCGAGTCGTTCATCTGGCTGCGGCTCTACCAGAGTGAGGGCCCGCCCCTGGACCCACAGGCCCCGCTGTGGTGGACGCTCCGGCGTCGTGACCACGGCGCCGGGCTGGCCTACCAGCCGATGAACTACGAGGCCCTGCGCGCGGTGTTCCGCCGGACCAACACCCTGCTGGGCACGAACTGGTCGATGCACGACCTGCGGCACACCGCCGCGCTGCGGATGTCCCGGGACAAGCGGCTGTCGCTGCGGGACGTGCAGACCATCCTCGGTCACGCCAACCTGAGCACCACCGCCGACGTGTATCTCAACTCTCAGGAATTGCATCAGACGGGCGAGAAACTGCAGGTCACGAGGTCAGGCCAGGGTTCGACGAGGACTCTACCCTCCTGCGGCTTGGCGGCTTGAGCTGGGAGTTTGGCGATCAGATCCCATCTGATGCAGGATTTGCCCTCTGAAGGGGAGGGTGAAGTGGGTCTACAGCGACGCGCCGACCTAGCGGGGGCAGCTCACCTGGAACTGGTCTCCGGGGTGACCCAGCTGCGTCCGCAGGACGCGATGGTCGAAGCCATGGTGCGGGGCTGGCGGGCCCAACAAACCGCTCGCGGGCTCCGTGAGGACACGGTCACCGCCCGGGAACGGCTCGTACGGCGGTTTCTGGAGCACACCAACGAATATCCGTGGGCCTGGACGCCAGGCCACGTGGACGAGTGGTCACTTTGGCTGACCAGCGAGAAGCACCTCGCGCCGTCCACGATCCGCAGCTACCAGGGCAGCCTGCGCCTGTTCAGCGAGTTCTTGACCGACGGCCGCTACGGCTGGTCGGTGGCCTGCGAGGACGCCTTCGGCACTCACCCTGTGGCTATCTGCCACGAGTGGAACACCATCGCACACCTCAACGACTACGAGGGGCGTCCCGAGGCGAGGCCGTTCACCCGCGAGGAGATCCAGCGCTTCCTCGACTACGCCGACGACCAGGTCGATCGAGCGGTCCGGGCCAAGCGCAAGGGAGCCCTCGCCGCCTACCGCGATGCCACCCTCTTCAAGGTCATCTATGGGTGGGGTCTGCGCCGGACGGAGGCGTCGAAACTGGATGTGGTCGACTTCGGGCGGAACGCGAAGGCGCCGCAGTTCGGCCGGTATGGCACCCTCAACGTCCGCTACGGCAAAGCGAAGAAAGGGCAGCCGCCGCGCCGTCGGAACGTGCTGTCGGTGATGGACTGGGCGGTGGACGCGGTCGCCGATTACGTGGAGAACGTACGGCCGCGGTTCGGCTGCCAGGATCACCCCGCCCTGTGGGTGACCGAGCGGGGCGGCCGGGTCAAGCCTGCCGAGATCAACGCCCGGTTCGTCGCCTACCGCGACGCGCTCAAGCTCCCGAAGGCGCTGACCGTTCACTCCGCTCGCCACTCCTACGTCACCCACCTCACAGAGGACGGGGTTGACCGCCGGTTTCTCCAGCAGCAAGTCGGTCACGAGAATGACAGTTCCACCGCTATCTACACCCACGTTAGCGACGACTTCATGAACACCATGCTGCACAGAGCACTCACGCCCGCGCTCGCCCCGCTCCCCGCAAACAAGGACCGCTGATGGCCGCGAAGCTCGACTACCACTGGCACTTGCGCAAGGTCATGGCCGACCGGGGGCTCTTCTCCACCACCGACCTCATTCCGCTACTGGACAAGCGGGGCATCACTTTGTCGTCCAGCCAGGTCTACCGGCTCGTCGTCGAGCGCCCCGAGCGGCTCAGCCTGAAGATCCTCATGGCCCTGCTCGACATCCTCGACTGCACCATGAACGACCTCATCGAGCCGACCGCCGCGGCGAGTGCCGGAACCGCTACCCGAACGAAGAAGGCTGTCGGGGCCGAGGCAGGTGTCGGTGACCTGCGACCCAAGCGAGCCCGCATCCGTGGTTTCGAGCGGCCGTGACCGCACCCGGGCGCCCCGAGCGGGCCGTCTCCGACCCGATCGGGCTCATTGCGGACCTGGTCGCGGCCATCGAACATCAGCTGGAGCCGGACCGGATCTGTGCCGTGGTCGCCAGCGTCGCGGGCGGACGCTCGAAGTCACGCCTCCTCGCGGCACATCTCACTGAGCATCCTCGCGTGCTGAACGACGGTCGCTCGCCGGCGCCCAGGGCCGTCGGCGACCTGCTCATCGCCCTGCGTGAGGCCGGGGCCCAGACGGTCTCGCCGCCATGTTGCGCCGAATGCGGCAGGCAGATACGAACGCTCCAGCGCCGCGGCCAGGACTGGTACTGCTGGAACTGCGGGCGGCCACAGCCCGAACCATGTGCTGCCTGCGGAAACACCCGTCGGATCACTTCACGCGACCGGACCGGGCGGCCGCGATGCGCCAAGTGCCCGGACGACGACGGACGCGACCCCATCACCGTGATCGGCGCCCTGATCGCTGCACTGGATCCGCAGGCCGAACGGGAGACGGTCACCGACGCGGTCCGCCGATCGGCACCTGGTCCCTCCTACCAGCGGAAACTTGCCTGGGCCCTGGAATCCCACCCAGCTCTGCTGACCGGCGACGGTCACCTCGCACCCCACCCCGCGGTCCTCAAGCTGATCGACCTGCTGCACGAGGCTGGCATCGCCGGGATCGTCCGGCCGTCCTGCCCCGGCTGCCACAGAGTCGTACGCATCGACAAGCCTCTGGATGGAAAGCGGGTCTGCCGCATGTGCATCTCCCACTCCCGCATCGAGGAGTGCTCGGGATGCGGAGCACGCCGAGAGCCCGCCACCCGCGACGACCAAGGCAGGCCAGTGTGTTCGAACTGCCTGGTCAGTGACCCGACGAACCTGGAGACCTGCATCAACTGCGGCCGACGAAGAGTCGTGAACACCCGCACACCGGACGGCCCGCTCTGCCAAGGCTGCCCCTCCTTGCCCACCGCGACTTGCAGTATCTGCGACGCGACGAAACCCTGCGGCACTTCCCGGGCCACGGGTCGGCCGTGGTGCCTGGACTGCCAGGGTCACTCCGCGCCGTGCTCGGCCTGCGGCATCGTCGCGGCGATCGTCTCCGGCACTCTCGACCAGCCCCTTTGCCTGGGCTGCACCGCGCCTGAGGTCTGGCACACCTGCCCCACCTGCAGCGATCCCGACTACCCGCACCCTGGTCAGTGCGCTCGTTGTCTCATCAACCGGCGCCTCAACGAGCTCTTGGGCCCTCCGTCCGATGCCCTCCACCCCGGTCTCCAAGCCCTGCGAAACAACATCGCCACCACCGAGCACCCACTCACCGCCAACCGGTGGCTGAACAAACCGTCCGTGTCTCCGGTCCTGGCCGACCTCGCGGCCGGCAGACGAGCCCTGACTCACGAGGCCCTCGACGAGCTGCCCGACAGCCCGCCCCTCGCCCACCTCCGCCAAGTACTCGTCGGCGTCGGTGCCCTGCCCGAGCGAGACGAGTACATGGTCCGACTCGAACGTTTCCTCACCAGCCTTCTCGCATCACAGCCGGACCCCGAACAGCGCAAAGTTCTGCACCAGTACGCGATATGGCACCTGGTCCGTCGACTACGCCGACGCAGCAACGGCCGCCCCCTGACCCCGCAGCAGTTCGCATCCGCGCGTCAACGCACCCACGCAGCCGTCGCCTTCCTTACCTGGCTTCAGGCTCACGACCTCACCTTGGAGACGTGCCGACAGGCCAACCTCGACCAGTGGCTCACCGACGACTCCGCGACCTACCGCCACACAGCCGGGCACTTCGTCCGCTGGGCTCGCACCAACAAGCTCACCACCGTCCACGTCCCCGCCATCCGCTGGCACGGCCCCACCCAGCCACTCGATGACGAACACCGGTGGAACGTCGCACGCCGGCTCCTCCACGACGACACCCTCAAGCCCGAAGACCGCCTCGCAGGACTGCTTCTCCTCCTCTACGCACAAGGGCCATCGGCAATCCACCGACTGACCATCGAGGACGTCGAGGTCGGCGCTCAAGAGGTACGTCTCCACCTCGGTAATGCACCCGTTCAGCTGCCCGAGCCCGTCGCCCAGCTGGCCCGCACCGTCGCCGCGAACCGCAAGGGGCACGCCACCATCGGCGCCCTGGCTCCGTCTCGATGGCTCTTCCCCGGCGGCCAGCCCGGACGCCCGATCAGCACAACGCAGCTGACCCAGCGCCTGAACCAGCTCCGGATCCGGCCCAACCAGGCCCGTAGCACCGCTCTCTTCCAGCTCGCCACCGAGATCCCCGCCGCGATCCTCGCCCGCACCCTCGGCATCCACACCGACGTCGCCGTCGCCTGGCAACGTCTTTCCGCCGGCGACTGGACCACCTACGCCAACGAAGTCAGCCGCCGCACCGCAACGGAGAAACCATGAAGCTGCCTGTCGTCATACACCGGGCCCGCTTGGGAGTCGATGAGTTCAGGGTCATCCGACCTGCCCAGCCGTTGACCCGTGCCGTGCTCATCGACCACGACCGGCACTTGGACGCCTACCTCGACCAGGACGCCGCCCGAAGCATTGCCGGACTGTGGATGCTCGCTGCACGCTCGCCGCGCTCGCTGATTCATCTGCCCATGCGAGCCAACCACCCGCCGGCCCGGGAGGTGCCTGACGACGTCGGCGTCCAGCTCGACCTCGTGCTCCTGCACCATTCGCTGCAGTTCGCTCCCTCACACTGGAAGCAGGTGCGAGGCCGCCTCGGCCCCGGCCGCCCCCAGACCGTGAGCTTGCCCGAGGCAGAACATGACGATGCTGCGGTGGCCGACTACGCGTCACGTCACTACCGGGAGAACCGTGACCTGTTTCACCAGCACCTTCATGCCGAGACGCTGTTCATGACCGGCAGCACGAAGGTGTTCCGAGAGACCGCGCGGCACTTCCTCGATGTCGCCCGCAAGGGACCGGGCTACGTCCCAGTGCACCCCAGCTACCCGCACTTCTGCACAGAGCTGCACTCGAACGACGGCATCCTCGGCGACGCCCGGGAGATCCACATCGAGTACTGCGACCAGTGGAACTCATGAGCTCCAGCCACTGCGAACGGCCCGGTGGTGGCGATCAGCGAGGCAGACATTCAGACAGTTCCAATACCCGACGTCACCATTAGTCGAGGAAGAAGAGCAGGTCATCGCCCGGGTTCAGGAGTACCTCGCCGACCGTGAGGAACGCGCGAAGCACCCCGTGCCGACCGCCGTCGCGACCGGTTACGCGGCAAGCGACCTGGCCGTGCTGTTCGGAGGTGGCCAGGCGTGACGCGACAAGGAAGCCGCCGAGCCAACTCCGTCCGCCGGGCCGGAACCGGCCCCGCGCCGGCGAAGCCGTTGTTCATCGAGCACGACCTCAAAGCGGACAAGGAACGCGTCGGCCCGCACGACCACCTCACCCGACAGGAGGTTCTGGCCCTGCTGCCGACCTCGCTGCTCTGGCCGCAGAGAACGTACAGCCGCGGCATGTGGCCCGGAACCATCCGGCTCGCGGGGGCAGCCAAGATCCTCGACTGGCTGCTGACCTTCCCCGAAGACGGGTGGCAGGGACGGTGGCTGGCATCCGGGGCGGACCAGGGCAAAGAGCTGATCCTGGCCCTGAACCAGGACGATCCGCGCTGCGAGGAGTCCAGGCGCAACGAGCTCATGATGGGCCTCAACAGCCTGCTCATCAGCCGGGTGGTCCTCCCGCGCTACGTCTTCCTGCGCGGCTACAAGGCGATGCGGCTCTTCCAGGATGTCCAGCAGATGTTCCCCGCCGGGCAGCTGGACCGAATGCGCGACTTCGGTGCCGAGATCGGCATGACGCCTCGACACATCGACGAGGGCCTGCGAGTCATCTCCTCGATCACCCTGCACACGGGCCGGGACCTCGCTCAGCTCACCGCCGAGGACGTCTTCTACCTGCGGGCCGTCGGACGGCGCGAGACCGGTGAGGCATACGTGGGCACCCACAGCGCCTGGGACCTGCTGCGGGGCGCCGGTGTCATCGACTCGAAGGACACCCTCAGGGACGCGCTGCGGCACGGGCAACGGCCCACCGCCGAGCTGGTCGACGCCTACAACATCCAGTCCACGCAGGTCCGCAACCTGCTCGTCCGCTACCTCGAAGAACGCCGCCCCGGGATCGACTACGGCACCTTCCGAGGACTGGTACGCGAACTGGCCGGCGTGTTCTGGGCGGACATCGAGGCACACCACCCCGGCATCGACACCCTCCGTCTGCCCGACGAGGTCGTCGACGGCTGGAAACAACGCCTGGTCACCTATGTCAACAAGAGCGGAGAGGTCAAAGAGCGCCGCTCGCGCATCGACGTCATGATGCGGGTGCGCGGCTTCTACCTCGACATTCAGGAGTGGGCTCACGACGACCCGTTCTGGGTCCAGTGGGCAGTACCGAGCCCGATCACCCGGGGCGACGGCGCCGGGAACTACAAGATCTACAAGCAGACCACCTCCCGGATGCACCAGCGAGTCCGCGAGCGGCTGCCCCATCTTCCCGTGCTGCTGGAGACAGCCGGGCGAGTACACCGAGAGGCCGTCGCTCTACTGGAGGCCGCCCGCGCCACACCGTTCAACGAGACCTTCGAGCACGGCGAGACGCGCTACCTGCGGGTCCTTCCCAAGGTGAACCAGGTGCCCAGCCGCCTCGATCACGGCTCACGGCATGTCTTCATCAAGGAGGTCGACAGCACCGAACGAAGGATCAACCAGAGCCTCGTGGAGGATGACGCATTCTGGGCCTGGGCGATCATCGAGACGCTACGGCACACCGGAGTTCGCGCCGAAGAACTGACCGAGCTCACCCACCTCGCGCTGGTCTCCTACAAACTGGCCGACACCAACGAAGTCGTCCCGCTCCTCCAGATCGTTCCCTCCAAGAGCAACGAGGAACGGCTACTGCTGGTCAGCCCCGAACTGGCCAGCGTCCTGGCCACGATCATCAAGCGCCTGCGCGACGCCAACGGCGGCAAAGTCCCGCTGATCTCCCGCTACGACTCACACGAGCGCATCACGGGCCCCCAGCTGCCGCACCTGTTCCAGCGCCGCCCCTACTGGCAGCCGCAGGTCATGAGCGAGGCCGGCATCAAGCGCGCCCTGGACCGGACCCTGGAGGCCACCGGACTCCGCGACCAGGCCGGCGAGCCACTGCGCTACACACCGCACGACTTCCGACGGATGTTCGCGACCGAGGCCGTCACCGGCGGACTGCCCGTTCACATCGCAGCCCGCATCCTCGGCCACAAAACACTAACCACCACCCAGGCATACCTCGCCGTCTTCCAGGACGACCTGGTACGCACCTACCGAGGCTTCCTCGACCGGCGCCGGGCCGATCGCCCCCAAGATGAATATCGCGAGCCGACCGCGGCGGAGTGGCACGACTTCCAGCAGCACTTTGAGCTCCGCAAGGTCTCCCTCGGCACCTGCGGGCGCCCCTACGGCACCCCCTGCAAGCACGAACATGCCTGCATTCGCTGCCCTGTTCTCCAGTTGGACCCCCGCCAGCGGCCCCGCCTCATCGAGATCATCCAGAACCTCCGCGAGCGCATCACCGAAGCCCGCGGGAACGGCTGGCTCGGCGAGGTCGAAGGACTCCAGGTCAGTTTCGACGCCGCGATGGCCAAGCTCAACAGCCTCAAGAACAGCCGCACCGACGGGCGTCCCCAACTGGTCGACCTTGGCATTCCCGTCTTCACCGACGACGCACCGTCACCGTGTCCGGACATGGGTGAGCCCGGACTCCAAGACTGACCGTCAGTGGCTGCTGGCAGCATCACAGCTATGAACGCCATATTTGCCACCCCACCGCGGCCGTTCGACGTCACCGCGCTCTTCCCTCAGCTGGCCCCGCTGGCGCGCACGGCGACCCGGCTGCACCCGCGGCCCGGGTCGCCGACCGTGCACGACAGCTCCGTCGGCGGGCCGCTCCTGTGGCCCGCCGACGAGCCGTGGCCGTACTGCGAAGAACCGCACGACAGGCATGCGGCGCTCAGGATCAACTCCCCGGACGACATCCGCCTCCAGCGCCGTGTCCTCGCCGCAGCGGCCGAGCGCCTTCACCTCGACCCCGAGGCACCCGAACAGACCCCCGAGGAACAGGAGAGCCTGGATCTGATCAGGGCCGGCCGCCCATGGTTCGACGGCCCGATCCCTCTCGTGCCCGTCGCCCAGCTGCACGCCCGCGACATCCCCTTCCCCTGCCCGCCAGACGCGGACCTGCTCCAAGTCCTGTGGTGCCCCTTCGACCACGAGATGGCACACCCGAAGACCGCCCTCTTCTGGCGGTCCTCCGCCACCGTCCTCGACGTCCTCGACGCACCGCCCCAGCCGCCGATCGTCCAGGACGGCTGGTACCTCCCGGAGCCCTGCCTGTTCTCCCCGGAGCAGGTCACCGAGTTTCCCAACCCCCTGGAACTGGACAAGGAGATCCGGGACCAGCTGGACGACAGGAGCCGCTGGGAGACGATCAACCCCGCGCAGTACAACGCGTACGCCTACGATCCGGGCGAGCTCTACCTGAACAACCTCTGCACCGCCCCCGGCTGGAAGACCGGCGGCTGGACCCGCTGGAGCCCCACCGACCCCGTCGACCGCGCCTGCCCGGAGTGCGGCACCGAGGCGGTCCCGCTCCTCACCATCGCCTCATCGGAATGGGACGGCGGCAGCACAACCTGGATCGCCACGGAGGACCGGCCGACCCCGGGCCCGCCGCCCCTGGGCGCCCGGGACGGCAACTTCACCTTGATCGACATCACCGGCGGCAACAACCTGCAGCTCCACGTCTGCCCGTCTTCCCCTTACCACCCCCACTTCGAACTGCTCCAGTGAGCGCGTGCGGAAGTCCTCCGCACGACCCCTACGGGCCCCAACACCAATGTCACAACGAGCGGCCCCGTCACAGACGGGGCCGCTTTCATGTCGAGGACTGAACCTTGATCGTTCTCTTAGTCCGGAAAAGGTGCGTGGCGGTCGCGGAGGCGGTCGCCCGTCGGGTCTGGATGGCATGGGGCGGGGAGTGCGGCGTCGAGGTCGAGCACCACCACATCGATCACCCGGTCCTGCCCGCAGCCGGCTAGGGTCTGTTGCGAAAACGGATCTTGTTCGGTCAGGATCACGTCCTGCGGGATGTGATCCTGACAAATTGCCGGTAGCCCGGCGTGAGCCGCAGACATCAAGCCGGGCCGTCCGCAAGTAGCGCGTCGGCCTGCTGAGTGCATCCGGCACAGGGCTGTTAAAGCACTGCAGCCACCGTTCGGTAACGTACGTTTCTTCGGGCACCGTTGGGGCCTGGAGTCCAAAAGGTATGCCGATGACGCCTGGTGAACTGCCTGTCGTGTGGAGCCTGCCCCCCGAGGACGCCCGAGCCGGATGGCGGGCCCTCTGGTGGACCGTCGGACCGAGCAACGAACTCGCGGTGATGCTGGTCCACAAACGAAACCTTTACCGCTCCCCGTACATCAGAGGATGGGTCGGGTGGCGCGTCGCGGCTCCGTGCGACGGCGTATTGGTTGTGATCTCGGACGGAGCGGAACACCGCACTCCGGTCACCGGCATAACCGCGAGTACTGGCCACCTGGCCCTACTCTCGTGGTCACGGTTCTTGCTGGCGTCATACCGTACATCCCGGGACGGGACCGGGACCTGGGAGAGCAACGCGGTTGTGTACTCCCCGGGGGGATACCCGATAAGTCATATCTGTATCGGCGATGACATCGACTACATCATCACCGACCGCGACGGCGGCATCTGGACCTCGCACGGTGACGAGGGCATTTATGGAAGCCATCCTGCGTCCAGTGAGGGCCTGGCCCGCTGGAACACCGACGGTGGCCAGACCTGGGGCCCTCTGGGACGAGAACGACTCCCTGTACTGCCCCTCGGCGGGATTGCGGGCGCGACCGAGGAGGACGTGGTCTGGCTCGGCTGGTACAGCCATGAAGGTTCCTTCCTGTCTCGGGTCGATCCCGCCGCCGGCAGCATCACCAGCTACCGCCACCCCTTGAGAAACACCGATGGCATTGCCGTCCGCGGCACCCGGATGCTTCTCAGCCACCAGTTCCACAACCGGCCCGGCGTCGAACTGAACCGCGCGGAACTCGTCGACGATGCCTGGGTGATCACCTCTCAGGAACAACTGCTACTACCGGAGTCGGTGACCAGGCGCTGCGTCCAGGGCCGCGATGGTGTTCTCTGGATCCGCGGCGGCGACACCTGGGTACAGTTCGAAGCCTGAGCCGCCGAGAACCGACTGCACGATCCCTCCCCGCATCCAGGGTGCCGGCTGCGAGCGGGTCCCCGGCCGGGGCCTGTTGCGACAGTGCTGGTCACAGCCATTCGTTGATAGCTGCGATCAGCACTGTCGCTTCGTAGCGGACGGCGAGTTTGTCGTATCTCGTAGCAACCGCACGGTGGCGCTTGAGGCGGTTACGGACCCGGTCCGCCGGAGCGGGGATGGTGGCCTTGATCCCGCGTCTGCGCAGGTAGGAGCGGTTCTTGCGGGAGTCGTACGCCTTGTCGGCCCGCACCCGGTCCGGTCGCTTGCGCGGCCTGCCGAGCCCCAGCCTCGGCACCCGGATAGCTTCCAGGACCGTCTCGAACTGCGGCGAGTCACCCCGCTGCCCAGCCGTTATCACCACGGACAAGGGCTTCTGCCCCTGCTCGACCGCAAGGTGGATTTTGCTGGTCAGTCCGCCGCGCGAGCACCCAAGGCCGTGATCGGCCGGCTCGACGAAGACCCGCCGGGCGGTTCCTTCTGGAGATCCCCTTTTTCGCCGCCCCGGCGGCATGCTGGTGAGCCCGGCAGAGGGTGGAGTCGACGTTGGCGTCCCAGGTGATCAGCCCCTTCGCGTCCGCCTCGGCCTGCAGCTCGATGAGGATCCTCGCCCAGGTGCCGTCCCGCTGCCAGCGCCGGAACAGGTCATAGACCCGCTCCCAAGGCCCATAGCGTTCGGGCACGTCCCGCCACGGGGCACCAGTCCGCGTCCGCCACCGTATGCCGTCTATCAGCTGCCGCCGCGCCCACACCTGCGGACGACCCGGCTTGATGCCCGCCGGCAGCAACGGCTCCAGCCGGGCCCACTGCCCGTTCGTCAGATCCCCACGTCCCACAGGACATGATCATCAACGAACAAGATCCACTTTCGCAACAGACCCTAGGCCGTCTCTTCCGGATCTTTGTAGGTCAGGCAGGATGCAAAGAAGACGGCCCAAGCTGGGTTCCTGTCGGTGGGGTGCCGTAGCGTCGGCAGCATGATCTCCGAGCCGACGAGCCAGGCCAAGGGCCCCTACGATGCAGCCTTCCTGCCGCGGCTGCGTATGTCCTTTCGGGCTGCACCCGAGCCGGTCACGGATCCGGTGTCGAAGTTCGGCGGGCAGCCGGTGTGGCTGGACGGTCCGGCGTGGCCGGTGCATCCGCGTGCGGGAGAGCCGCTTGTATTCATCGGCCAGTTCCGGGTGCCAGGGAACGAGGTACGCCTCGCCTACTTGTTCCTGCACGAGGAAGGCATGGACATGAGCGGCAACGCAGCAGAGGACGGTGAGGCCGTCGTTCTGGTCCAGCCGGGCGGGCGGATACCGTCCTTCGCGTCGATCGGGTCTCCCAGCACTCAGGGACGAACCCTGTGGCGTTGGGGTCCGGACGATACGGAGGTTCCCGTCGAATGGCTGACGGACCTGACGCCGATGCCACCGGAACTCGACGAGGCGGCGAGCCAGGCCGCTTCCTGGTCCCGGTGGCTGCGAAGCGAGGGACCAGAGGTCGAATACCCCTACGAGGAGCGACCCAAGGACTTCCTGGGGGGCGAGGCCCTTTACCCAAACCATCGGGTCTTCGGCATCGATTCCTCTTGGCTGTTCCTCTGCCAGTTCGAGGACCGGGGCGAGGCGGAGTCAGACCCGTTCTTCCTCAATTTCGGCTACGGGAGTGGCTTCCTCTTCCTCAGCTCCGACTACCTTGAAGGCCGGTTCATGTGGGACTGCAGCTGAAGGCCGCTTCTGACGATCATCTTGCCGACCAGGTGAAGATGGAGGCGATGTGGAGTCCGGCGAGGTAGATGGTGGCGGTCTTGTCGTATCGGGTGGCCAGACCGCGCCACTGCTTGAGCTTGCTGATGCACCGCTCAACCGTGTTGCGCTGCTTGTAGGCCTCGCGGTCGAAGGCCGGCGGTCGGCCACCGAGCCTGCCAAGTCGCTTGCGGTTGGCGGTCTGGTCGGCGGGCTGCGGGATCACCGCCCGGATTCCGCGCCGTCGAAGATGGGTCCGGATCGCGCGGGACGAGTAGGCCTTGTCGGCCAGGACCGCCTCCGGTGTGGTCCTGGGCCGGCCGATCGGCCGCGGCACCCGCAAGCGGGCCATGACCTCGGGGAATGCCGGTGCGTCGCCGGCCTGGCCGGGCGTGAGGACGAACGCGAGCGGGCGGCAGCGGCTATCGGCGGCGAGGTGGATCTTGGTGGTCAGCCCGCCGCGGGACCGTCCAAGGGCATGATGGTCCGGCTCGCCGGCCGGAGCCCCTTTTGACGAGCCCCGGCGGCGTGCTGATGAGCCCGGACGATCGTGGAGTCGACCGAAACGACCCAGTCGAGGTCGCCTTCGGCGTCGGCCTGGGCGAGCAGAGCGGTAGAGACCTTCTCCCACGTCCCGTCGGCCGCCCACTTCCGCAGCCGGTTGTGGGCCCCCTTCCACGACCCGAAGCGCTCGGGCAGGTCCATCCACGGAGTCCCAGTGCGGTACTTGAAAGCGATCGCGTCGATCACCTGCCGGTGATCACGCCACCGCCCACCCCGCCGAGGTGTCCGGTCCGGCAGCAACGGCTCGATCCTCGCCCACTGGGCATCAGTCAACGACACCCCAGACCAACGATCAGATGATCCGAAGGAAACGCCCTAGTCGTCTTGATCGGCGGCTACCAGTACTCCGCAGTACCGCTCGGCCCCGAGGCGACGCCAGTGTGCTCCTGCTGCGAGTCCCCGTACACCAGGCCGTGGGAGCAAGGAACGGCTCTGGGACGGTGGCGATGGAACCCAGACCGGTGCGGAATGCCGAAGAAGGACGGCTCCCCATGCGGCTGGCTCACCCGGGAGGAGCCGTGCCCCTACCACGTGACTCCGGAGCAGCATGCATCCGAGCGCGCGAAGCTCCACCCCGAGGGCGGCCAGGGCGGCGAGTTGGTTTTGGCCGAGCCGCTCGCGGCGTTGTTTCTGGTTGGCGATCCACACGCCGGTACGGTGATCGGTCCCGTCGGGGAGGTGCTCGACGTGTGCCCGTCCGGGCAGGCCGCCTTCCCGCTTGATGTACTGCGTGAGGGCCTGGACGCCCTTGTGGAAGGCTTCCGCACCGCGCCCGGACGTGGTGGTCGTGCCCGGCTCCGCGGCGGCCGTGCGGGCCCGTACGGCTCGCGCGGGCTTCACCCCGAGTTCGGCGAGGCGGCGTTGCTGCTCCTCGTTCAGTCGGCGGAAGTCACTGCGCTGTGTGGCCGTCCACCGGCCGATGTCCTCGCGTGCCATGTCACCCCCGGAACGATGTCCGCAAGGCGCGCACCGCCCGCCAGGAGGGCCACGGCCGAGTACTCACACCATCATGAACGGCCGAATCGTCACACCGGTCACGGCTGACCAGAGCGCCCCATCAAGATCGTGTTACGAGCTCCTAGGGTCGGACGCCTCAGCGTCTTTCTCCTGGAAGTGTTCATGCCTCGCCGGTCACCGGGCGAGATCAGAGCGTAGCTGCCGCGACGCCACAACGGCATCGGCGGACCCCCGTGATTCGTGGAGTGTCCGCCTCGGCGAACAGGCAGATCGCCGTCTTCGAGCGCGATCGCGGCCTCCTCACAGGCGGGGTCGCACTCGCGTTCCACCGCTGGAATGCCACCGCTCGATGCATTCGCTGACTGCCTCAGCGGCGGCTTCGGGACACCGGACGATGGCGACTTCGTGATCGCGTGGCGTGACGACGAAGCCTCCTGCCAGTATCTCGGGCACCTGGAGACGGCCCGGCAGCTCGAGGTGTGGCTTTCCCACTGTCATCCGACGAACATGCTGGGCCGCCAGGCTGGCGGAAGCCGCGCTGGCCGTGACCGACCGTCTGAGATAGGAGGGGCCGCGAGGTATGCTCCCCGCCGACGCGGGGATGGACCGGAGCCGTACTGCCTCGATGGTTACGACGAGGAGTGCTCCCGGCCGATGCGGGGGTAGACCGGGCATGGCCGGCCGCGGAGCCGGAGGTGCGGGCGCGCCGATCCTGCCGGGACACACGGTGAAGGGCCCCGCCCAATCACGGTCCGAGGCCCTGCTGCAGGAATGTTCGGTCTGTCAGGCACGATCAGCGGTCTTTGACCATCTGCACCCAGAAGCTTTCCTTCTTACCGGAGTTGTAATCCGTGTGGTCCCACGCCGCCAAGTGGGACCTGTCCTTCAGGCGCAGCTGCACCACCTCGGTCGCGTCGTTCCACTCGTAAGAGAAGAACCGGAAGTTCCTGTCCGGGGTGGCTTGCAGCACCTTCCCCCTCCTGTCCCAGCTACAGTCGCGGGACGGGTCGCCTTTGCAGCGGGACCAGGCTTTCGCGTATAGCTGGCAGTTCTCTCCATGCCACACATCGATACGGCTCAGCCTGCCATCGGATGAACGCCACCTTCCCGAGAAATTGTTTGCGACACACAGGGCGGATGCCTGTTCCGCCGAGACGAACGTAACCGTGACCGAGAGGGAAAGCGTCAAGGCGGCCGTTACGAACAAGGCAATAATCCGGCGCAGTGGACTGCCGGCAGAAGAGACGTGTGTCATCGTGTACCTCCCTAGCGGGCGGCAGCACACGGGGTCTAGCGATCACGACGCGTCCGGCCACCTTTACTGACGGGCCACGGGAGGGCGCAGCATTCATTCCCCTTCGCAGCCGAACGCTACGCGTTCGGGTCTTTGCCGTTGCCATCGCCGCCTGCCGCCGCCTATTCAAGACCAGCACTCCTGGATCCTGATCGCAAGTGCAGGAGACCTCGAATCGGACACATTTCAATGATAAATACACTACAATGTGGACCGGTCAACGAGCTGGTGGCCGGGTACCCTGAAACGCATGGTGAGCGACTGGAATGGCCGGGCATGCTGCTGCGGTTGTCGACCCGGTTGGCGAAGGTGAGCCGAATGGGATCCGAGTGATTTCAATGCAGACTTGCGAAGTCGGCATGAAGTGAGACTCTGGAAGTGGCCCGGACTCATGAGGAGTCCGACCAATGATGGTCCACGTGCTCCCGTGAAGGTCCATTGCCGGGCGAGGTAAAGGGCCACTTCTACTGCGTGGCCGACTTTCGTCGGCCGAGCACCTGCTTATCCCCCAGGCAAACATGCTTCACCCATGCAAGCTCAGTCGCACCGATGTGACCAAAGCCTTGCAGTCCCTCGCGCGACTTGTTTTCCAGTCTTACCCGCCCTCACGGGCCGGAAGTCATATAGTAGGTATAGTTATGACGGGAAATAAGCAGAAGGGGAACTCCTTCACCCTTCGGTCCCCGGTTAAGTATTTCATGCTCCTGGCAGGGGCCACTTCCCTTGCAGTCGCTCCATGGAGCGATGCTGCAGGCTCAACATCATCAGCTGGCAGTCGGCCTGCGCGCGGGCCCGACACCTGTGTAGAGGGAACCAAATGGAGGCTGAGCACGCCCGTCGATCATGTCTGCATCGGGGCGTCACGGCAAACCTTCTTCGGTTGGGAAAACTATCTGGGCCCATTCCGACGCGATGCGAGTACCAGCAACGGATGTAAGGCGGGCTATGTGCCCCGTGATGCAGTGCCTGGCGACAAGGTCTGCGTCACGCCTGTTGAGCGGGATGAAAACCAACGGGATGCCGAACGGGCACCCAGTAACTGGCGGGCAACGGCAGATCGTGTCATTTGGGGAAACCTTGTCCCGATCCCGTTCGTGTGGGACAGGGTCTATTCGATTCACAGTGACTACACTCGTGAAGGAAATGGTCAGCGCAGACTTGCGGTGGACACTGGAGGACGATTCGGGGATGCGGCAAGTGTGATTCTTTCACCTTCGGCATCGCATCACACTCGATATCGATTTAGGACGCAGCGCACGTGGGACGGGAGCGCCTTCCGAAACAGATTTGAGATTGTGGCAGCGGGTAGCGGGAAGTGCCTGGACGTGGTGGGGGCTCGGACTAATGACGGGGCTAGGGTCGTTGAGTATGGTTGCACTGGTAATACAAATCAGCGGTGGTATCTTGAGCGCCGCGCAGACAACAAGTGGCAGATTCGCAACTGGAACAGCGACAAGTGCCTAGATGCTCACAACCCGGACGTAAAAAATGCCCCTCCGCAAGGAACCTATCTTCAGCAGTGGACCTGCCTCGGCAACAAGAATCAGGCCTGGCGCATCCTGATGTGACGCGCCAGCAAGAGCTGCCGCTTGGACGAACGCGGTGGGGTGACGGAGCGGCAGCCCCGCAGCCTTCGTCCTGACGCTCAATGCCCCGACACAGGGCCGCCTGCTGAGCCACGTACTCCACGCGGTAGGACGGTCGGGCCGTACATGGGTAGGGCGGGCGGTCCACGCCCTGACACGGTGCTTCGTCCACCGAACCGGCGGACCCGCTCATGTATCCGGCCTACCCGAGGATGCGGCGGCGTCGGCTGCGATCTCTCGGTTTGGGGGTGGTGGGGTGAGAGACAGTGACTCTCTTGGGTGTTGATGCTCGTCGGGGCACCTCTCGGGTCCGTCTTCAAATTGATCTTGCCTAGAGCAGTAGTGATGCGAGTGTGACCGCTGCTTCGAAGGAGGTGGCGGTCTTCTCGTAGCGGGTGGCGATGCCGCGGAAGCCTTTGAGCTGGTTGAAGCAGCGTTCGACGGTGTTGCGGCGGCGATAGATCTCGCGGTCGAATCCTGTGGGCCGACTGCCTCGCCGACCTCGGTTGCGGCGGTGCTGCTTCTGGTCGTTCTTCTCCGGGATCGTGTGCCCGATACCGCGTCGCCGCAGGTAGGAGCGGAATCCGCGTGAACTGTAGGCCTTGTCGGCGATCACGTGATCCGGGCGGCATCGGGGCCGGCCCAGGCGAGGTAGATTTTGCTGGTCAGGCCTCCTCGGGATCGGCCGAGGACTGCCTCGCACCGGTCGGCCTCCTCCCGCGGATCCTGCGCTCCCCACGGCTGCTCACCCTTGCCGACGAACTCGACGTCAAGCAGCTCTCGGCGGCCTTGGGCATGTCCTACGGTGGAACTGCCCACTACCGGTAGCAGGCTGAACAATGGTCATATACGGCTCCCTCGCTGACACCGTCAAGCGAAGTCCACTCGGAGAGCCAGGCACCAGCGCGGGATACCCCTAGATCCAGTTTCAATCCAGCCACCAGAATGAAGCAGAAGGAACCGGCCGACCTCCATGAACCACGAGACTGCAGCGCCCACCCCAGGATGCTCGTCACCCGACTGACAGGAATCGGCATGCGGACGACAGGGGACCTCGCCATCCAAGCGGCAGTACCAGCCACGCGGAGAGCCCCCGCCCCTGACCAGCCCAGGGACAGCCCCGCAAGCAGGAGCGTTCCGAGGCCACCCCCCACCCTGCTGGCCGCCCGCGGAGCGGGCTGGTCCTGAAGGGCGGAGCCGGAAGGACCGGGTGGGGGAGCGGAGCGGACCCGCCCAACGGGCCGCAGGCCCGGACCCCGTGAAACGGGGTCACCCAGGCCTGCGGAGCAGGCCATTCGGGGCGAAGCGAAGCGGAACCCCGAACCGTCCGGAGCGAAGCGAAGGACACCGGCCCGAAGGGCCGGCCCTGGCTCGGCGAAGCCGAGCCAGCCGAGCGCAGCGAGCTCCGGTTCGCTCCTGCGCGCAGGAGCGAACCGGAGCTCGCTGGTGGTGAACATTTCTGCGGCGGCCTTGATTATCACCTATCGCCGCCAGCGCGTCGACGAGGCCGACGCCCACCCCGAGGCCGCTGGTCTTTAACCGAACCGAGTGCGTTTGGCTCGGTGGGGGTCCACGCTCTGGCCAGCCTCGCCGACAGCGCCTAGGCCGTCACCGCGTGTTGAGGTAGAGCTGCGGAGCCCATTTGGTGCATTTCGAGGGTGCGAAGGTCTGGCGGGTGCACGCCTGGATCGTGAGGTTGTAGTCGCCGTGGCGGGCAGGCCACGACCACAATCCCTTCCCTGCATCCAGCTCGCCCTGCTCCCAAGGTCCATTCGGCGCGACCCAGCGGACGTTGTAGTGCGTGGCGCGGTACCCGCCGTAGATGACAGAGACCCGCCCGGTGCACCGGTCGTACCGTGCTCCGATATAAGGCGTGTTAGCCCACTTGTACCTGTTTGGAGATCCGCCGATGTTCGTGCCGCCACCAGGCGGGTAGGCATCCACGTAGCACCCTCGCGCAGCGACATCGGTGACCGTCGGCGCCATCAGGCCTCCGGCGGCAACGGCGCAGGAGGCGAGCACTATCGTCATCCGTCGTAGTACCAGTGCAGCCATGCTTCCCACCGTCCTTCAGTCAGCGGAGTCTGCGGGTTCAGGTCCCGGCGTCGCACGCCTCGAAGGGGCCTGCTGGTGACCTGGGTTTCATCGCACTACGTCGCGGCCTCAGGCCTCGCGTCGGGCCACTATGTGACGGCCCTCATGGCTAGGTTCTCACTGTGGCATGTGTGTGGCATCTCGGGGTCCTAGTAGTTCTTGCTGAAAAGCAACGCTAGGGAATGTTCCGCAGGTCAGCGGGCGGGCTCCCGCGCAGCGGGCATCGGAAGGCGCCTGTGGACGGGTGTGGTGGCGGGCGCTGGATTGGCGTCAGGACGGGAGTGGAAGTAGTGATCATGGCTGTCTGTCTTGGGCGTGCCTGTTCACACAGCCGGCCGCGCCATGGAGCAGCTCGCACTGTCCTGGGGCGAGGCTGCCTGGACCGATCGACCGTCCCCGGGCAGCAGAGACAGAGCCCCTTTTACTGCTGCTGGCCGCCCGCGGAGCGGGCCTGGGGTGGGAGCGGAGCGGACACCCCAACGAGCCGAAGGTTCGGACGCCGTGGAACGGAGTCAACTAGGCCCGCGAAGCGGGCCGTTCGGGTGGAGCGCAGCGGAACCCGAACCTGTCCGGAGCGAAGCGCAGGACTCCGGCCCGAAGGGCCGGCTCTGG
>NZ_JBIBCI010000014.1:0-173513 GCF_042901085.1 Streptomyces sp. NPDC012794
CCACCCAGATCAAGTGGGGCCTGGACTACATGAACGAGCGGTACGGCAGCCCGGTCGGCGCCTGGAACTTCTGGCAGGCCAACCACTGGTACTAATACTCCAGCCGTAGAACGCCCCGGCTTCGCGGACGTTCCCGGCTCGGGGACGGTGCATCTGGACGGTTCACCAGCGATCTCTACCTGGAGAAACGATCCGAGGCCCGGCACTTCGGTGCCATGCTCGACCGTCTCACGCACGGACGGATCAATGCATGCCGACGGTACCGGGAGGCCGGAGGGGGCCTGCACGGGGGTCAAGCCGTCCGCCCGCATGAGGTCACGACACCGTCCATGCGGTAGGCGGATCGGCTCAGGAATCCGACTCGTCACCGAGCCGGATCACCACGCGGTCAGGACCGTACTGTGCTTCGCACCACAGCCTCCTTGAAGACCGCCGCGGCTCGTCCTGTCAGGACGAGCCCGCGGGGGCGGTCGTCGGCGTGGGTGAACTGGACGACACCATCACGCCGGCCAAGGCTGATGTTGGTGAAGGCGTAACCGATCCGGACGGGCTCCGGTTCCCGGCCCGTCAGCCGAGCCGCAACGACGTCGGCCACGCCCCGGCCCATCGGCAGGGCTGCCTGGCAGGACATTCGGCTCGGCGCTCCGCCCACCGACACTCCGGCAGCCGCGTCGCCGACGGCGTACACCTCAGGGTGCGAGATCGAGCGCAGGGTGGCATCGACGAGCATCCGACCGCTCTCATCCGTCGCGAATCCCGCCGCGCGCGCCAGCTCCGGCGCCTGGAACCCGGTGGTCCATACGACTGCGTCAGCGGCGAACGACGCGCCGTCGCGCGTGTCCAAGCCGTCGCCCCGCACCGCCGCGACAAGGATCTTCGGATGAACCGAGACGCCCAGCCGGTCAAGAGCGCGCCGCAGGTGGGTTCGGGCGCGCGGCGCGAGCCCGAGCCCCACGTCTTCAGCACCGGTGAACAGCCGCACTCGCAGCTCCGGGTAACTCTCGGCCAGCTCCGCGGCGGTTTCCAGCCCGGTCAGCCCTGCGCCGACCACCGCGACGGTGCCGCCTGACGCGATCTCGGCCACCCTGTGCCGCAACCGTGTTGCCTCCCCGGGGTCGGCGACGGCGTACGCGTGCTCAACTGCCCCCGGAACATCGTCGAGCCGTGCCCGGCTGCCCACGGCATACACCAGGGTGTCGTAGCCGATCACTCCCGGCACGGTGTCCGTACACACGGTCCGGCCGGCGGTATCGATCGCCCTCACGTGTCCGACGACCAGCTGGACCGGCGCACCGCTGAGCTGCTGGCGCAACGGCAGCGCCGTCAATGGCTGTCCTGCGGCCAGCTGATGGAGCCGGACCCGTTCGACGAACCGGTCCGAGGCGCTGACCAGCGTGATGGTGACATCGCTGCGGCGCAGCTTGCGGGCGAGGCGCTTGGCCGCCGACAAACCGGCGTAGCCGGCGCCCACGACGACGATGCGATGACTCATGGCATGACTTCCTCTGTGATGACGGCGGCTTCGGCACCGCCTCGGACTATCGGTTGCCGCGCACGGCGTCAGGCCGCGGACGTGGCCACGGCAACCGCCCAGGCGATGTACAGGACGTTCACCACCAGCCGAGCCACCGCACCGGCCGGCCGCTCCAGCAACCGGGGCCGGTCCGGGCGCGCGCGGCGCAGCGCGTCCACGTGGGACACCAAGTAACAGGTGATCAGGACTGCGGCGGCCCAGCCCCCGGCCCGCCTGCCGCTCGGAACCAGCACCAGCACACCCACCACGACCTCCGCCGCACCACTGACGGCAACGATGAGCCGCTCCCGGCGGAGCCATGCGGGTACCAGCAGGCGGAAGTAACCGGGGGCCAGAAAATGCGCGACCCCCGTGACGACCAGGAACACGGCCAAGGCAATGGAAGCGATAACGTGCATGGCACGATGATCAGTTCACCTCGTGCCTGGGCACTTGAACAAAACGATCGCCGCATCGTCTTCGCCTGCGGCCCCGAGGCGACGATGTTCGCCGAGTCCCGCCCGTTCCGCGTCGCCCAGCACCGGCTGCCCGCGTGGAAAGCCGTGCTGCCTATCGGCGGCCACGCCGTACTCCTCCAGCCGGGACGGCCCATGGTGGCGGCGCCCGGGCTCATCGTTCCGCCCCAGCTGGCCCACACCTGTGAAGCGACCTCTCCCTACGTCGCCCTGTTCATCGACTCCTGGCTGCTGCCCTCCCGCCCAGGGCCGGTACGGCTCGGTACGGGCGAGGTCCGCCGCTTGCTCGCCGCGCTCGGCACCCCTGATGCCGACGGGCCCGGCACCAGCGTGGACCTGGCCGGCGGATACACCGAGCTGCAGACACTCGCCGGGCGCCCATCCCCACTCGATCCGAGAGTCGCCCACGCCGTCCACCTGTGCACGGTGCACGATCCGGACATGCCCATCACCTCCATCGCCATCGAGGTCGGCCTGTCGGCCCCCCGGCTGCGCGCCCTGGCCCGGCAGGACCTGGGCATGACGCTCGCGCGCTTACGCCGGTGGGGCCGGCTCCGCACCGCGATCAACGACCTGCCGGACTCGACCACCGCCCTGGCCGCGGCCACCGCAGGCTTCGCCGACCAGGCCCACCTCACCCGTACCGCACGGGACTTCATCGGGCGCACGCCTGCCTCCCTGCGAGGCGCTGAAGCATAGGGTGCGCCCTTGACGGCCCGTCATGCCCCGAACCGGCGGTCGGCGCCTACCGGGATTCGCTGGAGGGCTCTCGGGCGTGGCCGTCCGGCCGTGCACGGCAGCGGGGCCGGCTCGAGCGGATGCGGGGCTGAGGAAGCGCCCAACAGGATCCGGGCCTTCATGCCGGCGCGGGCGAGGCGGCCATCCGGCGCCGGTAGTAGTGCACCGTAACCGCGCCCAGCAGCGGACCCCACAAGAGCAACGGTGCGTAGACGATGTTGAGCAGCCAGAGGCCCCAGGTGGAGGCTTCCATGTCTGCGTTGAGCGACGTGTAGACGAACAGTGCGCCAAACACAGTCGTGGCCAGCGCGCCAAGCCCCGCCACGCCGGTCCCCAGCATGACTGGGACCCGGCGCCCACGTAGATACGGGATCCAGCGCGGCCACGCCTCGCCCCAGCTCTGCACCAGCCCGAAGGTGAGGAACGCGAAGGCCTCGGAGATCAGACTGAGGCCGACGAGGGCCAACGAGCCCAGGCCAGGAGCTCCCATCTGATCGTATTCGGATTGCGCCAGCCCGACGGGGACACCGACGGCAATGGCCACCCGCCAAAGCGCCGAGGGCACGTTGGTCAATGCGGCGCCTACCGCAGCGAGCCGGGCCCACCGCGGCACATCGGGCAATACATTCACTTTCGGCATGTGAACCAGGCTCGTCGACGGTGCGGTTGCACACATCGGCCTGCGGTTCCATCCCTTGTCACTCTCGAGGCGTAACTACACGGCCGACCGGCGAGCGCGAACTGAAGGCAACCGCCGCACTCAGCTCTGACGCGCAGCCCCGCCGGCGGAAGGGATGTCTTCCGAACAGGTCATACCCGTCCCGTCCCCGCCGGGACGAGGCGTGGAAGTGCCCCGGGACGTCCGCCGATGACGCCTACAGGGTGTTGAACGAGTCGCGGGCGGTGAAGTGGTAGAGGCCGACCTTCGGGCGCGCGACGGAGTGCGGGGTGGCCAGCGGAAGACTGACGGCGTCCGCGTTCGGCATGTGCCCGGGGTCGGCCAGGATGTTGATCTCGTCGGCGACGGGTCCGGTCCCGCCCGACGGGTTGAGGTCGACGGCCGCGTACGTCGTCGCCCCCGGCCGCACCGGATGGGCCGGCGCGCCGCCGAGACCGCTCGGAGGCGTCGCCTGGATGCCGAGGGCGGCGTCCTTGGCGCTGAAGCCGACGGCGGGGTGGAAGTCGAGTCCGCACACGGTGGGGCCGTTGTTCGTCACCGTGATGATGCGGACCGTGGCGGGGAAGCCCTGCTGCGACGTCACCTTGACGGTGATGTTCCGTGCGGAGCACGGGTGGGTGTACGCGTAGCTGTCGTCGGTGGCCGCGCCGCCCGTGCCGCCCGCGCCCTTGCCGCCCGGGCCCGTCGGGGCCGGGCTCGCGGTGGCGGGCGGCGCCCCGGCACCGGACGGCGTCGCCGTCGGGGCGGCGCCGGCGGCCGCCGTGCCCCCGCTGGAACCGGGGGCCGGCGTGGGCGCCTTGATCGGCCGGTCCGTGGAACCGGCGCCGCCGCAGGCGCTCAGGGCCAGGGTGAGCCCGATGAAGGTGACCATGGCCGCGGAACGGCTCCGGGGGATGCGCATGAGGGAACTCCGTGTCGTACGTTCGGGGCGGAAATCGCCCAGGTCGGAACCATCATGACCGAGCGTCAGCTGAAGTCGGCACGCGCCCCGGTCACCTCGTCATGTGGAGTCCGCCGACGGGTGCGCGGAGTCGGCGCCTTGCCCGCGCCGCGCGGCCGCGCCCGGGGCTGCTCCCCCGGCAGGGGGAGGGGAATGGTTCCGGCGGCTGATGCCCACCCCGACGCGGTCGATGCACTGTTCGGGACATGACCAGTAGTGAACGGACGAGGCAGGCGCGGCGGGGCGCCCGGTGGCGGGGGCCGCCGTACGGGGTGGCCCGCGCCACCGTGCTGTGGGCGGTGCTGTACACCGGCTTCGGCCTGGTGTGTGCGCTGAGCGGGACGCCCTTGCTCTACCACGGCGGTGACTCGGGAACCGCCGGGCTCGGCTGGGCGGTGGTGGCGGTGGGTGCACTGGCGGCGGCGGCCGGCGCGGCGGTGGTGCGGTCCGGGCCGCGGCCGGCCTTGCGGTTGCTGCTCCGGTTCCTGTGCGGGCTGGCCGGACTCACCGCGTTCAGCCTGCTGATGGACGTGATCACGCTGATGGTCGGCCAAGGGGTGGACCATCCGGCCTCCACTGCGAACAAGGCCCTGGCGGCGGTCGGAGCGGTCCTGCTCGCGGCCACGGCCCGGTCCGGCCCCCGGCCCGCCGGTTCCGCCGCCCCGGCGGCGTCCGCGGCACCGCAGCCCGTCCAACTCGCCGCCTGGGCGGGGACGCTGGCCTTCGTGCCGTACACCGCGATGAAGCTGGTCTGGGCGTTCGGCGGCACGTTCGCGGGGGTCACCGGAGCGGAGATGCTCGCCGTCTCGGAGCGGAACGGGGCTTCGGGGACGTTCCTCACCCTGGAGTCCTGGGGCCTCGACCCCACCGCGCTGCTGGCCTTGCTCGGCGTATTCCTGCTCTGGGGCCTGGTCCGTCCGTGGGGCCAGGTCTTCCCGCGCTGGACGCCGCTCCTCCGCGGCCGGCGGGTACCGCACTGGCTCCCGCTCGCCCCGGCCCTGCTCGGCGCCGCCACGCTCGCCCCGTACGGCGTCGTGGGGGCGGCGTACCTGGCCCTCGCCTCGGCCGGCGCGGTCACCTTGCGGCGCGGAGACTTCCACTCCTCGGGCGACGCGCTGCTGGCCGGCTGGATCGGGATGGTCGCCTTCGCCGTGTACGGCGTCGCCCTGGTCATCGCGGCCCGCTCGTACTGGCAGCGGACCCGCCCCTTCCGCCGTACGGCTGCCGACGCGCCGTAGCCCCGGGCCGGACGCGAGCCCGCGGGGAGCCGGGGAAGATCCGGGCCCCGCGGGCGGCGGTCGTACCAGGGGTGCTACGGAGCCTGGTGGGGCGGGACGGTCTCATCGGGGGAGGGAGGCCCGGGCGGGGTGCCGTCCCCGAACGGGCGCCCGCCCAGGGCCTCACGGCCGTGCGGTTCGAGCCAGCCCGACGGGTCGGGGCCGAGGGGCACGATCCCGGACGGGTTGATGTGGCTGTGGACCACGTAGAAGTGCTTCTTGATGTGGTCGAAGTCGACCGTGTCCCCGAAGCCCGGCGTCTGGAACAGGTCCCGGGCGTACGCCCACAGCACCGGCATCTCCGAGAGCTTCTGCCGGTTGCACTTGAAGTGGCCGTGGTAGACGGCGTCGAAGCGCACGAGCGAGGTGAACAGCCGTATGTCCGCCTCGGTGATCGTCTCGCCGACGAGGTAGCGGGACCCCTCCAGCCGCTCGGAGAAGCGGTCGAGGCGGGCGAAGAGACGCTCGTACGCCTCGGCGTACGCCTCCTGGGAGGGGGCGAACCCGACGCGGTAGACGCCGTTGTTCACGTCCGTGTAGATCTTTTCGTTGACCGCGTCGATCTCCGGCCGCAGCGCCTCCGGATACAGCTCCGGAGCACCGTCGCGGTGGTACGCCGACCACTCCAGCGACATGTCGAGGGTCATCTGCGCGTAGTCGTTGGTGACCACCTCGCCGCTCGGCACGTCCACGATCGCGGGCACGGTGATGCCCCGGTCGTAGTCGGGGTCACGGGCGAAGTAGGCCTCCTGCAGCCGCTCTATCCCCAGGACCGGGTCACGGCCGTCCGGGTCGAGGTCGAAGGTCCAGCTGCGCTTGTCGTGCGTCGGGCCGGCGACGGCCATGGGCAGGGCCTTCTCGAGTCCGAGCAGCCGGCGGACGATCACCGCGCGGTGTGCCCAGGGGCAGGCGCGGCTGACGACGAGACGGTAACGGCCGGGCTCGACCGGGAAACCGTCGCGTCCGTCGGCTGTGATGCGGGTGGTGATGTAGCGGCTGTCGCGGTAGTACCCCTTGCCGGGCTTCACGTTGCTCATCCTGGGGCCTTACCCAGGAACCGCCGTGCCGAGCGGCCGTTCGACCGGGGCTCAGGTCTCCCTCGTCCGGCTCTCAGGTCCGGGCCGGGACGCCGCCGCCGTGGGGCCGGGGGCGCGGAAGCAGGACAGCCCGGGGCGGCCGCAGAGCCGAGTACCGCCCGTGACGGTGAACCCGGTACGGGCCGGCACGGCCCGGGACGCCGCGTTGTCGAGGGTGGTCGCGGCCCGCAGGGACGTCAGCCCGTAGCCGCCGGCGGCCAGGGCGCACACGGCCCGTACGGCCGCGGTGGCGAGGCCCCGGCCCGCGGCCCGTTCCGCGATCCGGTACCCGAGCTCGGCGCCGCCGTCCGCCACGTCCACGAGGTTGACCCGCCCCAGGACCTCGCCCGTGGCACCGGTCAGCACGTGGAAGTAACAGACACCGGACGCCTGCTCGGCCAGCAGCTCACGGTGGCGGGTCCCGAACGGGGCGAAGTACTCGTCGCCCCGGTCGGGGACGGACTGCGCGAAGTAGGCCCGGTTCTCCCGCTCGAAGGCGAGCAGCGCGGGGGCGTGGTCCGGACGGAGCAACTGCAACTCGGGCACGGGGCAGACGCTATGCGGCCCGACCGCCCTTCCGCCACGGGGATGGTGCTGCCGGTACGGATCCGCCCGCGCGCCCAGTGGTCGGCGGTACGTCTCCTCGTGGTCCCGGCCGCGCGCGGGGTACGGGGCCGACCGCTACGCGCCGGGAGGCCGGTACCGGATCTGCCCGGCCCCGCGCAGGGCGTCCAGCGTCTCGTCGACGCTCAGCAGCACGGTCGTCTCGAACGAGCTGAGCGCGCCGCCCCCGCTGATGGCCAGCGCGACCGAGGCCATGGACACGTTGTCCGGAGCTTCCCAGAGGTTGTAGCCGTCGTGCGTGCCGAAGGCGTACCAGAAGCCGTGGAGCTTCCCGCCGACGGACTCGATGTACGACCGGGCGGCCTGCGAGCGGTCCTCCGGGTGGCCGGTCAGCCTCGCCCACGTCTCCGGCGTGTAGCTGAACCTCGACAGATAGAGCGGCATCGTGTCCCTCTCTCGTTTCACCCATCGGTGCCCCCGCCCGGTGGAGGAGGACCGGGGAGGCCCGCGGTTCCCCCGAACGCCCGGGGACGATGACCGGCACGGCCCACAGCCGACGGGTGAACGGGCGGCGCCACCGGTGTGCCCGGCGCCGTGTGCCCACGTGCACAGCGGCCCGGGCGGACGGTCAGAACCGGAACACGCCGAGGTCCCGCACCGTGTCGGCCAGGGCGCGGACGAGGTCGTTCTCGGCTTCGGTCCGCCAGACCAGGGCGAAGTGCATGGTGGGCATGTCGGGAAGGGGGAGCCATCGGATGTTCGACAGGCCCCAGTACCTGGTGACATGGCCGGGGAAGGTGTGGATGATCTCGCCCATGCCGACGTGGCCGATCAGCTCGTCGGCGCTGTCCGAGGCCGCGTGGGCGAGGCGCTCGATCGTACGGCCCCGTGGGGTGTGGAAGGGCAGGTAGCTGTCCTCCCAGTAGTCCGGCAGACCGAGGGCGGTGGCGTGCGGGAACTCGGCGAGCAGCTCCAGGGGTACGGAGTCCCGTCCCGCGAGCCGGTGCCCGGCGGCCACGGCAAGGATCCGGGAGTCGGTGCACAGGGTCGGCCCGACGGTGAAGTCCGGCTCCTCCACCGGCAGCCAGGCGACCACGACGTCCATGGCACCGCTGCGGAGCCGGCCGAACACATCGGTGAAGGTCGCCTGGCGGACCTGGAGCCCCCAGTGCGGGTGCCGCGCGCGGAAGGCCTTCCAGTACGGGTGCAGTTCGGGCACGTTGAAGGGCATCAGGCTGACGCGCAGCTGCGCGGTGATGCCGCGGGCCGCCAGCCGGGCCCGTTCCAGGGAGTCGTGCAGGCCCGCGTAGACCGGTTGCAGGTCGTCGCGGAACTGCCGGCCGACCTCGGTCAGGCGTACGGTGCGGCTGGTGCGGGTGAACAGCTCGGCGCCGATGCGCCGTTCCTGCTTCTTGACGGCCTGGCTGACGCGGGCCTGGGAGACGTGCAGCCGCTGTGCCGTCCGGCCGAAATGCAGTTCCTCGGCCAGCACCAGGAAGATCTCGATGTCCCGCAGCTCCACCGGCCCCGGCCTTTCGTCGATAACCCAGCGGTTATCGAACCGCACACAAGTGTTCCTTGATCATACGTACGAACTGCAAGATCGTTTGAGGCATGCAGTCACGCGCCCGGACCCCCCCACCCGTACGGCCGGACGGGTGAGCCGTCGTCCCGCCGGCGCCCTCGGCCACGCCGGCTGCGTGGCCGCTGAGCACCTCCCAACGGCCCGCCACCACCCGGGAGCCACGCCATCGACCTGACCCTGATGTACGCGGTGCACGACGCCCTGCGCCGAGAACTGGCCCATCTGGACCGGCTCACCACCGCCGCGGACCGGGACCCGCGGCAGGTGCTGGCCACCGCTTCCGGATGGGCGCTGTTCAAGAAGGCCCTCCACGCCCACCACGCGGCCGAGGACCACGCACTGTGGCCGCCGCTGCGGCGGAACCTGGCCGGCCGGCCGAAGGACCTGGCGCTGCTGGAGGTGATGGAGGCCGAACACGCCGCCATCACCCCGGTGATCCGTGCCATCGACGACGCCCTGACCGACGCGGGTGCCGACTCGCTGCGGCTGGGCCAGCTCGCCGACGCCCTGACCCGCGGTCTCGCCGGTCACCTGGAGCACGAGGAGGAAGCGGCGCTCCCGCTGGTCCGGCGGATGCTGACGGCCGACCAGTGGGGCCACTTCAGCCGTGTCCACGACCAGTACGTCGACCAGGACGCGCCCCGGCTGCTGCCCTGGCTGCTGGACGGCGCCGACGAACCGACGGCGGAGCGGCTCCTGGCCCGGCTGCCCGCGGCCGCGTACGACGCCTGCACCACCCGGTGGATCCCGGCGTACGCCGCTCTCGACCGCTGGAGTCCGGGCAGCGCGCCCTGACTCCGGTTTATCGGCCGCGGCCCCGCGGCCCGCCGGCCGGCCCGGACACGCCCTCGTGTCCTCCCGGAGAACGACCGACCAGAACGACCGACCCGACCACGAAAGCGATCACCTTGTCCATAGCCGTACATCTCATTCCGCTTCCGGACGTCTCGGCCGCCGAAGCCGCCGCGTGGCACCGGATCGTCGCGAACGCCACGGCCCACGACCTGCCCGGAGTGCCCGCCCCCGATCCGGAACGGATCCACGCCCAGCTCACCCGGCCCGCCCTGGGCAGCCGCCGGCTGGCCTGGCTGGCCACCGGGGCGGACGGGGCCCCCGTCGCCGTCGCCGGCCTGCGGGTGTTCACCTCCCCGGGCCAGGAGCACCTGGCCGAACTGGAACTGCACGTCGATCCCGCCCACCGGCGCCGGGGAGCCGGCTCCCTCCTGATGTCGGCGGTCGTGGCGGCCTGCGTCACCGAGGGCCGGCGCAGCCTCATCGCGGCGGCCCCGGCCGACAGCCCGGGCGCGGCCTTCGCCGAACGGTGCGGCTTCCGCCGGGCGCTCACCCTGGACCACCTCGTACTGCGCCTCGACGAGCTGCCCGACGCCGGCCTGCCGCTGATCGCCGACACCCCGCCCCCCGGCTACCGGGCGGCCCACTGGACCGGGACGGTCCCCGACGAACTCGCCGATGCCTTCGCCGCGGCCAAGAACGCGATGAACGACATGCCCGTCGGCGACCTGGACTACGGCAGCGTGGCGTGGGACGCCGACCGGGTCCGCTCCATGGCCAAGGCGGTCGCCGACCGCGGCGACACACTGCTGACCGTCGCGGCGGTCCACGACGACGGCACGATGGCCGGCTACACCGAGATCGTGCTGCCCCAGGGCTCCGGGCCGCGCGCCCAGCAGTACGACACGGCCGTCGTGCCCGCGCACCGCGGCCACGGTCTCGGCCTGTGGGTCAAGGCCGCCATGGTGCGGCGTCTGCGCGCCGAGCATCCCGATGTCGTGGAGATCGAGACGGACAACGCCGACGACAACGTCCACATGCTGGCCGTCAACCACCGCCTCGGATTCCGCTCCTACCGGCGCACCCACGAGTACCAGCTCGACGTGCCCGCGACCTGATCCGTTGACGGGCGCCACGAGGAGCCCCCCGGGCGGGGACCCGGAACACCCGGCTCCCCGCCGCACCATCGCCGGCTTGAGCCGGCATCCACAGGAATGAGGAACACGACATGCGCGTGCTGTTGATGGCCTACGGGTCACGCGGCGACATCGCCCCGCTGGCCGCACTGGCGGCGCAACTGCGGACACGCGGCGCGGACGTACGCGTCTGCGCCCCGCCGGACGAGGAGTTCGCGCGGCTGCTGGCGGGTGTCGGCGCGGAAGTGGTGCCCTTCGGACGGGACGTGCGCGCGCTGCGGACGGGAGCGCCGCCGTCGGACGCGGCCGCGTTCGCGGCGGAGCTGGTCGCCGCGCACTTCGGCACGGTCGCCGGGGCGGCCGAGGACCGCGACGTGCTGGTGGCCAGCGGCCTGATGCCGGCCGGGGTCCGCTCGGTGGCCGAGAAGCTGGGCATCCGCTACGTGTACGCGGGCTTCCACCCGTTCGAGATGCCCTCGGCGCACTACCCGCCGTCGCCGCGCCCCGGCCCGCCGGCCCCGCCTGGCATGACCGACAACGAGACCCTGTGGGAACTGGACGCCCGGAAGGTCAACGCCCTTTACCTCGAGCCCCTCAACGCCCACCGGGCGGCGCTCGGCCTCACGCCGGTGGACAACGTCCGTGACCACGTCTTCACCGAACGGCCGTGGCTGGCGGCGGACCCGGTCCTCGGCCCGTGGGAGCGGCTGACCCACCTCGACCTCGTGCAGACCGGCGCGTGGATCCTGCCCGACGAACGCCCCCTGCCCGCCGATCTGGAGGCCTTCCTGGACGCCGGCACCCCGCCGGTGTACGTCGGCTTCGGCAGCATGCCCATGAGCGCGGCCTCCGACATCGCCCGGACCACCGTCGAAGCGGCCCGCGCGCAGGGCCGCCGCGTGCTCGTCTCCCGCGGCTGGGCCGGCCTGGCACTGGTGGACGACTCGGACGACTGCTTCGCCGTCGGTGACGTCAGCCACCAGGTCCTGTTCCGCCGGGTCGCGGCCGTCGTGCACCACGGCGGCGCGGGTACCACGACCACCGCCGCCCGGGCCGGTGCCCCCCAGGTGGTGGTTCCCCAGTTCGTGGACCAGCCGTACTGGGCCGCCCGCGTGGCCGAACTGGGCATCGGCGCGGCACACGACGGTCCGAACCCGACCTTCGATTCCCTGTCCGCCGCGCTCCGGACGGCCCTGACCTCCGAGACGCGAGGACGCGCGGAGGCCGTCGCCGGCACGGTCCGCACCGACGGGGCGGCGGTGGCGGCGAAGCTGCTCCTCGACGCGGGGGACGCCGCCCCGTGAACCACGAACAGATCTCCATGATCGCCCACGTCGGCCACCCCATAAAGTCCCCGCTCGGCGACGACTCGGTCAGCCGGCTGCTCGAACACGGCCTCCCGCGGGGCGACGAGCGGGTGCTCGACCTCGGATGCGGCACGGCGGAGTGGCTGCTGCGCGCCCTGGCCACGCGCCCGCACCTGCACGCCGAGGGCGTCGACGTCTCCGAGGCCGCCCTGACGCAGGCGCACCGGGCGGCGACTGAGCTCGGAGTCGACGGGCGCCTGCTCCTCCACCGGCAGGAGGCGGCGGACTTCGGCTCTCCCCACCCGTTCGACCTGGTGATCAGCGTCGGCGCCACGCACGCCTTCGGCGGTCTGCTCCCCACCCTCGCGGCGGCCCGCGAGCACATGGCTCCGGGAGGCCGCGTCCTGATCGGCGAGTCGTTCTGGGACCGCGCCCCCTCACCGGCGGCCGTCGAGACGTTCGGCGACCTCGCCGACCTGGCCACCACGGTGGACCGTGTCGTCGCCGACGGATGGACCCCCGTCCACGGCCATGTCAGCACGCGCGCCGAACTGGACGCCTACGAGTGGGCCTGCTGGGGCTCGCTGGCCTCATGGGCCCTGGACCACCCCGCCGATCCCGCTGCCGCACAGGTACTGGAGACGGCCACCGCCCGGCGTACGCAGTGGCTGCGCGGCTACCGGGACAGCTTCGGCTTCCTCTGCCTGGTCCTGCGTCCCACGTCGGACTGACGGAAGCTGCCGGACCGCCCGAACCCCCGGACACCGACCGGATGTCCGCCACCCCCCACCCGAAAGTGAGCAATGATGCAACCGACGTTCGTACTGGTGCACGGAGCCTTCGCGAACTCCTTCTCCTTCGCACCCCTCCAGGCCGAACTCGGCCTCCTCGGGCACCGCTCGGTCGCCGTCGACCTGCCCGGTCACGGATTCCAGGCGACCTTCACCCGCGCCTACCAGGCACCGCAGGACCCCGAGGGGCTCGCCACCGCGCCCGGCTCGATCAAGGGCGTCACGCTCGCCGACAACGTCGCGCACCTGATCGGGGTCCTCGAACGGGCCAAGCGGAACGGCCCCGTGATCCTCGTCGCCCACAGCCGGGGGGGTGTCACGGTCACGGCCGCGGCCAACGCGCGCCCGGACCTGATCGACCGCCTCGTCTACGTCTCGGCCTGGTGCCCGGTCCGGCTCGACACCAACGACTATTACGCCGAGCCGGAGATGGCCTCCGTCGACCCCGCCGCCTTCGCCTCGGCGCTGGCCGGAAACCCGGCCGACCTCGGCCTGCTCCGCGTCAACTTCCGCACGTCGGACCCGGGCTCACTGGCGGCGTTCAAGGCGGCCTTCTTCGCCGACGGCACCGACGAGCAGTTCCACGCCTTCCTGAACACCTTCCAGCCCGACGAGAACCTGGACGTCGGCGGCCCCGCCGACCGGGCCCAGGCCGCGACCTGGGGCCGCGTCCCCAAGACCTACATCCGCCTGGCCGACGACACGAGCCTGCCCCTCGCCCTCCAGGACCGCCTGATCCGCGAGGGCAACGAGCTGACGCCCGACAACCCGTACGACGTGCGCACCCTGGAGGGCAGCCACCTGAAGTGGCTGGCCGATCCGGCGCCGGCGGCCCGCGTCCTCGGCGAACTCGTCACGCTCCCGGCCTCGCCCGCGAAGGCGTGAACCCACGGGCGTGAGCGGCTCCCGGAGCACCCTTCGCCACGGCCGAGGTGTGCTCCGGGGGGAACCGGGCCACCATGGTCGAGGGGCACCGCCCGGAGGTGACGGACATGGACGAATCGCGCAGGGCCTGGGTCATGATCGGCACCGTCATCGCCGTCGTGCTCCTGAACCTGGCGGCCATCATCCTGATGAACGCCCTCGGGCGCTGACCGGGAGCGGCGACGGCCGGTGCGGCGGCGCGGGGTCGCTACCGGCCGGATCACGCGGCGCGGAGCCTGTCGGCGGCGCGTACCCGGTGGAGGTGGACGAGGATGTCGTAGGCCCGCCCGAGGGCCAGGGTGGGCAGGGGGTCGGGGGTGAAGGTCGAGCCGGCGTCGTAGACCGGGCGGGCACGGTCGAGCCAGGCGCGGGCCGGGGCCGGGGCGGTCCGCAGGTCGAGGTAGAAGTCCCGGTACCCGAGCTGGTCCAAAGTGTGTTCGTTCATGCCCGGCCGCGCCGCCGGGACGGTGATCGTCTTCCAGTCACCGCTGAGGGAGGCGTCCTTGGTGAGGAAGGAGCCGCCGGCGAAGCTGAAGCCGATCGCGGCGTAGTCGCGCCCCAGGCGGCCGCGCAGCACGGCGCCCTGTGTCCGGGGGTACATGTCCGGATGGGTGGACAGGTATCCGATGTGCCCGTTGTGGGCCGACAGCAGCATCTTGTGGCCGGTGTGGCGCCGCCACCACAGCACGTTGTCGGCCATGGCCTCGTCGCGCAGCAGCTCGACGGCGGTGACCGAGGCCGGATCGGCCAGGTCGACGGTGGCGAAGGCGAACGTCTGCGCGATGTTGAGGGCGTGCCGCACCGTCCACGCGTAGGCGGGCCCCGCGGCCCCCCGCCCTGCGGCGACCAGCTCGAACGCCTCCCGGGCGCGTGCGGCGTTCTCCTCGCGCTCCGTGACCGGCCTGCCCAGGTAGGCGAAGACGTCGTCGAAGGGGCGCAGCCCGGCGTACAGCGCGGTGAGCCGGGGGAAGGCCTCCGGCCGGGTCTCGCGGACGGACGACAGCACGCGCTCGAACGTGTGGTCACCGAGTCCCGGCGCTCCCAGGTCGTCCCCCATGAAGTGGACGCGGCGGCCGGGGTGCCGCTGGTTGTGCTCGTGCATCCAGCCGATCAGACTGACGAACTCCTCGCGCTCCCAGGGGGATCCGGCGAGCGTCCGCTCCGCGATGCTCCTCGGGTCGCCGGGAGCGCCCTGGAGGTACTCGTCGATCCTGAGCCCGGCCGACCAGCTCATCTCCAGGGCGAAGGTGGTGAAGCCGCGCTCCTCGACGAGGTGCCGGAAGACGCGTTCCTTCATGGCGAAGAACTCGTGCGAGCCGTGCGTGGCCTCACCCAGCCCCACCACCGTCGCCTCCCCGACCATGGAGCTCAGCGCCCGCAGGTCCGCGCTCGGACCGCCGGGCTCGGTGGAGCGCAGGGGGCGTGCGGCCCGTTCCAGGGCGCGCACCACGGAGGCTCCCCCGTTCTCCCGGGCGGAGCCGGCGCGTACGGCCGTCGCCGCCGCAGCGGCCGGGGCGGTCAGTGCCGTCCCGGCGAGCGCCGCCGTGAGTGCGAGCAGCTGCCGCCGGCCCGTCGTCCCCGTGTACCCGTGCATTCCGATCACTCCTTGCGTCGCAGCGGCTCCCCGAGCCGGTGAAATGATCTTCGTCCGCTGGGCCGGGCGCCGCGCTGGGGTGATCCGCCGACTTGCTCCGGGGGCCACCCCGCGGGGCTTGCGGGGGTTTACCCCCGGGGACGACATCGCGCTGGTACGCCTCGACCGCCCGGGCACCGAGAAGCCCGTACCGATCGCGGCGCGGGCCGGGCGGCCCGGCACCCCGATCAGGGTCTTCGGCTTCGTGACCACCGTCGATGCCGAACTGGAGTTCGCGGAACGCCTGCGGGCACGGCCGGTGGGAACTCGTCCGAGCCACCTCGGGGCCCGGCGCGCCCGGAGTCGCGTGCTCGGCCGGGCCGGGCCTCTCCACCGACGTGCCGGTCTGCGCCGACTGGATCCGCGGGACCATACGGCGCCACGGCTGACGCCCGCGCGGCGACCCCTGACCCCTGACGGACCGCCCCGCGGCGAGCGTATCAGCGCGGGGTCAGGGGCCGTGGTGCAGTCTGGTTGTCGTGACCGGGCGGGCCGCAGGGGCCGGGTCACGAGGGAGAGGTGCCCGGAGCGGTTGATCGGGGACCGGCCACTGGCCGTTCGGGTTCCACTGGGATCCACGCAGGTTCGAATCCTGCCCTCTCCGCCGTACGAGGGCGCCCCCGAAGCACCGCGGGCCGGGGGCGCCTCGGCGTGTTCCGGGATCGCCCGTTGACGCGCGGGCCCCGCGGAGGGGTTCTCCGTGGTGAAGTACACGGCCGCCACGGCCGGTGGTCCGGCGGCCCGGCCGTCGGGAGTGCTTGAGTGGAGTCGGCCAGTCCCGAACCGGAGGAGATCCCATGAGCAACGAGAGCGGGCCCGACGAGCAGGCCCGGAGCATGCGCGAGAAGGCCGAGGAGCTCGAACTCGCGGCCCAGCGGTCCACCGATTCCGCCGAACGCCAACGACTGTCGGAGAAGGCGCTGCACATCCGGGAGAAGCTCGAAGAGCTGCACGGCCCGGAGAGCGCCACGACGGACCCCATGTAGCCACGCGGGTAAGGACCAGCGCCCCCCACCGTGCTCGATCCCCCGTCGGACCGCCGCGGACGCGCCCCACCGGAACTCCGTGCGCACGCCGTCGCGGGTGGGCAGAGTGGGGCCATGGTCCACGTACTCGGCAGCAGGATCCTGCTGCGCCCCACCGATCCCGAGCTCTCCCGCGCCTTCTACGGAGGCACGCTGGGCCTCGCCGTGTACCGCGAGTTCGGTACCGGCCCCGAGCGCGGCACCGTCTACTTCCTCGGCGGCGGCTTCCTCGAGGTGTCGGGCCGCGCCGACGTGCCCCCCGCGCCCGGGCTGCGGCTGTGGCTCCAGGTGGCGGACGTGGAGGCCGCCCACCGGGAGCTCCGCGAGCGGGGCGCCGAGGTGCTGCGGCCGCCGCGGCGGGAGCCGTGGGGACTGATCGAGATGTGGATCGCGGACCCCGACGGCGTACGCATCGTGGTCGTGGAGGTGCCGGCGGACCACCCCCTGCGCTTCCGCCCCTGAACGCCCGCACCGGCCCCCCGGCCCTGCCGTCGACGGGCGGCGGGGCCGGGGGGCCGGCGCGGACGCTACGCCAGGACCTTCCGGAGGGCGGCGAGCGCGGTGTCCAGTTCCTCCTCCGTGATGGTCAGCGGCGGTGCCAGCCGGATCGTGGATCCGTGGGTGTCCTTGACCAGTACGCCTTCGGCGAGGAGACGTTCGCTGATCTGCCGTCCCGTGCCGAGGGCGGGGTCGACGTCCACGCCCGCCCACAGCCCCCTGGCGCGGTAGGCCGCGATGGCGCCGCCCGTGGCCGCGATCGCGGCGAGTCCGCGGTCGAGTACGGCTCCCAGCGCGGCGGCGCGCCGCTGGTACTCGCCCGTGGCCAGCAGCTCCAGGACGGCCGAACCGACGGCCGCCGACAGCGGGTTGCCGCCGAACGTCGAACCGTGCTCGCCGGGCCGCAGCACGGACAGCACCTCGCGGCGGGCGACGACCGCGGAGACCGGGACGATGCCGCCGCCCAGGGCCTTGCCCAGGAGCAGGACGTCCGGCACGACCGACTCGTGGTCGACGGCGAGGGTGCGGCCGGTGCGCCCCAGGCCCGACTGGATCTCGTCGGCGATGAACAGGCACCCCGTGCGCCGGGTGAGTTCGCGGACCCCGGTGAGGTAGCCGTCGTCCGGGATGAGGACGCCCGCCTCGCCCTGGACGGGCTCGATCAGCACGGCCGCCGTCGTCTCGTCCACGGCCGCCTCCAGCGCGGCGAGGTCGTTGTAGGGGACGACCCGGAAGCCGGGGGTGAAGGGGCCGAAGCCGGTCCGGGCGGTCGCGTCCGTCGAGAAGCTCACGATCGTCGTCGTACGGCCGTGGAAGTTGCCGTCGGCGACGATGATCGTCGCCCGGTCCGGTGCGACGCCCTTCACCTCGTACGCCCACTTGCGGGCCACTTTGACGGCGCTCTCCACGGCCTCGGCACCGGTGTTCATCGGCAGCACCATGTCGAGGCCGGTCAGGGCGGCCAGGCTCTCGGCGAAGCCGGCCAGCCGGTCGCTGTGGAAGGCGCGCGAGGTGAGCGTGACCCGGTCGAGCTGGCGGTGCGCGGCGTCGACGAGGGCGGGGTGGCGGTGCCCGAAGTTGAGCGCCGAGTAGCCGGCCAGCATGTCGAGGTAGCGGCGTCCTTCGACGTCCTCCACCCAGCTGCCTTCCGCGCGGGCCACGACCACGGGCAGCGGGTGGTAGTTGTGCGCGAGCACCGGTGCCTCGGCGCGGATCAGCCGCGCCGATGAACGCGTCGCGGAGGGGGAGGGGGAGGGGAAGGCGGGGACGGTGGGGTCGGCGAGGCCGGTCATGAGCGGATCTCCTGGGTGCAGCACTTGATGCCCCCACCGGCCTTGCGGAACTCCGACAGGTCGACGGGGACGGGAAGGTAGCCACGGTCGGTGAGCTGGTCGATGAGCCCCCGGGCCTGTGGAGCGACGAAGACGTTGCGGCCGTCGGAGACGGAGTTGAGGCCGAAGACCAGGGCGTCCTCCTCGGTGGCGATCACCGCGCGCGGGTAGAGCCACCGGAGCACCTCACGGCTGCCAGGGGAGAACGCCGCCGGGTAGTACGCGATGTTCCCCCCGCCGGTGCCGTCGCCCTCGCCGCTGTCCTCGTCGAGGAGGAACAGGGCGGTGTCCAGGTGGTAGAAGCGAGGGTCGGTCAGTTCGAGGCTGATCACCGGCCTGCCGAAGAACTCCTGGACCTCCCGGTGCGCGGCCCGCTCGGTACGGAAGCCCGTGCCGGCCAGCAGGAACCGGCCCGCCGGTACGAGGTCCCCCTCGCCCTCGCAGACGGCCCCGGAGCGGTGGACCTCGTACCCGGCCTCCTTGAACCAGGCCTCGTACCCGGCGGACTCCGGCCGGCGCTCGGCCGCGTGGAAGGACGAGCCGAAGACCCGTCCGCCCCACACGAGGGCCGCGTTCGCCGCGAACACCATGTCGGGCAGGCCCTCCACCGGGGCGACCGTCTCCACCGTGTGGCCATGACCGCGGTACGCCTCGACCAAAGCCTGCCACTGGGCACGGGCCAACGCCCGGTCCACCGGCGCCCCGGCGTCCATCCACGGGTTGATGGCGTAGCGCACGTCGAAATGGCGGGGCTCGCACATCAGATAGCGCCTGGGGCGCGGGCCACGGCTGAGCGGCCTGTGTCGTACGGGCACAGAGGGTCCTCCGCTTCCTGCGGTGACGACTGGGGGAGTGCCCCCACCGTAGGAAGCGGCCGGTCGCCGGGACAAGGAGCAACAGCTGCGCACTCACGCAGGAATCCTGCGTGTCCGGGCCACTCAGAGCACGTTTGCTGCGTCCTCGGCGGCGCGCGCGGCCTCGGCGGCCGGTGCGGACGCGCTCGCCCCCGCTTCCGGGCTCTCCGGCAGCAGATGGGAGAGGACCATGTAGCTGATCGTCTTGCGGATGAACGGCTCGCTGCGGATCCGCTCCAGCACCTCCTCGAAGTGCTCCACGTCGGCCGCCCTGACGTGCAGCAGCGCGTCGGCCGCCCCGGTCACCGTCATGGCCGCCGCGATCTCCGGGTACTTCCGCGCGACTTCCGCGATGCGTCTGGGCGGTGCCGCGCCGTCGCAGTACACCTCGATGTACGCCTCGGTGCGCCAGCCCAGCGCGGCCGGCCGGACGGTGGCCCTGAACCCCGTGATCACGTCGGCCTTGCGCAGGCGGTCCACGCGGCGCTTGACGGCGGTGGCCGACAGCCCGACCGACGCCCCGATCTCGGAGAAACTCGCCCGTGCGTTCTCCATCAGGGTGGCGACGATCTTCCGGTCGAGTTCGTCGAAGGGCGTGGACGTGGGGCTCATGGCAGGTGCTCTCTCCTCGTGCTGCCCCGGGCAGGGGCTCCTTCCGCTGCCGCTCCGCCGGAGCGGCAGCGCGCCGCCGCGGCCGCCGGGACGCACGGCCACGTGACAGCCGGGCAGCGGCTCCGCGACAGCGGACCGCCCACCCTACGAGTCGCGGCCGTGACCCGCGCCGGACCGACGGGCCGAGCCCGCCCCCGGCGAAACGTTCCTCGGGTGAACGGCGGCCTCCGGACGGGTGAGAGTCCACCCTGCAAGGCCCGGCCGGGACGGGCGGGAACGCTACAAACGGCCCGTGAACGTGACGATGCCCCGCTCCCTCACCGCCGTCCTGCTGGCCATGGCCGCCTTCGCCGCCCCGGCCGCAGCCGCTCCCGCGCCCTCCTCGCCGCCCGACCCGGTGGTCTTCGTACACGGCTGGAACAGCGACGGTACGGCCTGGAACATCATGGCCGACCGGTTCCGGTCGGACGGCTGGCCGGCCGACCGCCTCCACCAGTGGACCTACCCGTCCTCCCAGTCCAACACCACGACCGCCTCGCGGCTCGCCGACACCATCGACCGTGTCCTGGCCTCGACCGGGGCCGACAAGGTGGACGTCGTGACCCACTCCATGGGCTCCCTCTCCTCCCGGCACTACCTCAAGGACCTCGGCGGCGACGCGAAGGTGGACGCCTGGGTATCCCTCGCCGGCCCCAACCACGGGACGGAAACCGCCCGTTGGTGCGGCGGTCCCGCCTGCGTCGAGATGCGTCCGGGCTCCGCCTTTCTCCAGGCGCTCAACTCGGGCGACGAAACGCCCGGAGCCACCCGCTACGCCACCTGGTGGTCCTCCTGCGACGGGATCGTCTCACCCGTGACCTCCGTCGCCCTCACCGGCGCGGTGAACACGCAGACCCCCTGCCTGCGGCACCAGGCCCTCACCGACGACGCCGGTATCTACCAGCAGGTCAAGGAGCACATCGGCGGCGCGGCGGCGCAGGTACCCGTAGCGCCGGCGCCCCCGGTGCGCTGACCGAGGGCGCACGGCGGTCCGCCGAATGACCCCGGCGCGCGCGTACGGCCCCGCACACCCGGGTGTGCGGGGCCGTACGCGACGGCCTGCGGGAGGTCAGCCCAGCCACGGCCGCCAGACGGACTCGTTGCGCTCGACCCACTTCCGCGCCGCCTGCCGCGGGGAGAGCTTCTCCTCGGCGATCATCAGGGCCACCTCGTTCTGCTCGGCCGTGGTCCAGTGGAACCGCTTCAGGAAGGCGGCCGCCTCGCCCCCCGACCCGGCGAAGCGCGTGTTCAGGTACTTCTGCAGCGGGGTGTGCGGGTAGGCGCAGGCCACCTTCTCCGGTACGTCGGCGCACCCCTCGGTGTACTCGGGCAGCCGCACCTCGGTCATCGGGACCCGCTCGAACAGCCACTGCGGCTTGTACCAGTACGTCAGGAAGGGCTTGCCCTCCTTGGCGAACTGTTTGATCTGGGTGATCTGGGCGGCCTCCGACCCGGCGAAGACGACCTCGAAGTCGAGGCCCAGGTTCTTCACCAGCGCCTTGTCGTTCGTGACGTAGGACGGCGAGCCGTCCATCAGCTGCCCCTTGCCGCGGCTCTCGGGGGTGCGCAGCTGGTCGGCGTACTTGTCGAGGTTCTTCCAGTCGGTGACGTCCGGGTGGGCCTGCGCGAAGTACGTGGGGACGAACCAGCCGATGTGACCGGTCACCCCCAGGTCTCCGCCCCGGGTGATCGTCTTCTTGGTCTCGACGTACCGTTTCTCCTGCTCGGGGTGGCCCCAGTCCTCCAGGATCGCGTCGACCCGTCCCTGGCTCAGGGCGTCCCAGGCGGGGACCTCGTCGACCTGCACGGTGTCCACGCGGTAGCCCAGCTCGTGTTCGAGGAGATAGGCGGCCACGGCGGTGTTCGCCTGGGCGCCGACCCAGGACTGGACGGAGAGGGTGACGGTCTTCGCGTCCTGCGCGGCGGCGTACGGAGACACTTGCCGGGTCATGTCGGCGGCTCCGCAGCCGGTGAGCACGGCGAGTCCCGTGGCGGCGGCGAGCACGGCGCGGCCGCGACGGCCGTGGCCGCGCCGGAAGGGTCGTTCACGCATCTCGGGCCTCCTTCGCGGGCTGGGTGACGCGGTCGAGCAGCAGGCCGAGGCACACGATCGCCGCGCCGGCCACCAGACCGGTGGCCAGGTCGCCCTGCGCCAGGCCGAGGACGACGTCGTAGCCGAGGGCGCCGCCGCCCACCAGGCCGCCGATGATGACGACGGACAGGACGAGGACCACGGCCTGGTTGACGGCCAGCAGCAGGGCCGGCCGTGCGAGCGGCAGTTGGACCTGCCACAGCCGCTGAGCGCGGGTCGCGCCCAGCGAGCGGGCGGATTCCAGCGCCGCCGGGCTCACCTCGCGAAGCCCCTGCGTGGTGATCCGGACGACCGCCGGCAGCGCGTACACGACGGCGGCGGCCGCGGCCGGTGCCCGCCCCACCCCGAACAGGGCGACCACGGGGATGAGGTAGACGAACTGCGGCAATGTCTGGCAGACGTCGAGCACGGGACGCAGCAGCCGCCGCGCACGGGCACTGCCGGCGGCGCCCACCGCGATCGCGAAGCCCACCAGGAGGGTGACGGCGACCGCCGCGAGGACCTGGGACAGCGTGTCCAGGGAGGCCTCCCACACACCGAGTACGCCGACGCCGGCCAGGGCGAGGACGGCCGTCAGCGCGGAGCGCCGGGCGCCGACGAGGAGGGCGAGCGCTCCGGCGACGAGCAGCAGCAGCCACCAGGGCGCGGCCTGGAGGCCGGCGCGCAGCGGGTCGAGGACCCAGCCGGTGAACCGGGCGGCCCAGTCGGCGGTGCCCCCGACGACGGGCACCCCGGAGTAGAGGTGGGCGGTCATCCAGGCGACCGCCGCGTTCACGGGCTCGGCGATGGACACCGTCCAGGACGCCGGCCACAGCGACGTGCCCGCGACCCGGCCGGCCACGCCGACGGCCACCGCCGTGAGGACGGTGAGCAGCCATCCGTACCAGCCGTCGAACACCCTGAGCAGGAGCTGCCGCGCGCGGCCAGGGGGCGGGCCGTCGGCGCCGATCCGGCCGCCCGCCGCCTCGGCGGTGCGGTCGAGGACCACGGCGAGCAGCACGATCGGGATTCCGGCGGCCAGCGCGGCGCCGACGTCGACGGACGAGAGCGCCTGGTAGACCCGGTCACCGAGGCCGCCCGCGCCGATCACGGAGGCGATCACGGCCATCGACAGGCCGGTCATGACGGCCTGGTTGACGCCCAGCAGGAGCTGCCGGCGTGCGAGCGGAAGCCGGGCGGTGAGCAGCCGCTGGCGCCCGGTGGCGCCGAGCGAGACGGCGGCCTCCATCACCCCGGCGTCGGCGCCGCGCAGACCGAGCGCGGTGAGGCGCGCCATCGGCGGGGCGGCGTACACCACCGTGGCCAGCACGGCGGCCGGTACGCCGATGCCGAACACCAGCACCATCGGCAGCAGGTACGCGAACGCCGGGAGGATCTGCATGGTGTCGAGCAGGGGACGCAGGGCGCGGTCGGCGCGCGCGGAGAGGCCGGCGGCGAGTCCGAGCAGTCCGCCGACGGCGACGGCGGCGGCGACGGCCACCGCCATCAGCGCGAGGGTCTGCATGGTCGGCACCCACATGCCGAGCAGCCCGCACGCGGCGAAGGCGCCGGCACAGGTCAGCGCGAGCCGCAGGCCCGCCAGGCGCCAGGCCACCAGGGCGGCCAGCGCGGTGACGCCGGTCCAGCCCCCGGCGAGCAGCACGACGTAGACGGCCCGGACGCAGACGGTCACGGCGTTGCTGATGTGCCCGAAGAAGTAGAGGAACAGGGGGTGGCTGTCCCGGTGGTCGATGATCCAGTCGCCGGCCCGGTCCAGCGGCCCCGACAGGTCCACGGTCAGCGCGGCGGGCCAGCTTCCGGAGGCCGGAAAGGCGACGGCGAGCGGGACCAGCACGGCGGCGGCCAGGGCCAGGGGCAGGAGCAGGGCGCGGCCCAGGGGCCGTCCCGACACGGACAGCCGGCGGCGCGGGCGGTCCGGCGTCCCGGCTCCGGCCGTTGCCGTGGCGCGCCCCGGCACTGCGGGACGGCCGGCGGTGGCGCGCTCCGGGGCCCCGGAGTGGCCGGGCGACTGCGGGGCGCCCGGCCGGGACGGTTCGCGCGCGGGGGCGGTGGTCGCGGTCATCCGCACCACCCCCCGGTGCCGGGGGCGGGGACGGCGGGTCGGGCGGTGCCGATCATGCCGCCGCCTTCCGTCCGGTGCCGGCCGGGATCCCGGCCACCACCGCGAGCAGCGCCGCCTCGTCGACCACGCCCAGGCACCGGCCGTGGTCGACGACCCGGACCGGGCCGCCGCTGCGGACGACGGCCTCGATGGCGTCGGCCACCGTGGTGGCGGGGGCCAGCGCGGGGCCCTGCCCGGCCGCGTCCCCGATCGCGGGGCGCATGGCGCTGCGTACGGTGAGCACCTGCTCGCGGGGGACGTCGCGGACGAAGTCCCGTACGTAGTCGTCGGCCGGCGAGCCGACGATCTCCTCGGGCGTGCCGAGCTGCACGATGCGGCCGTCCCGCATCAGCGCGATGCGGTCACCCAGGCGCAGGGCCTCGGCCAGGTCGTGGGTGATGAAGACCATGGTGCGGCCCTCCTCGTGGTGGAGCCGGGCGACCTCGTCCTGCATCTCGCGCCGGATGAGGGGATCGAGCGCGCTGAACGGCTCGTCGAACAGGAGCACTTCGGGGTCGGCGGCGAGGGCCCGGGCGAGCCCGACGCGCTGCTGCTGGCCGCCCGACAGCTGTCCGGGGCGTCGCTCCTCGAGTCCGGCGAGGCCGACCTTCTCGACCACCTCGGCGGCCTTCCCGCGGCGTTCGGCACGGCCGACGCCCTGGATCTCCAGGCCGTAGGCGACGTTGTCCAGGACACTGCGGTGCGGCAGCAGTCCGAAGTGCTGGAAGACCATGGCGGCCCGGTGGCGGCGCAGTTCGCGCAGCCGGCCGGCGTCCATCGCGAGGACGTCCTCACCGTCGAGGGCGACGGCCCCGGCCGTGGGCTCGATCAGCCGGGTGAGGCACCGTACGAGGGTGGACTTGCCCGAACCGGACAGGCCCATCACCACGAAGACCTCGCCCTTGCGGACGTCGAAGGAGACGTCGCGGACGGCCGCCGTGCAGCCGGTGCGCTCGCGCAGTTCCGCCGCCGGCAGCCCGGCGTCGCCGGAACCGGGGACCTTCTCGGCCGCGCCCTTGGGGCCGAAGACCTTCCAGAGGCCCTCCACCGAGAAGACGGGGGCGTCGCCGGCGGAGCCGGCGGAAGCGTCGGGGCTGGTGTTCACCGGGCTCACCGGGTACCGCCTTCCACGGCCAGCAGCTCGGCGGCCTTCTCGCCCACCATCAGCACCGCGATCATCGGGTTCACCGCGGTCATCGTCGGGAAGACGGACGCGTCCGCGATCCGGACGCCGTCGAGGCCGCGCACCCTGAGGTCGGGTCCCACCACGGCGGCGGGGTCCTCGGGGTCGCCCATCCTGCACGTACCCGCCGGGTGGTAGACGGTGTGGGCGACCGAGCGGGCGTAGGCGCTCAGCGCCTCGTCGTCGGTGATCTCCGGCCCGGGGCAGACCTCCCGCTTCAGCCAGCCGGCCAGCGGCTCGGTCGCCGCTATCTCCCGGGCGAGCTTGATGCCGTCCACGAGGGTACGGCCGTCGTAGTCCTCCTCGTCCGTGAAGTAACGGAAGTCCAGGGCGGGTTTGACCTCGGGGTCCGCGCTGGTCAGGTAGAGGCGGCCGCGGCTGCGGGGCTTGGGGATGTTGGGGGTCATCGACACCCCGTGCGCGGGCCGTTCGTAGCCGACGCGCTCCGGGTTGTCGGTGAAGGGCACCTGGTAGAAGTGGAACATCAGGTCGGGTCCCTCGGACCGGGGGTCGCGCCGCACGAACAGTCCGGCGTCGCTGTCCATCGCCGAGTTCTCCGGGATCGGGCCGTCGGTCTCCCAGACGATCACAGACTCGGGGTGGTCGAGCAGGTTCTCGCCCACTCCGGGCAGGTCGTGCACCGCGGGGATGCCGAGGGCCTCCAGGTCGGCGCGGGGGCCTATGCCGGAGTGCAGCAGCAGGCGCGGGGTGTCGACGGCGCCCGCGCAGACCACCACCTCCCGGCGTGCGGTGATCAGCGACCGCGTGCCGTCCTGCGACCGGACGTGCACCCCGCGTACCCGGGTACCGTCGAGTTCGAGGCGGTACGCCCACGTCTCCAGGAGGATGCGGAGGTTGGGACGGTCGTCCATCACGGGGTGGAGGTAGGCCACCGAGGCGGAGGAGCGCTTGTTGTCCTCCGGGTGGTAGGCGAGGTCGAAGAAGCCGGCTCCCTCGTGGAACGGCTTGCGGTTGAACCCCTCGACGAGCGGGACGCCGAGGGCCGCTCTCGCGGAGTCGACGAAGTCGCGGGCGATGGCGTTGCGGTCCTTCTCGGCCACCGGGACGATGTTGTTGAGGAGCTTGTCGAAGTACGGCTCCATGGCGGCGGCGTGCCAGCCCTCGGCACCCTCCCGCGCCCACTCGTCCCAGTCCGACGGCAGCGGCTTGAAAGCGATGAGGGTGTTGTGCGAGGAGCAGCCGCCGAGGACGCGGGCGCGGCTGTGCCGGATGTGGGAATTGCCGCGCGGCTGCTCGGTGGTGGGGTAGTCGTAGTCGAGCTCGCCGCCCAGCAGGCCCGTCCAGCGGCGCAGGGTGAGCACGTCGGGCCGGTCGACGTCGCTGGGACCGCCCTCGATCACGGCGACGGTGGTGCCGGGGTCCTCGCTCAGGCGGGACGCGATGACGGAGCCGGCGGTGCCGCCGCCGATGACGACGTAGTCGTACTCGTACTCGTGGTGGGGCTCGTGGTCCCGGCCGGGCGCGGCGGCCGCGGCACCGGGGTGCGTGTTCCTGTCGATGGTGATGGGTCTCCTCCTCCTTCAGCCCGCGAACCAGCGCACGGGGCGCGGAGCGAGGTTCTGGTACACGTGCTTGGTCTCGCGGTACTCGGCCAGGCCCGCCGGGCCCAGCTCGCGGCCCGTGCCGGACTTCCCGAAGCCGCCCCACTCCGCCTGCGGGAGGTAGGGGTGGAAGTCGTTGATCCAGACGGTGCCGTGCCGCATCCGGCCCGCGACCCGGCGGGCCCGGCCCTGGTCTGCGGTCCACACCGCGCCGGCGAGTCCGTACTCGGTGTCGTTGGCGAGCGCGACGGCCTCGTCCTCCGTGTGGAAGGTCTCGACCGTCAGCACCGGGCCGAAGACCTCCTCCCGCACCACCCGCATCCCGCGGTGGCAGCCGTCCAGGACCGTCGGCCGGTAGAAGTAGCCGGGCCCGTCCGGGCGGGAGCCCCCGGAGCGCACCACCGCGCCCTCGGCCAGGGCGGAGTCCACGTACTCCTGGGTCCGCGCGAGCTGCGCCGCGGAGACCAGGGGCCCGCATTCGACGCCCGGGTCGGTGCCGCGGCCGAGGCGGATCCGGTCGGCCCGGCGGGCGAGTTCGGAGACGAAGCGCTGGGCGATCCGGTCCTCGACGATGAGCCGGGAGCCGGCGGAGCAGACCTGGCCGCTGTGCATGAAGGCGGCGTTGAGGGCCTGGTCGACGGCGGTGTCGAAGCCCTCCTCGGTGGTGCAGGCGTCGGCGAAGACCACGTTCGGGTTCTTGCCGCCGAGTTCGAGGGCGACCTTCTTCACGGAATCGGCCGCCGCGCGCATGACCTTCGTACCGCTGGCGAGGCCGCCCGTGAAGGACACGAGGTCGACATCGGGGTGGGCGGAGAGGCGGGCGCCGACGGGGTCCCCGGCGCCGGTCACCAGATTGGCGACACCGGCCGGCAGGCCCGCCTCGGCGAGCAGGCGGATGAGCTCCACCGTGGACAGGGGGGTGATCTCGCTCGGTTTGAGGACGAAGGTGTTGCCCGCGGCGAGGGCCGGGGCGATCTTCCAGCTGGCCTGGAGCAGCGGATAGTTCCACGGGGTGATCAGCGCGCAGACACCGACCGGTTCGTGGACGACGACGCTGTGGATGTCGGGGGAGCCGGCGTCGACCACGCGACCGGCGCTCTCGGCGGCGACCAGGTCCGCGAAGTACCGGAAGGCGTCGCTGACGCAGTCCACGTCCACCCGCCCCTCCTCCAGGGTCTTGCCCGCGTCCCGGCTCTCCACCAGCGCGATGCGCTCGCGGTCGCGCTGGAGCAGCTTGGCAGTGCGCCGCAGCAGGGCGGCACGCTCCGCGACCGGCGTCCCGGACCACTCGCCACCGTCGAAAGCGGCCCGGGCGGCACTGACCGCGGCGTCGGCGTCCGCGGCACCGCCCTCGGCGGCGAGCGCCAGGACGCTCCCGTCCGCCGGGTCCAGGACCTCACGGGTGGCTCCCGAGAGGGCGGACCGCCAGGTCCCGGCGATGTGGATGGTTCTCGGCTCCGACACGACGCGCTGTACCTCCGCTTCCGGCACCACGGCTCGCCCGCGGTGCACGCTGCTTCGGCCCCCCTGCCCTGCCGCATGCCACACATGCCCCTTCCGTAACGGGAAGTGACGGGAGTCACGCCGAGTGGCGCGCTCCGTGACGATGTCGCCTTCCGCGTGACGTGACGTGGGCCACCGCGTCCGCGCGGGACGACGGCACCGGCTGGTGGTGGAAGGGGCCGCCTCGTAGGGTCGGGACATGATCAGCGAGTTCAGTGACCCCTTCCTCCTCGAAGCCGAACGGCACGCCGCCTGGGGAGCGGCCCAGCTCGAAGCCCTGACGGGGTTCCTGCCCGAAGGGCCGTGGACCGCCGACCTGCCGTCCTGCCTCTACCGGCAGGGCGGACGGGAGCTGCGCGTGGCCGTGCTGGGCACCTACGACATGGACGAGCGGTCCTGGATGTGGGGTTGGGCCAACCCCGGCCTGCGGGGGAGCGAGGTGGTCGCCCTCACCGCGGCGATCGAGCGGTACGGCAGGGCGCACGGCATACCCGAACTGACCGCGGAGGTCGTGGACCTGTCCGGATTCGAAGACCCCCGGCGCGCGGCCGAGATGCTCGCCTTCACCGGAATGGGAGTGACCGGTGCGCCCGGCTACATGGGGCTCCCGGCGGGACCGGGTACCCAGGTCTACTTCCTGCCCGACGACCCGCAGGTCCCGCGCGCCGGCCTGGAACCGGCCGGCCTGCCGCGGACGCTGCTCACCGGCGCCGGCCTCATCGGCCGCTCGGCACCCCACGTGGTCGGCGGCTACTTCGACCACCACGGCGTGCCGCACCGTACGGAGGGCGACCGGATCCTCGCCGACCTGCCGGGCGGCGGCGCGGTCGGGGTCCGCTTCGACCCGCTCGGCCGGATCGCGGGCGTGGAGGTCAAGGTCCTCCCCTGAACGCCGGGCGGCGCGGTGGCCGACGGGCCCGCACCCGGTCACCCGCCGGGACCGCCTGCCGACCGTCAGGCATGCCCGCCGCGGGGACGGGTACGACCCCTCACGGACAGACGGGCCGCGCGGGGCGGCCGGGTGAGAGGGTGTCGGAAGTGATTCGAAAGCTGCAGGCGATCGCGCTGGACTGCGCCGATCCGGTACGGCTCGCGGAGTTCTACGCGGGTCTGCTCGGCGGCCGCGTGGTCCAGGACCCGGACGATCCCGACTGGGTCGAGGTGCACGGCTTCGAGGGGACGCCGCTGGCCTGCCAGCGGGTGGACGGCTACCGGCCGCCCGAATGGCCCGGCCAGCGGCATCCGCAGCAGATGCACCTGGACTTCGACGTCGACGACCTCGACGGGGAGGAGAAGCGGGCGCTGGCCCTCGGCGCGACCGTGCTGGAACGGACGGACCAACTCCGCGCGGAGGCCAACTGGCGGGTCTACGCGGACCCGGCCGGCCATCCGTTCTGCCTCTGTTTCCACTGACAGCCGGCGACGGCGGGACGTTCTGACCCGTCGGCGGGGGGGGGGGGGGGCCCCCCCCCCCGGGGGGGGGCCCCCCCCGGCCCCCCGGGGGGGGGGGGGGGGGGGGCCCCCCCCGCGGGGGGGCCCCCCCCCCCCCGCGGCCCGCTCGGTTCAGGCCGGTCCGGGCCGGCCCTGCTTGGCCTGGGCCTGCCGGGCGGAAGCCTCCAGCCTGTGCCAGTACCCCTCGTACCAGGCTTCGTCGCCGCCCGCCATGTTGCTGTTGGCCTCGCGCATGCCGACGTTGCCGTCGATCAGCTCGCGGACGATGTCGGCGTGGCCGGCGTGCCGGTGCGTCTCGGCCGTCACGTGCAGCATGATCCGCTGAAGCGTCACCCCGCCCGTCTCCCCCCACCACGCGACGTGGCCCATCGCGTCGAGCGGCAGCTCCTCGATCGTCGCGTCCGCGTGCGCCCAGGCGCGGTGGTAGAGGCCGAGGACGTCCTCACGCGACTCGTCGGCCGTCGCCCACATGTCGGCGTTGGGCTCGGCGTCGTCCTCGTACCAGAGGAGGTACTCGCCGTGCGGGCGGGCGAAGGCCGGACCGAAGTACCCGAGCTCGACGCCGGCGAGGTGCTTGACGAGACCGAGGAGATTGGTGCCGGTCCGTGTCAGAGGACGGCGGACGTCGTACTCGGAGAGACCGTCCAGCTTCCAGACGACGGCTTCGCGGGCCGACCTGAGGTAGCGGTGCAGGTCGTCCTTGGGGTCATTGGGCTTCATGGGACCGAGTCTCGCACCGCCCACCGACCGGGTCGCAAGCCGTTTGCGCCGTCAGCAGCCGGGTCCCCAGTGACGTTTCTGTGGTGAACGCGATGGGCCATTGGGGTGAGTAAAGCCTTGGTATGTGTAGAGCAGCGAGATGGTCAGGAAATGATCAGTTTTGGGTAAAGCGGTGCCACCTCGGAGGCGCCTCCCAGCCCATTGCCTACCACCTCGAGGAGCTGACGATGAGTTACGGGAACAAGCTGCGCGCCCGGATCGCCGAACCGGGCACCACCCCCCTGATCGGCGTCTACGACATGTACTCCGCCTCGGTCACCGCCGACCACTACGACGGGATGTTCGTCTCCGGCTTCGGGTTCGCCGCCTCCCACTACGGCCTGCCCGACATCGGGTTCATCGCCTGGCCCGACATGCTGGCCTTCGTCCAGCGGTTGCGCGGTGCCTTCCCCCAGCACCACCTGCTGGTCGACATCGACGACGGCTACACCGACGTCGAGGTCGCCTGCCACGTGGTGGAAGGGCTGGAACGCATCGGCGCCTCCGGGGTGATCCTGGAGGACCAGAAGCGTCCGCGCAGGTGCGGGCACGCGGACGGCAAGCAGGTCCTGCCGCTCACCGAGTACCTGGAGAAACTGCGGGCCGTCCTCGAGACCCGGAAGGACATGGTCGTCGTCGCCCGCACGGACGCCACCGAGGAGAGCGACATCCTCCACCGCGCCGAGGCCCTCGCCGCCACGGACGCCGATGTCGTCCTGGTCGACGGGGTACGCAGCGTCGAGTGGATCCGCAGGATCCGCGAGGTGGTCGGCTCCAAGCCGCTGCTGTTCAACCAGATCGCCGGCGGCAAGTCCCCGCGGCTCTCCCTCGGCGAGCTGACCGACCTCGGCATCGACGTGGCCATCTACAGCACCCCCTGCCTCTTCGCCGCGCACCAGGCGATGGACGCCGCGCTGACGCAACTGCGGCTCGCCGACGGGCGGCTGCCCGACGCGGGAGAATCCGCCGCGATCGGCGTCCCCGAATCCACGAGGCTCCTGGCCAGGAACATCAGCCGGCACCAGCCGGTACCGGCCGCACGCGAGAGCGCCCACGCGTGAACGGCGCACGCGTACGGGCCGCCGCCTACCTGGCCGTGACCATGGCCTGGGGGAGCACCACACCCGCAGCCGCCGGCGGCAGCCTGATCACCGTCATCGACAATTCCCACGCCGATTCCGTCGTCGAGGTCGACCGGGCCGCCAACATCCAGAGCGGAAGCGGCAGCGCCGGAAGTGACCAGGACGGCAGCGCCGTCGACGTCATCGGCGCCCTCCTCCCCCGGGCACGCTCCGGCGGGGACAACGCCTGAGGGCAGTCCGCAGCGGGCCCGGCAACAGCCCGCTGCGGACGCGCCCGGCGCGGCGCTACCAGGCCGGGCGGAGCCCGCCGGTCAGGGGGAGGCGGGGCGCATCACGGCGCGGTAGGCGGAAGGGGTGATGCCGTAGTGCGCGGCGAAGGCCTTGCGCAGAGCTTCCGGCGTCCCCAGGCCGCAGCGCGCGGCCACGGAAGCGACCGGCAGGGTCGTCGAGGCGAGGAGCTGCGCGGCGGTCTCGACCCGGACCAGGCGTACGTAGCGGCCCGGGGACCGGCCCAGGTGCTGGGTGAACAGCCGCGCGAGGTGCCGCGCCGTCATGCCCGCCCGCGCGGCGAGGGCCTCCGTACCGAGGTCGCCGGCGGGATGGGCGGCGATGTACTCGACCAGCGCCCGGACCGTGTCGTCGCGCGGTGCCGGCGTCGCGGTGAAGAGGCTCATCTGCGCCTGGTTGCCCGGCCGTTGCAAGTAGACGACCAGATGGCGGGCCACCTGCCGGGCCAGCTCGGCGCCGTGGTCCTCCTCGATGAAGGCCAGGGTCAGGTCCAGCGCGCTGGTGATGCCGGCCGCCGTGTACACGTTCCCGTCCCGGATCCACAGCGGTGCCGGGTCGACCGAGACCTCCGGATGCAGGGCGGCCAGGTGGGGCGCGAACCGCCAGTGCGTGGTGGCCCGCCTGCCCGCGAGGATCCCGGCGGCCGCCAGGATGCCCGCACCCGTGCACACCGACGCCACCCGGCGGCACTCCCGGGCCAGCCTCCTGACGTGGCCCACGAGCCGGGGATCGGCGGCGGCTCGCTCGACCCCCGTGCCACCGGAGACGATCAGCGTGTCGAGCGGCCCCTTCGTACGCTCCAGCGCGGCGTCGCTGCCGAGCGCGAGACCGGTACCGCACCGGACGGGGCCACCGCCCGGGGCGACCACCCGTACCGCGTAGGGCGTCCCCGGAGCACCGAGTTCGTTGGCCATCGCCAGCCCGGTCGTCACGCACGCGATGTCCAGCAGCTCGGCCGCTTCGTACGCGACCACGACGACCGCACGCTCCCCCATGGGCGCGACCTTATGCCAGACGGACGCGCACCCCAACAGAACGGACCCGACGGCTCCCACGCGCCCCCTGATCCGGTGCCGGCCGGGAGAGTGGGTGCCATGACGCTCAGTTCTCTCGCACACCGATGGCCCACCGTGCTGGCGCTCGCCCTCGTGGTGGTCACCTTCGTGGACGGTCTCCCGCCGACCGGCTTCCTGGCGGCGCTCCTGGTGGTCATGCCCCTGTGCTACCTGGCGTTCGGCGCGGCCCGTCACGAGTTCCGCGGCCGCCGGACACTGGGCATCCAGCTGGCCGGCCTGGCGGGCTTCGGCGCCCTGGCCCTCGCGGTCCTGGCCGTTGGCGACCGGTACGCCCTGTGGGTCCTGGCCGCCGGCTGGTTCGCGCACGCGGCCTGGGACCTCGCCCACCACCGTTCGGGGGCCGTGGTACCACGGGTCTGGTCGGAGTGGTGCGGTGTCGTCGACGCGGCGGGCGCGACGGCGATCGTGGTGCTGGCACTGGCAGCCCCGTGACGGCCTGCCGCCCTCGCGACCGGCGGTCGTACCGGCAGACCTACACTGAGCCGCGGGGACGGCAGGGGGGAGCACGATCGTGGGCGCCGACGAGCCGCTGCCGCTGCGCGAGGCCGTCGATTCGGGCTCACCGGCGCTGGTCGAGCAGCTCCTGGACGCCGGTGTCCTCGGCCGGTACGGCCGCCCGGAGCTCCTGGAGATGCGCGATCGCGCGCGCCACTGGTACGAGGCGGGCGCCGAGAGCGAGCTGCGGCGCCGTACGGGTTCCCGGGACGCCGTCGTCCGTACCCGGGTCCAGGACGACGAGTACCACGGGGTCGACGAGCTCACCCTCGGCGGGATGACCGTACGGGACGGACACGCGGCGATACTCACGAAGCTGGAGGAACTGCTCGGCCTCCGCACGCCGTTCGAGGAGCTGATGCGGCGCGCGTTGCTCCACGGCCGGGACCACAGCGCATGGGGCACGGTCACCATCCTGCTGGCCCACCGGCGCGACCGGGAGACCTGGACGGCGGCGGAGGCCCTGCGCACGCGTCCGGACCCCGCCCACCGGTTGTTCGGCGCCGAGGTGCTCCGGCTGACCCGTCTCTTCGACGAGAGCGACGAGGACGCGTTCGCGGGCCCCTCTCTGGACGTCCTCACCGATTGGCCGGCCCGGGAGACGGACCCGGCCGTGCTCGCCGAGGTGCTCAAGGCGCTCGGGGCGCACAGCGATCCGCGGGCCGACGCCGTCATCCTCGCCCACGCCGGCCATCACGATGCCGGCGTACGGCGGGAGGTGGCGAACGGCTTCGGCACCTGGACCGAGCCGCCCGGCTTCTCCGACGAAGTCCGTGAGGCACTGCTGGTGCTGATGACGGACCCCGACGCACGGGTACGCCAGGGCGCCTGCCTCACGGCCGGCCGGGACAGGGGCCGCGATCCCGTCCTGGCCGATGCCATGGCTGCTCGGCTGGACGACGCGGACCGCCGGGTCCAGGTCGCCGCCGTGTACGGTCTGGCCCGGCACGAGGACGAACGGTGCGTGGCGGCGGCCCGCCGCCTGGGGCCGCCGCGGCCCGGCCCCAACGCCCTCGACGAGGAGTACTCCCTCGACGAGGCCCGCCGCTACGCGTGGCGCCGCGACGGCCGATGACGCTCCCGCGGTGCGCGGCGCGGGGGCGTCCCGGCTGTCGCCGACGGTCACGCGTAGCGGCGGGCCGTGGCGATCAGGACGGCTCCGCGCCCCGGTCGGATTCACCGCGCAGGACGCAGAACTCGTTGCCTTCGGGGTCCGCGAGGACGGCCCACCCCGAGCCGTCGGGGTTGCGGAGGTCGTCGACCAGGGTGGCACCCAGACCCAGCAGCCGTTCGACCTCCTCCTCCCGCGAGGTCTCCGGACGCAGGCACAGGTGGAGCCTGTTCTTGGCCCTCTTCGGCTCGGGCACCTGATTGAAGTACAGCACCGGCCCCGCCGGCAGCATCACCTGCGTCTCCCCGTCTCCCGGCTTGTCCTCGGGATGCAACGGGTGGCCGGTCACCCCGCTCCAGAACCGGGCCAGCTCATAGGCATCCGCACAGTCGATCGCCACGTTCTGCACTACCGAAACCATGACGATGATCATGCCTGAGCGGCCTCCGGCCGGCCACCGGCGTGCCCCGCGGCACCCGGATCCGATGACGAGGGCGCGCGGCTCGGGGCGGGCCGGCGCCCTCGCCGCCGGAGGCGGCCAGGACGGCCCGCCGCCCCGGGGCCCGACAGCCCCGCACGCGCCGCGCGGCATCAGCTCCGGAACAGCTGGAACCGCTCCTCGCCCACGCGGGCGCGCGCCCGCGCGTCGGTCACGCCGAGTCCGGGCCGGGGTGCGATGCCGAGCACACCGACCTTGCCGAGGTGCTCGTTCACCTGCACGCTGCGCGCCGCCTCCCCGGCGTCGTCCAGGGCGTAGGTGGCGGACAGCGCCGGGAGGACCTTGCCCATCCCGATGAGCCGGTTGGTCTCCCACTGCTCGTCCAGGTTGGCGCCGTGACTGCCGATGATGTTCTTCAGCTTCATCCACAGGTAGCGGTTGTCGTACTGGTGGTCGTATCCGGTGCTGGACCCGCAGGTGACCACGGTGCCGCCGCGGCGCGCCAGGAAGACCGAGGCGGCGAAGGTCGCCTTGCCGACGTGCTCGAAGACGATGTGCGGATCCTCGCCGACCGCGTCGCGGATCGCCTTGCCCAGCTTCTTCCACCCCTCGGGCCGCTGGAGCATCGTGCGGTCGCCCCGCTCGATCGCGGAGCGGTCGATGACCGCCTCGCAGCCGAGTTTGCGCAGGACCTCCGCCTTCTCGGCGGAGCTGACGACACCGACGGGGATGCCGCCGCCGTTGCGCACCAACTGCACGGCGTACGCGCCCAGTCCACCGGTCGCGCCCCAGATGAGGACCACGTCGCCCTGCTTCATGCGGGCACCGCGGTCGCTGACGAGCATCCGGTACGCCGTGCCCGCGCACAGCGGGTTGGCGGCGGCCTCCTCCCAGGTGAGCAGGGCGGGTTTGGGGAGCAGCTGGCTGGCCCGTACGACGGTGTACTCTGCCAGGCCCCCGAAGTTGGTCTCGAACCCCCAGGCGCGCTGGTCCTCGCCGAGCATGCCGTCCCGGTGGGTGGCCGGGTCCTGCTCGTCGACGTAGGCCGTGCCGATGACGACGTGGTCGCCCGCGTTCCAGCGGCGCACGGCCGAGCCGGTGCGCACCACCACGCCCGAGGCGTCGGAACCGAGGACGTGGTACGGCAGGTCGTGGCGCGCGTCCCAGCCGCCGCGCCGGCCCATCTGCTCCAGGAATCGGAAGGTGGGGACCGGTTCGAAGGTGGCCGACCACACGGTGTTGAAGTTGATGGCGCCGGCCATCACCGCGACCAGCACCTCGTCGGGCGCGAGTTCGGGCAGGGGGACCTCTTCGACGTGCATCGACTTGCGCACGTCCTTGTCCGTGACGCCGTCGAACATCCCGGTCTGGTCCTTGTGGATGGTCACCGCCTTCATGTGGCTGGGCAGCGGCAGGTTCAGCAGCTCTTCACCGCCGCGTCCTGCGATCACGGCGTCTGCGAGGGGCGTACTCATGGGATCTCCATCGGGTGTGGGGAGGGATCGGGAGTGCCGGGGGTCTGCGCCGGCCCCGCGGCGTGCCGCACGGGGCGGCCGGCCGCGCGGACCGCCTCAGCGCTGTGCGGCTTTCAGCGCCGTGAGCACGGCGTCGGTCGAGTCGACGCGGGCGATCATCGGCAGGATCTTCTTGGTCGCGAACTCCTGGTGCTCGGCGGAGAACGTGCTGGTCGCGTCCTCGGCGACGATCACGTGGTAGCCGTGCTCGTAGGCGAACCGGGCGGTGGACTCGACGGCGAGGTTGGTGGCGACACCGGTGAGGACGAGCTCGTCGATGCCGCGGCGGCGCATCTGGATGTCCAGTTCGGTGCCGGTGAAGGCCCCCCACTGGCGCTTGGTGATGAGCAGGTCGTTGGGGTGCGCCGCGAGCTCGGGCGAGAGCCGCGAGAACTCGGGGTGCAGGGCCGGCGGGTTGTGCGGCACGTCGGCGCGCGGCTGGAGGGCGGCGCCGCCGTCGGGCCCGTGGGCGACGTTGACCAGGACGACGGGCATGCGGGCCGCGCGGAAGGCGTGGGCCAGGCGGGCACTGTTGCCGACGACCTGGGCGGCCGGGTGGGGCTGCAGCGGGAGTCCGAGGATGCCCTGCTGCACGTCGAGCACGACGAGGGCGGCCTTGGGGCTGAGTTCCACGACGGGCATGGTGGTTCCTTTCCGATGGGTGCGAGAGGCGGGACGCGGGGCGCCGGGCGCGACGAAGTACGCCCGGGAGCGGTCGGCACCGGTACGTGCGTGCGCGTGCGGTGGGCGAGGTCCGTCAGCGGTGGTCGTCGCCCGGAACGCGCAGGTGCCGGGTGGTGACGGCGTTGAGCAGGAGGACGAGGCTGATCCCCGTGATGACGGCGGCCAGCAGGTGCAGCCCGGAGTCGTCGGCCCGGAGGCCGACGGCGATGCCGACCAGGGCCGAGGCGAGGTTGGCGCCGATGTACTGGGAGGTGCGCAGGAGTCCGGAGGCGGTGCCGATCTGCGCGGCCGGCGCGGTGCGGTACATCAGGGTCTGGTTGCCCAGGCTGTTGAAGCCGTTGGGCAGGCCGAGCACCGCGGCGATGACCAGGATCTGCCAGATCGGCACGCTCGACCCGAACAGGGCCAGTGCGGCGCTGCCCAGACACAGGGCGGCGGAGCCGGCGACCAGGACGGTGCGCAGGCCGCGCCGCACGAGCCGGGTGGCCCACATGGTGGTGACGATGCCGAGCACCGCCACGGGCAGCATGACCAGGCCCGACTGGGCCTCGGACAGGCCGCGCCCTTGCTGGAGCCACTGGGGCAGCGCGTAGGTGATGGAGTAGAAGACGACGTACGTCGCCATGCAGCGTACGTAGGTCGCGGCGAGCGGACGGTTGCGGGCGACCATGCGCAGGTCCACGAAGGGCCGGTGCGCGCGCAGTTCGCGCCACACGAGTGCGGCGGTCAGGACGACGAAGACGGCCAGCGCCCACCACCGCGGATGGTCGGGGAGGGAGAGCAGGAAGAGCATCAGCCCGGTCAGCTCGCCGGTGAACAGGGCCATGCCCGGCAGGTCGAGTTCGCGCAGGGTGACGGAGGCGCGCTTGGCGGGGTCGTCGGCGGGCAGCCACACCAGGGCCGTGATCATGGCGGCCAGGGCGAGCGGGACGTTGACCCAGAAGATGGCGCGCCAGTCCACGAGCTGTACGAGGACGCCGCCGAGCGGCGGGCCGAGGGCGACGGCGGCCTGGGAGGCGGCGGAGATGGCGCCGAGCCCGCCGGTGGGAGCCGCGCCCCGGCCAGCCGCCTGGGCGTCCGCCCGGAACCGGATCATCGACATGCCGGCCGGGTACGCGGCCGAGGTACCGATGCCCAGCACCACGCGTGCGGCGATCAGCCAGCCGAGGGTGGGCGCGAAGGGGGCCGCGGCGGCCGAGCCCAGGACCAGCGACAGGCCGATGCCGAAGATCCGGCGGGGGCCGAACGCGTCGGCCAGCCGGCCCATCGTGGGCTGGGCGACCGCGGTCGCCAGGTAGAGGCCGGAGACCAGCCAGACGACCGCGGCCCCGGCGTCGAAGGCCCGCTGTATGGAGAGCAGGGCCACCGCGAGCATCGAGGAGTTGAGGGCGTTGAGCATGGTGCCCAGGACGATCGGGGTGAGGAAGCCGAGCGGTGTGCGGGAGGGAGCGGAGGGAACCGGTTCTTTCGCGGTCCGCGCGGTGGGTAATGCCACGGTTCCCCCTTGGGGGTCTCTAGGTATCGGACAAGAGGTCGAGGAGCTTGTTCGCGGCGCTGAGGACTTCCCGCTCGACCTCCGTCAGCCGGGTGGCGATGGCCTGGGCGAGCCACGCGTCGCGTGACCGCCGGTCCGCCGCCACCAGGCTGCGGCCCGCGTCGGTGATCTCCATCAGGACTTGACGGCCGTCACGGGCGTGCGGCCGACGGGTGATCAGGCCGCGCTCCTCCAGGGCGGAGAGCTGGCGGGTGAGGGACTGCGGCTGGACACCCTCATGGGTGGCGAGTTCCTTGGGGCTGAGGGCGCCGACGCGGTCCAGCCGGCTCAGCACCGAGGCGCTGGTGAGCCCGAGGCCGTGTGCGGGGCGTTCCTGACGCATGCGCCGGCTGAGCGCGGACACGCTGTCGCGGGTCTGTCTGGCCAGGTCGATGGTGTCTTGATTGTCATCCACGAACGAAGCCTAGCTTATAAGCATGGCTTGGCATTTCGTCAACCCGGGGTGTCATGTGCCAGGCGCGCCGTCTCTTCGGTACGGGCCATGCGCCCGGGAATTGCCATGAAATCTGCAAGGAAAGGCAAAGCCTGGCCGAAAAGGAGGCCCCGGATCCCGGGTGTGACGCTGCTCGCATTTACTTCGCTGTACTGACCATGTTTTCTGAAGAGCATGATCAACCGATCCGGCCCCGATCCCCATCAGCACCCAGGGCCCTCCGGCTCCCCGCTCCCACTCGCCGGCCTGAAGGTCATCGACACCGCCACCCTCTTCGCCGGTCCCTTCGCCGCCACCCTGCTAGGGGACTACGGCGCGGACGTCCTGAAGATCGAACACCCCGACGGTGATCCGGCCCGCCGCTACGGCGCACAAGCCGACGGCGTCCCCGTCTGGTGGAAGGTCGTGGCGCGCAACAAGCGCTCCGCCACCCTGGACCTGCACACCGACGAGGGCCGGCTGTTCTTCCGCCGCCTCACGGCCGACGCCGACCTCGTCGTGGAGAACTTCCGCCCCGGCACCCTGGAACGCTGGGGTCTGGACTACGCCACCCTCAGCGCCGGCAACCCCCGCCTGGTGCTCCTGCGCATGACCGGCTTCGGCCAGACCGGCCCGTACGCACACCGGCCCGGCTTCGGCACGGTCGGCGAGGCCATGAGCGGGCTCGCCCACCTCACCGGCAGCCCCGACGGACCGCCCACCCTGCCCTCCTTCCCCCTCGCCGACGCCGTCGCCGGCCTCACCGCGGCCTTCGCCGCGCTCACCGCACTGCGCGCCCGCGAGCTGACCGGCCGCGGACAGGTCGTCGACCTCTCCATCGTCGAATCGATGCTCGGTGTGCTCGCGGGCCCCCTCGCCACCCACGACCTCACCGGCATCATGCCCACCCGGCAGGGCAACCGCTCGCCCAACAACGCACCGCGCAACGTCTACCGCACCAAGGACGACCACTGGGTCGCCGTCGCCGCCACGACCGTCTCCATCGCCGAGCGCGTGGTGCGCCTGGTCGGCCGCCCCGAACTGGCCGAAGAGCCCTGGTTCGGCACCGGAGCCGGCCGTGCGCTGCACGCCGACGAACTCGACGCCGCCGTCGGCGGCTGGATCGCCGGACGCACCCGCGACGAGGTCGTGGACGCCTTCGAGCACGCCCAGGCCGCCATCGGCCCCGTCTACGACTTCGCCGACGTCCTCCAGGACCCGCACCTTGCCGCACGCGGCTCCATCGTCTCCCTACCCGACCCGGAGCTCGGCACGATCCGCATGCCGGGCGCCGCCTTCAGGCTCTCGGACACCCCCGGATCCGTGCGCTCGGCCGGTCCGCGCCTGGGCGAGCACACCGCCGAGGTCCTCGCCGAGATCGGCATCGGACACGAGGAGCTGTCCGCACTCGCAGACAGGGGAGTCATATGACCGCCGCGGTGCACCGCAGCTACCTGTACGTCCCCGCCCACAAGAGGCGCGTGGTGGAGAAGGCGTACGCGAGTCAGGCCGACGCCGTCGTCCTCGACCTGGAGGACGCCGTCCCGCTGGACAGCAAGGACGACGCCCGGCGCGCCGCCGCCGCCATCCTGACCACCATCCCGCCCAAACCCACGTACGTACGGGTCAACCCCGTCGCCGGCGGCCTCGCCCGCGACGACGTACGGGCCGTCGCCTTGCCCGGCCTCGCCGCGATCCGGCTCCCCAAGGTCGAGCATCCGCAGCAGATCCGCGAAGCGGCCCGGTGGCTCGAGGAAGCCGGCAGCGACGCGGGCGTGCAGATCCTCGTCGAATCCGCCCTCGGCGTCGAAGCCCTGGGCGAGCTCGCCCGCGCCACACCCCGCCTGGAGCGCATCGGCCTCGGCGAGAACGACCTGCGCGCCGACCTCCGGACCGACTTCGACGGGCCCACCATGGACGCCGCCCGGGTGCGCTGCGTCTTCGTCTCCCGCGCCGCCGGGCTCGTCAGCCCGGCCATGAGCGTCTACCCGCGCCTGGACGACCCGGACGGGCTGCGCCGCTCCTGCCTGGCCGGGCGCGCCATGGGCTACCTCGGACGATTCGCCGTCCACCCTTCCCAACTGGCGGTCATCAACGAGGTGTTCACCCCCTCCGTGGAGGAGGCCGCCGACGCCCGCGCCGTACTGGCGGCCGCCGCCTCCCGGCCGGACTCGGGATCGTCCGTGTTCGTCACCGCGGACGGCCGCACCGTCGCGCCGCCCCTGGTCGCCCACGCCCGGGCCGTCCTGACCATGGCCGACGCGCTGTCGGCCACCGCCCCCACCCCGTGACCCCGGCTCGCCCCCCTTCCCGGGCACACACCTCACGACGTGCCCGATCCGCCAGTGAAAGGCAACCGATGACCGACGCCCCGCCCCTCCCGGCCACCGCCGCCGACCCCCTCCTCAGGGCCATCGCCGCAGGGACGACCATCCACGACCTCGCCCAGCCCCTGGAGAACGGCATGCCGTGCTCCCCGAACCACCCGGGCTTCCGCATGGCACTCCTGCGCCGCCACGGCGACGGGACCCGGCCGGACGGAAGCTCCGCGGCCAACGAACTCATCGTCACCGGCGGCCACGTCGGCACGCACATCGACGCACTGTCCCACGCCTCCCACCACGGACGGCTCTTCGGCGGCCACGACGCCGCCGAGGCCCAGCGGGGCGGACGCTTCTCCGTCCACGGCATCGACACCGTGCCGCCCATGGTCTGCCGCGGCGTCCTCCTCGACGTGGCCGCCGCGCACGGCACCGACGTCCTCGACGCCGGCTACGGCATCACCGCCGACGACCTGGCACACGCCGCCGCCGTCGCGGGCGTCCTGCCCGCCGCACAGGACGTGTGCCTCGTACGCACCGGCTGGGCGCGGCGGTGGAGCGACGCCCAGGCGTACATCGGCCAGGAGACCGGCGTACCCGGCCTCACCGAGTCGGCCGCCGTCTGGCTCGCCGACCGCGGCGTGCGCGCCGTCGGCGCCGACACCACCGCCGTCGAAAGGATCCCCGCCGGCCAAGGCCATGCGGTGCTGCCCGTCCACCGCACCCTGCTCGTCGACCGGGGCGTCCACCTCATCGAGCACATGAACCTGGAGACGCTGTCCGCCGCCGGAGCGGCCGAATTCCTTTTCGTCCTGAGCCCGTTGAAGATCACCGGCGGTACGGGCTCCCCGGTCCGGCCGCTCGCCGTCCTCAGCACCCCCGCCCCCGCCCGGGAGGAGTCGCGATGACCACCACACCCCCCGGCCCCGCCACCACCCCCCTGGTCCGCCGCCTCGCCGCCTTCGCCGTCGCGGCCCGCGACCGGGGCCTGCCCCCGGAGCTGCGCGCCGAGGCCGCGGAACGCGTCCTCGACTGCCTCGGCAACAGCCTCCTGGCACGCGACGAACCCGCCTCCCTGGCCGTCCTGGCCGTCGCCCGGGACTGGGGCAGCACCGGGCCCGCCCACGTCATCGGAACGGACCGGTCACTGGCCGCGCCCGCGGCCGCCCTCGTCAACGGCACCCTGGCGCACGCCATGGACTTCGACGACTCCCACATGCTCTCCGTCCTGCACCCCAGCGCCTCCGTGATCCCCGCCGCGCTCGCCGCCGCCGAAGCCACGGGAGCCTCCGGACCGCAACTGCTCGACGCCGTCACCGTCGGCACCGAGGTGTGCATCCGCCTCGGCATCGCCGGCTACGACCCGGACCTCGGCAACTCCCTGTTCTTCGAGCGCGGCCAGCACGCCACCTCCATCTGCGGCACCCTCGGGGCGGCCGTCGCCGCCGCCATGCTCCTCGGCGCGGACGAGGACACCATCGCCGCCGCCCTCGGAATCGCCGCGAGCACCGGCGCCGGCCTCCTGGAGGCCAACCGCACCGGCGGCACCGTCAAGCGGATGCACTGCGGCTGGGCGGCCCACGCCGGCGTCGCCGCCGCCCAGCTGGCCCGGGCCGGCATCACCGGGCCGCCGACCGTCCTGGAGGGCCGGTTCGGCTTCTTCCAGGCGTGGTGCGGCGACCGGGCCCGCCCCGAGACGGTCCTCGACGGCCTGGGCGAACGCTGGGAGACCAGCGAGATCATCGTCAAGCCGTACCCGTGCAACCACTTCACGCACCCCGGCATCGACGCCGCGCTGCGCCTGCGCGCCGGAGGCGTCCGCGGCGCCGACGTCGTCCACGGCGAGCTGCGCGTTCCCACGGCCATGCACCGCACCATCGGCGAGCCGGCGGCCGCCAAGGCCACCCCCGCCACCGGCTACGCCGCCGCCTTCTCCGGCCCCTTCACCGTGGCCACCGCCCTCCTCGGCGGCGGAGGACTCGGTGTCTGGTTCGACGACTTCACCGACGCCGCCGCCCACGACCCGGCCCGGCGCGCCCTCGCCGGCGTGATCCGCTGCGTGCCCGACCCCGGCCTCGACCCCCTGTTCCCCACCCGGCTGCCGGCCCTGCTGCGGGTCACGACCCGCGACGGCCGGCGGCACGAGATCAGCGTCGCGACCAGCAAGGGCGGCCCCGACATGCCCCTGACCGACGCGGAGAAGGAACGCAAGTTCCGCCTGTCGGCCGGTACCGCCCTGCCACCACGGCGCGTGGACGCCGTCCTGGCAGCGGTACGCGCCCTGCCCGAAGGCGGCAGCGCCACGGACCTCCTCGCCCTGTGCTCCGTACGAGCCGCCCCACAGCCCTCCGCGGCATGACCACCGATTCCCGCCACCCACCAGGAAAGGTCCGACCCGCCATGTCATTCAGCACCCCGAACCGCCTGCGCACGCGCCTGAACCGCCTCGCCGTCGGCGGGGCGGCAGCCCTGTGCGCCACGGTCCTCGCCGCCGCACCCGCCCTCGCCGCACCCACCGTGGGGACCGCCGCCTCCCTGCCCGGGTACGGGCTCTACCCGGAGAGCCTCACCCAGGACCCGGCCACCGGCGACCTGTTCGTCTCCGCCTACGGCGACGGCTCCGTCCTGCGCCTCCCGGCCGGCGGGACGCAGGCGTCCGTCTTCCTTCCGGCCGGCGCCGACGGCAGAGCCCACGCGGCCGGAGTCAAGGCCGACGGGTCCGGCCGGCTCTGGGTCTCCGGCGGCACGGACCGCTCCGTCACCGTCTACGACGCCACCACCGGCGTCCGCGTCGCCCGGTTCCACATCCCCTTCGCCTCCGGAGGCGTGAACGATCTCACCTTCGGCCCCGACGGCACCGCGTACCTCACGGACTCGTTCAACCCCGCCGTCTACCGGGTCACTCCCCAACAGCTGACCGACGCCCGCACCGGGGGCACCGACACCGCCCTCGGCATCTGGCGCGACCTCGCCGGCACCCCCGCCGACTACACCCAGCACTCCGGCATCAACCTCAACGGCATCGCGTACGTCGACGGCGGAGCCCTGCTGACCGCCAACACCACCACCGGCGCCCTCTACCGGATCGCCACCGACACCGGAGCCGTCACCGCGGTCCCCGGAGTCTCCCTGCCCAACGCCGACGGCCTCCACTACCGGGACGGCAAGCTCTGGGCGGCCCTCAACCGCACGAACACCCTGGTACGCCTGACCGTGTCGGCCGCCGCCCGGTCCGTCACCCAGGACGTCGCCTTCAGCAGCCCCGCGCTGGAGATCCCGACGTCCGTCATCCGCTCCGGCGACCACCTGCTCGTCACCCGCTCCCAGTACGACAAAGGCGGCCCCTTCGGCGCGGGAACACCCCTCCCCTTCACGGTCGCCGAGGTCGACGGCTTCTGACCCGCCCACCGCTGCCCCTCCCGGGTATCGCGGGCGTAGGGAAAACCCTCTGGCTGCTCGGCCGCGGTGACCGCGGAAGCTTCACGGAACGCGTGCGCACCGACGAGCACGCCGGCGTCGGCCTGGCCATCGTGCGCGGCATCGTCCGCGCACACGACGGAACCCTCGACCTCACCCCGCGCCCCTCGGCGGCGGCGAGCTTCTTCTCCGCCGGCATGGGTGCCTGCGGCGTGGTCTTCAGCGACACCGATTCCGCCGTGGCGCTCGACACCACCATGTCGTCGCGCGTGATCGGCGCACAAGCGGGCCCCCGTCCAGCCGACGGGGGCCCGTTGGGCGGCTCCACCCGCGGCGGCCGAGGCGCGGTGCCGCGAACAGGGCCGTGCGGTCGGCCGCGAGGAGCCTCAGGGCGCGACCGGATCCGGTGCCGGTTCGAGGGCCGAGATCTCGGCGAGGGACAGGTTCATCCCCTCGTGCAGGAAGCGGACGATCGTCCAGTGCGGCAGGATCCCTTCGTCCATGGGGCCGAACTCCGCGCAGTACAGCGGGATCCAGCGCAGCGCTTCCTCAACGGCCTGTTCCCGCCCGGGCTCCGCCTGGTAGTCCTCGTACCCGATGCTGCGGTGGTGGATGAAGAAACCCCCCGGAAGCCGTTCCTCGCACAGCGCGCGGTATTCGCGGGTCTGGAGGATGAGGTAGTGCCAGATCTCGTCGATGTCCTGCTCGACCGGGAGGAACAGTCCGCCGAGCCGGTCCGGGTGGGCGGAGACGAGGTAGAGGTAGCGCAGGCATTCCAGCACCTGCCGCTCGGCGTAGGGCCGCGCGACGCCGGTGCGGCGTTCGGCGTAGCGCACCGCCTCCTCGTGCAGCGGCTCGCCGAGCAGCGCGCGCAGGGTTTCGGGCGTCACACGGGGGCTCATGCGGTTTCTCCTCGGGGGTCCGCGTCCGGCAGGTCCGGGTCGGTGGCGGGCGCCAGCCAGGCGTACTTGCCGGACGCGCCGATCGGCAGGTGGGTGGTGTGCCCCGTGCTGCAGGGGCGTCCCGTGAGGGCGGTGAGCTCGGCGGCGAGCGCGGCGGCCGGTCCGGCGGCCAGCGGGTGCCCGTCGAAGGTGGTGTAGCGCAGCCGGGCCGGGGCGCCGGGGCTGCCGCCGTCCGCTTCGAGGCGGTAGAGGAAGATCTCCGGCGCGGTGGCGGCCACGCGGTCGTCCAGGTCGGCCTGGGCGACGGGGCCGTGGGGGGTCTCCAGCAGTTCCTTCTCGCGTCCGCAGAAGGCGACCACCTTCTCGGGGTCGGTACTGCCGTCCGAGGTGCGGACGCAGTCACCGGAGCGGTAGCGCACCAGCGGCATGTACGGGTTGCGGATGCTGGTGACGATCAGGCTGTGGATCCCGCTGCCGGGGGCCACCGGGACGAGCTCGATGCCCATCCGGTCCAGATACGGGTGGTAGCGGCCGTGCCGGTCGCTGTAGTAGAGGTAGCCCAGCTCGGTGCTGCCGAAGAGGTCGATCACCGGTATCCCGAACCGCTGCGTGAGGTACCGGCGGACATTGGCCGGGGTGTACTCGTACGCGGTGACGATGCTGGCCGGCTGCGGGAACGCCTCCGGGTTCCACAGGCCGAACGCCGAGGCGCGGTGCACCAGGTGCGCGAGGTGGTATCCGGAGCAGTCGAGGTGGTAGGCGCCGTCCGGATGCGCGGAACAGACCTCGCGTATCTCGGCCAGTATTCGCTCGACATCGGCCCGGTCCCACTGCGCGGGGTCCAGACGGGTGTTGAGGTACAGGGTGCGCTCGTCGAGCCTGCGGTCCTCCAGGGTCGGCAGGGCGGCCGGCTCGGTGCCGTTGCGGCGGGCGTTGACGCGCGCCACGTGCTCGGTGGCGAGCACGGTGGTCAGCGAGACCCGCTGGCAGCCGCTCTCCCAGGTCTTCGCCAGGTCCGGGTGCTCGCTCCACAGCCGGTAGTAGGAACGCAGCAGGAAGTACGGGGGCCGGATGAGCTGCATCCGGGCGTGATGGGTGCCGGTCGACCAGACGTACTCGGCCTCGCCGGCCTCGAGGGCGGCTGCCAGGCGCGGGGTCATCCAGTTGTCCGGGAAGCCCCGGGCGATCTCCGGCTTCTCCAGGATGGGGAAGGCGCCCCGGTCGAGAGCGGGGCGGTAGACCGGGATGTCCCGGACGCAGTCGATGACGTCGGAAACCGGGAGTCCCTCCGAGTGCGGGATGCCGGTCGGGTTGGTTGTGCCGTCCATGGCCACTTTCGGTTGTGGGGCGTGCGGGGGCAGGTCCCCCAGGGTGCGGGCCGCCGGACCGGGGCGGGCGGAGACGGTGCCACCGCCCTCCACCCCGGCCCGACGGACCGTCACCTCTGGCTGACCGGCTTGATCGGACGCGTTAGGAGATGCAGCCGCTCTTGCCGGTCACGCTGATGCAGCCGGCCTTGGGAGAGGCGCTGATGCACCCGTCCTTCGCGCCCTGCACGGAGTTGGCCTCGACCCAGCGGCGCCACACGTCGTCCTGGGTCATCTTGCGGATGAGCTGCTCCATGGGAGTACCTCCAGAGATAGTGGAAAAAATGCGGCATCCAGTGTTTTGCGCCGCCGCACAAAATTAAAAAACACGGCAAGGAATGGTCAACAAGAAACCAAGAGTTGGCGTGTATCCGGCACAAGGAGGCCGAAACAGATGGCTACTCCTGTGGCGGATGATGTGCCCGGGGCTCGTAGCGGGTGGCGGGGACGAGGCCCGCGGCCCACGACGTGACCCTGGCCGCCCGGAACGGGGAGCGGCTGGTCGTGTACGCCGAGGGCCGGGCCGTACGGAGCGGCACCGGCCCCGGAGTGACCGGTCGGTCAGGTTCTCGCGAGCTCCCCGATGGTGGCCCCGCGCTGCTGGGCCCAGTTCTCCAGAGTGGTGCGGCAGGCGTGGTCGAGGTGACGCAGCTCGGAGAGGTCGAGTTCCACGGGGTGGCCCGCCGGGAGTGCTTCGAGCGTTTCGAGCATGTGCGGCAGGCGCAGGAAGGTGGCGGAGCCGGTCAGGGTGACCAGGAACCGGCCGTCGGTCGTCTCGTGGACGTCGAGGCGGACGTGAGAGGTCTCCCAGGCGCTCTTGACCACCGCGAGGGCGATGCCGAGGAGGACGCCTTCGAACATGCTGGTGGTGATGATGGCGATGGCGGTGACGGCCAGGACGAGGACTTCGCCCCGGTGCGAGCGCCACAGGGGCAGCAGGTCCTTGACGGGGATGAGCTTGCAGCCCGCGTGCACGAGGACCCCGGCGAGCGCGGCCAGCGGGATGATGCCGATCGCGGCCGGAAGGAGGGCGGCGAAGAGCACCAGCCACAGCCCGTGCAGGATGCGGGAGAGCTTCGTCTTGGCTCCGGCCTGGACGTTGGCGGAGCTGCGGACGATGACGGCGGTCAGGGGCAGGGCGCCGAGCACGCCGCAGATGGCGTTGCCGACGCCCTGCGCCATCAGTTCCTTGTCGAAGTCGGTCCGCGGACCGTCGTGCATGCGGTCGACGGCGGCGGCGCTGAAGAGGCTCTCGGCCGAGGCGATCAGGGCGAAGGCGATGACCGTGCCGATGGCGGCGAGGCTGCTCAGTGCGGCGAAGTCGGACATCCCCGGCGGCTGGATGGCGGAGAGCAGTCCTTGTACCTCGACGCGGGGAACCGACCAGCCGGCCGCCGCGGTGACGGCCGTGGCCAGCGCGACCGCGGCCAGCGGCGCGGGAACCGTCCGGGCCTTGGCCGGGAGCTTCGGCCACAGGACGAGGACGGCGATGGTGCCGGCACCGATGCCGAACGCGGTCAGGGCGTGGCCGGAGGTGGCGATCTCGGCGGCCAGACGCGGCAGACCCAGGATCTTGTCGAGTCCGGAGCGGGGCTGCTTGACGTCGGCCATGGTGTAGAGCTGCCCGAAGATCAGGACCAGCCCGATTCCGGCGAGCATCCCCTGGACGACCGAGACCGTGATGGCACGGAAGAATCGTCCGAACCGCAAGGCACCCAGGACGATTTGGGCCAGACCGGCGATCAGGACGATGACGCCCAGGGTGCCGAGGCCGAACTCCTGGACGGCCTCGAAGACCAGTACGGTGAGGCCGGCGGCCGGGCCGCTGACCTGGAGGGAACTGCCGGGCAGGAAGCCGACGACCAGTCCGCCGACGATGCCGGTGATCAGGCCGAGTTCCGCGGGTACTCCGGAGGCGACGGCGACTCCCACGCACAAGGGGAGGGCCACCAGGAAGACGACGAGGGACGCCAAGGCGTCACGCCGCAGATGGGCGGGCTTTTTGAGGGTGAGGGTCATCAGCGGGAATCCTTGCGAGGCCGTGGCGGAAGGGGAGGGTTGCTGGGTGGCCCGTGGGGCGGGCGGATGGGGGTCACAGCGGCCGGAAGGAGTCGTCGTCCGGCCCGTACTCCTTGACGGATCCGGTGTGGACCTCGTAGTACCAGGCGTGCACCGTCAAAGTTCCGGCCTCGACCCGTTCCGCGATGCACGGGTGGGTGTACAGCCGTTCCAGCTGCGCGACCGCGTGACGCTGGACGGCCTCGGCGAGGTCGGGGGAGAGGGGCATCGCCGTCTCGGGCTGGACGGCGGCGCGCTCCAACCACCCTCGCACGGCGGGCAGTTCGGAGAGATCGCCCCCACTCACCAGGGCGTTGACCGCCCCGCAGTGGGAGTGCCCGCACACGATGACGTCGCGGACACCCAGCACCCGTACCGCGTACTCGATGGTGGCCGTCTCGGCGGCGGGGTGGTCGCTGCTGTACTCGGGCACGATGTTGCCCGCCGTACGGAGCTCGAACAGCTCACCCGGGCGGGCGCCGGTGATCAGGGAGGGGATCACGCGGGAGTCGGAGCAGGTGATGAACAGGACCTCGGGGCTCTGCCCGGCCTCGAGGGCGTTGAACTCCTCGGCGCGCTCCGCCACATGCGTCGAGAAGGATCGTGCGTTGTCAACCAGGGACTTCATGGTGGCCTTTCTCCTGCGTCCATTACCACGAGGGTGAGTGGGCGCGGTGTGTTCAGGTCATCAGTCGATGGGTATGCGGACGAGCCCGAAAGGGCGCGCCGCCGGCTTGTGCGTCATCGTCGACGCGATGAGGTGTTCGAAACGGGAAGGAGCTCTCGCCTACCGTGCGGAAGAGCTTTCCGCCGCCTGGAGGAAGGAGCGGGAACGTCTGCGCTCGGGGAGCGGCCCTGTCGACCCGTGGCCGGAATCGTATGAACTCCGCCGCTGATGCATCAGTACCTCTCCTCCCTCGGTAAGACAGTCATGGGCCGGAGCACACCAACTCATGACCGACCAGGAGCGTCAGCTAGTCGGCTTGACTGCCGCACGAACACCTCTTTGCCTGGAGATTACCTCACCGTCGAGGGTCAAGTCATGGCCAAAATATGGCCAAGTGGCGTTCTCCGCGCGGAAAATGGCGCATTCCCCACGGTGGCGCACTAAGGCGTACTCCTGGTGGAGGACGAGTGGAGAGTGCGCCCCCGAAGACGGGACGAACGGCAGGAGAACGAGCCGATGGCGCTCCCTGCCCACCGCGAGGGGCTGTTGAGCCGATAACCGGGGGCCGGAGGGAAGCCGTGGCGATCGGACCGTGGGGTACGGTCACTTCCCGTGACGCCTGGAGTGCACCAGGATGGCGCTCCCGTGCACTACGTCTTCGCCGGCCCCACGCTCGACGACCGTACCCGCCCCGTCACGGCGCAGGGCCGCGCCGCGCGCGGGGAGATGGAGAATCCGATGGACACCACCACCGCCCCTTCCGCCGCCCACCCCATCGACGCGGTCGTCGTCGGGGCGGGCCTCTCCGGCCTCTTCCAGCTGTACCGGCTGCGTCAACTCGGCCTGACGGCGGTGGTCTTCGAAGCGGGTGACGACATCGGCGGGACCTGGTACTGGAACCAGTACCCCGGCGCCCGCTGTGACGTCGAAAGCATGTCGTACTCCTACTCCTTCTCCCCGGAACTGGACCAGGAGTGGGAGTGGAGCGAGCGCTACGCGTCCCAGCCGGAGATCCTGCGCTACATCCACCACGTCGCCGACCGCTTCGACCTGCGCGGACACATCAGCCTGCGCACCCGCGTCACCCGCGCCGCGTACGACGAGGACCGTCACGTCTGGCAGGTCTCCACGGACACCGGACGCACCGTCTCAGCCCGGTTCCTCGTACTGGCCTCGGGTTGCATGTCCGTCCCCAACGACCCGGGGATCCCCGGAGCGGAGACCTTCACCGGTGACCTCCACCACACCGCCCGCTGGCCGCACGAGGAGGTGTCCTTCGCCGGCAAGAGGGTCGCCGTCATAGGAACCGGATGCTCCGGTGTGCAGGCCATACCGGTCATCGCCGAGGAAGCGGCCGCCCTCACCGTCTTCCAGCGCACTCCGGCCTACGTACTGCCGGCCCACAACCGCCCGCTGCACAGCGCGGAAGTCGCCGAACTGAAGGCCCGCTACCCGGAGTTCCGCCAGGCCCAGCGACTGTCCCGGGGCGGGACCGTCTTCGAGCCGCCGACCGGGTCGGCCCTGGAGGCGGACGAGGCGGAGCGCACCGCCGCCTACGAGGCCGCCTGGAACTCGGGCCTGCTCAGCGGGCTGCTCCGCACGTACACCGACATCCTGACCGACGAGAAGGCCAACGAGACCGTGGCCGAGTTCGTCCGGTCCAAGATCCGGTCGATCGTCACCGACCCGGCGACGGCCGAACTGCTCTCCCCGCGCTTCCCCTTCGCAACCAAACGCCCCTGCCTGGGCACCGGCTACTACGCCACCTACAACCAGCCGCACGTGACGCTGGTGGACCTGCGCACCAACCCGATCGAAAAGATCACACCTCAGGGCATCCTGACCTCGGACGGGGAACACGCATTCGACGTCATCGTCTTCGCGACCGGCTTCGACGCCTTGACCGGCTCTCAACTCGCCATCGACATCGTGGGCAAGGCCGGGGCGACGCTCCGGGAGAAGTGGGCGGACGGCCCGCGGAACCACCTGGGGCTGATGTCGGCCGGCTTCCCCAACCTCTTCACCGTCCTCGGCCCCCTCAGCCCGTCCGTGCTCTCCAACATCGCGGTGTCCCTGGAACAGCAGGTGGAGTGGATCACCGCCTGCATCGCCCATCTGCGCCGGCACGGCCTCACGGAGATCGACGCCACTCCGGAGGCCGAAGCGGCCTGGGGCACCCAAGTGGCGGAGATCGCCGCCAGGACGCTCTACCCGGCCGTGGCCTCCTGGTACACGGGAGCGAACATACCGGGCAAGCCGCGGGTGTTCCTGGCGTACGCGGGCGGGCTGGACCGCTACCGGGCCGAATGCGATGCCGCCGCCCGGAACGGATACACCGGCTTCGTCCTCTCCACCACCGGGTCCTCGGCCGGACCCGTCCCGGTCCACAGCGCGCCGGGTCCCGCATCGCCCGCCGGGTGACGCCGCCGGCGACGGTGCGGCTCCGGGCGACGCCGGCCGGCCCGGCCCGGAGCCGCACCGCCCCCCTGACCGGCGGCGGTGGTACCCGGCCGTGAACGGCGTGTGAATAGGGTGACCCCATGTCTGTCACACTCAGCTCCGCAAGAGCCGCCGCCGCCCTCCGCACGACGGCACGGGTCTCCGCCGAGTCGCTCGTGGTCCTGGTCATGGTGGCGGTGACCCTGTGGGTCCTGGGCCGCATGTGGTCGGTGGTCTGGCCGCTCATAGTCGCTCTCCTCCTCACCACCCTGACCTGGCCCCTGGCCGCGTTCCTGCGCCGGCGCGGGTGGCCTCCGGCTCTGGCCGCCTCCGTGGTGACCGTGCTGTTCCTCCTGGGGGCCGCCGGCATCGGGGCGCTGATCGCCGTACCCGTGGCGTCCCAGTCCGGCGAGCTGGTCGAAGGCGTCTCCGAGGGCATCCGGCAGCTGCGCGAGTGGGCGGCCGGGCCGCCGCTGAACATCGGCAACGACCAGATCACCGGCGCGGTCGACGCCGCGATGGCCCGCCTCCAGAACAGCGTCGGCGGTGCGGTCTCCACCGTCGTCACGGGAGTGAGCACCGTCTTCAACGGCCTGGTCACGGCCATCCTTGCGGTCTTCCTGATGTTCTTCTTCCTCAAGGACGGCCCCCGCTTCCTGCCGTGGCTCACCCGTCAGCTTCCCGGCAGGCTGGGCACCGACATTCCGGTGGTGGCCGAGCGCGGCTGGCTGACCCTGGGCTCATTCGTCCGCTCCCAGGCCTTCGTCGGTCTCCTCGACGCCGTGTTCATCGGGCTGGGCCTGTGGATCGTGGGCGTACCGCTGGTCCTGCCGCTGGCGGTGCTGACGTTCGTCTCCGCGTTCGTGCCGATCGTCGGAGCCCTCTTCGCCGGTCTGGTGGCTGTGCTCATCGCACTGGTGTCGAACGGCCTGACGGACGCGCTGATCGTGCTGGCGATCATCGTCGTGGTGCAGCAGCTCGAGGGCAACGTGTTCCAGCCCATGATCCAGAGCCGCGGTCTCGGTCTCCACGCGGCGGTGGTCCTGCTGGCGGTCACGCTGGGGGGCAATCTCGCCGGCGTCGTCGGCAGCCTGCTGGCCGTACCGGCGGCCGCCCTCCTGGCCGTCGTCTGGAACTACCTGCGCGAGCAGCTCAGCGAACCACCGCTTGAGCCGGAGGCCGAAGAGGCGCTTCCCACGGCCCCGGTGCCGTCGTAGCACAGCGGGACCACGGGCACCGCCCCCGGGGCGGTGCCATGTGACGTCCACTCGATTCCCATGCGAGGAGTTCTCCCTTTCGCCGTGACAGCGTCGGGGCTCCGGACTCCACCGGGGACGAAAGGACAAGAGGAATGACCAAGTCAAGGCGTAGGTTCGGCATCGGCGCCGTGGTGGCCGCGATCGTGGCCGCGATGTTCACCTTCACGGGACTGCAGGGCGCCACCGCGCAGGACCAGGGACGCCGCGGCTGGGACCACTTCGGGTTCGGGGTGCCGTGGGAGGAGTCCTACGGGTACTCGCAGGGCATCAGAGCCGGCGACACGATCTACATCTCGGGGCAGGTGTCCCACGACGCGGCCGGGAACTTCGTGGGCGCCGGCGACTTCGAGAAGCAGGTGCGCACGTCGTTCGACAACCTGGACAAGGTCCTCGCGCACTACAAGGTCCCGCGCAGCCAGATCATCAGCATGAAGATCTTCACGAAGGACCTCCGCCAGAACTTCGACACGGCCGCCCGGCTGCACAAGGAGTACGTCGGCAACCACCGCACGACCGACACCATCGTGGGTGTCAGCGACATGTCGGTCCCCGAGCAGCTCGTGGAGATCGAGGCCATCGTCAAGGTGACACCGCGCTCCTGACCGGCCGGGCATCGCGGCGGTCACCGAGCGAGGGCCCCTCCGCCGAACGGCGAAGGGGCCCTCGCGCACGCCCCCGCCGACGGCCGCCCAGCACACCCCGCCCCGACCGCGTCGGATCGGGTCGGGCCCGGAAGCGCAAGATCGCCCGGGCCTACCGGTTCCGGCCCCGGGCGGGGTATCCCTGGAGGAAGGACCTGACCGGGTCCGTCGGCCCTCCAGGAAGGAAACCCGTCGTGGACGACTGGTACGTGGACGACCGTTGCTTCAACTGCGATGTCGCACGACAGCTCGCGCCCGGGCTGATCGGCGAGGCCGGCGGAAAGTCCCATGTCCTGCGCCCGCCACGCGATGAAGCGGAGACGCGGCGCTTGCACGCGGCCGTCTTCGCCTGCCCCACCCGCTCGATCCGCTCCCCCTCCGGGCAGCCGGACCGGCGGCTCGATCCCTTTCCCATGGCGCTGGACGAGGGCGTGCTGCTGTGCGGCCACAACTCACAGCGCACCGCGGGGGCCAACTCCTACTTGCTCCTGCGGCCCTCCGGCACGGTGATGATGATCGACACACCGCGCTGGAGCCGCGGACTCGCCGAGCGCTACGCCGAATCCGGCCAGGTCACCGACGTACTCCTCACGCACCGCGACCACGCTGCCCACGGCCGCCGCTACGCCGACCATTTCGGCGCCCGGCTGTGGATCCACGAGGGAGACCTCGACGCGGCTCCGGACGCGGACCAGGTGATCCGGGGTCTCGAACCCAGGGAGATCGGTGAGGGAGTCACCGCCCATCCGCTCCCCGGCCACACCCGGGGCAGCGTGCTCTACCTCGCGGACGACCGGTACTGCTTCAGCGGGGACAGCTTCTACTGGTCACGCACCACCGGTGACCTGGAGGTCGCGGAAAGCGTCACCTGGTACTCCATCGAGGCATTGGCCACCTCACTGGCCAGGACGGCCGGACGGATCCGCTTCGAGTGGGTCCTGCCGGGCCACGGCGATCGCCGCCGGCTGTCCGCCGACGAGATGTCCCTGCGATTGAGCGACCTCGCGGAGCGGACCCGGCTGCTGCGGCCCCGGCCGGTCGACCTCACCGCCGTGCGCTGGTGACAGGGGGCGCTCCCGGCGCGCTCGAACACGATCAGTGACCTCTGTGCCACCACCTGGGCCCTCACTCCCTTTTTTTGCATTACGGCTCGAAGGTCGCGATGGAGTAGACGACGAGAATCACTAGAAGCGTCAGTCCGACCAGGAATCCGATGGCCGCGGACCTCTCGGAACGCTCTCTGTGGGCCCGGTCCTCCGCCAGATCCTGCCTGTGCCGTACGCGTTCCCAGACCTCCGTCGCGGCCGGGTCCTCGGCCATTTCGTCCATGCCGCGCCGCATCAGGCGCGCAAGGTCCCGCTCCGTGATCTTTTTTGAAGGGTCGATATCGGAATCGTCTTTCACAACCCACCCCGCAGTTATCGACGAGTTACGAGAAATCTTCGTATGAAGAACGTTTCTCTGGACTTTGAGATCGGCATTGGCGAAATGGTGCGAACTCGGGGCCCCGGCCCGTGTCGGTCGCCGCACCGCCCGGGGCCGACGGGCACAGTGTTGCCCGCCCGCCGCCGAAGCGCGAAGGCAGACCTACCCCGAGGGAGCCCCCATGACCCGGAACGACGCCGACCCCACCCCCCGTCGCGCGGTCCTGCTGGCCGCCGGCACGGCCGGTGTGGCCGCACTCGCCTCCACCCTGGCCGCATCGGCCGCCGCGAGCACGGACGGCGACCCCCGCCCGCAGCCGGATCCACGGCGAAGCGGCGAGGCACCACGCTGCGTACTGACCACCGAGTGGGGAGCCGGCCCGTACTACCTCGACCTCGACCTGGTCCGTTCCGACATCACGGCAGGACGCGAAGGCGTTCCGTTCCGGCTCGACCTGACCGTCGTCCGCACCTCCGACGGCTGCCGGCCGCTCGAGGGAGCCGCCGTCGACGTCTGGCAGGCGGACGCCGCCGGTGACTACTCCGCGGACGGCGCCACCTGGCTGCGCGGCACCCAGTTCACCGACAGCGCCGGGCGGTGCGCCTTCCGGACCATCGTTCCCGGCTGGTACGCCGGACTCGCCCCCCACATCCACTTCAAGGTACGCACGGACAACCGCTCGGAAGCCACCTCACAGCTGTTCTTCCCGGAGGACTTCCTGAAGGAGCTGTACACGCGACCGCCCTACGCGCAGCGCGAGGTGCCCCAGCACCCCAACGAGCGTGACGACCGCTACCGCGAGTCCGGTGCCGCGCTCACGCTCGCTCCCCTTGCGGACGGCCCCGGGTTCCGTGCCGCCTACACCATCGGCATCGCCTGACGCGCCGCTGCCGAGGGGGCGCCCACGGTGAGCTCCGGGGAGGCGGATAGCGTGCCGGCATGGCGATGACGGGGAAGCAGCGGGTCCTGTACCGGCAAGGCAGCGGGTTCTGGCGGATGACGGCGAAGTGGGTTCTGGTCTTCGGGGCCGTGTCCCTGCTGGACGGCGCGGTGATCCGGTCGTGGAGTTACGCCGTGGTCTGGCCGATGATCGGGATCGTGCTGTGGGTGCCGTTCGGGATCGGCGTCGTCTGGTACTCGAAGAAGGACCAGCGGATCGTGCTGACGACGCGTGAACTACGGGTGCGCCGCAGGCGGATGCCGATGGAGAAGGTGAACCTGCTGCACGTGGCGCGCCTGTGGCTGGACGGGCGGTCGACCGCGGACGACCGGCCGGTGGCGGAATGGACGCGGTCCGTCCGGGTGGTGTGGGTGCCGCTGCGGGACGGCAGGGCGTTCGGCGTGGAGTTCCGCGACCCGGCCGCGTTCGCCAAGGTCTTCGGCGCCTTCGCGCTCGCGGCGTGCGGCGGGCCGGACATCGTCCGCGCGAGGGCCGCGGCGGAGAGCTACCCGGATCCGGTGCCCCTGCGGTCCCGTTCCGCCGCCGGTGAAGGTTCCTGGTCGGACCTCCTGGACGTCCTCAACTGAGAACGACACGGGCGACGGACGCCGATCGGGTACAGGCGAAGGCACCGCGGAGTGGACGGAGGGCGCCCCGGGCAGAGCGCGGAGGGGAGAGCCCCCACCTTCCGGAGGTACACCACATGTCCGTGCTCTTCTTCGACATCGGGGCCACTCTGGCCGATGCCCGCCTGGAACCCGACGGCACGCTGACGCTCAGGGTCAGGCCCCGGGTGGACGCCGTCCTCGATGCCCTCGGTGACGTGCGCAAGGGGATCATCTCGAACCCCGGTCCGGGCGACGGCGCGGCCGAGCGCGCCGCGGCGGCCCTCGAGGAGGCGTTCCCCGGCCGTTTCGCGGACGCGGGTCTGGTGCACTGGGGCGTGAAGGACGGCCGCGGGATCTTCGACCTGGCCGTCGCGAGTACGGGAGGCGCACCGGCCGACGCGTGCGTGTTCGTGGGGGAGGACGCCCAGGAGAGGGCGTTCGCGCGGCAGGCGGGCATGCGTACGGCTCCGCATCCGGTGTTCGCCCTCGCCGCGCTGGAGAACCGTGCCGTGTTCTTCGCGCGGGTCGGGCTGCCGGACGGGCAGGACGCGTCCGAGCTGACCGCCGCGGCGGAGGCGACCGAGGCCGTTCCCGTGCAGGTGGCCTCGGAGCGGTTGGTGGTCGTCATGGCGAGCGAGCTCGGAGCCGAAGCGCTCGGACGCGCCGGGTTCACGGTGGAGGGGCGCGACCCGGTGGAGGCCGGCCCGCCCACCTGATCGGCGTGCCGGACGCGCTTCGTCGGAAATGGGGGGAGAGGGGCCCGAGCAGCCGGTCAGGGCCTCTCCAGCCGCCCGGCGACGGCATCGATGCCCGACGCCCGCAGCCTGCGGGCCAGAAGCTCCATCTCGGGCAGCGTGCCCGAGTGGCTACCGGCCACGACCTCGCCCAGTACGGACCTGACCTCGGCCAGGCCGATGCCGAGCTCTGCCCGCAGTACGCGCATGACCGCCGCGCTCCGCGCCGTAGGGTCCACCCGCAGGCGGGCCGGTCCGTGCTCGGAGAGCAGACGGCTCCGCAGCCCGGCGGGTAGTTCACCACCGCAGACCGCCAGCGCGGACCCGCAGGAACGGCAGCTGCATTCCGTGTCCCAGCGCAAGGACCCGCTCACGAGGGCCTGGACACCCCGCCACTCCGCCTCCCCACCGCAATCCTGGCAGGCGGCCGAGTACCTGATCGACTCGAAGACCATCTGATCCATCCCCACCAACTCCCCATCAAGCGGAACGCCGGAGACCCGCGGGGCGTCTTCGCACGCCCCGACAGGTCGCCCCCGTGTCAGTCGGCGAGGGTCTGCCGGGCCAGGAGTTCGGACCGGACGAGTTCCAGGAGGCGGCCCGTCCAGTTGCGGCCCCGGCCCCCGTTCTCGCCCCAGAAGTCCGAGTCGGCGTCGTCGTAGAGGAGGGTCGCGTCACCCGTGGCCAGCAGGATCGCCGCGAGGTCGGGGTGCTGCTCGTACTTGGCGCGCACCAGCCGGGCCATGACCGCCGTCCGGACCTGCTCCCAGCCCTCGCGCCGCATCGCCGCGGCCGCGACCGTACGGGCCTTCGCGCCCGACTCCGCCGCCACGACCTCGGCCCGGGCCTGTGGATCGGCGACGGACCGGGCCCAGTAGGCGTGCGCCACCGACGGATAGGTGACGTCGCCGACGGTGATCGGGGCAGGGTAGCCGTTGCGCAGCGCCCGCTTGCCCGGGTCTTCGAGCGCGCGCTGCGGATACGACTGGTAGATCTTCACCGCGGGGGCGAAGGACTCGGCCGGCCCGTCGGCCGGCACCCGTGAAGGGGCGTCCGCGAGCCACCGCTCGCGGTCCTCGAAGTAGGCGACGGCCTCGTCGTACTCCTCCTGCGTGACCGTCTCCCCGGGCTCGTCCTCGGTCCGGCCGCCGGGCCCCGCCACCAGCGCCTGGAGGGGGAGGTCCCTGTGGTCCATGTCGCCGAGCGCGTAGTGCCGCACGGTCTCGGGAACGGCCAGGTAGGCGGCCCGGGCGGCGGCCCGGTTGTCCTCCGTGCGGTCCGCCATGAAGACGTCCACCGCGGCGAGGCAGCGGTCGGTCGAGTCGGGGCGGCCGTTCAGGGCGTCGATGGTGTCGCGGACTTCGGCGAGCAGCAGCTCCGGCGTCAGCCAGGTGCGCGGTTCACCGAACGTCCACGAGGCCAGGTGGTGCGCGGAGGCGCGTCCGCCGTCCGGAAGGCTGGTGGCCACCCATCCGCGGCGCAGCTTCCGCTCGAACTCGTCGAGGGTGACCAGCTCCCAGCAGTCGACGAGGCCGTCGGCGTAGATGAAGAGGTCCGTGAGGAAGTAGGAGCCGCCGTTGCATATGAACGCGTGCCGCCAGGTGCCCGGTACGCGGACGCCGTCCGCCGTGCGATGGGTGATGCGCTTGCCGATCATGCCGTGATGATGCCGGACGGACCGGCCGGGAGGCACCTCGATTGCGCGTCGAGGCCGCCGTGTGAGGATGTACGTCCACATCCGGGGAGGAGGCGATGGTGCTGAGCAGGGGCGCGCGGTGGGTCGCGGGCGCGATGACCGCGGTGTGCCTGGTGCTGCTCCTCGGTCCCGGCGCACCGAGCCGTGGCGTCCCACACGCCGGATCCCTGCCGTCCGGCGCCGCCCCGGAGGCCGTACCGGACCGGGTCGCCACGTGGAACATCTGCAATCCGTGTGGCGGGAGCGGGCGCAACGCCGGCCGGGCGACGGAGATCGCCACGTACGCGCCGCAGATCATCGGCCTGCAGGAGGCGTGCGTACGTGACGTCGAGCAGATCCGCGGGTACCTGGAGCAGGTGCACGGGCTGGTCTACCGGGTCGCGTACGGGACGGTCCAGCGGAACTGGAAACGCTGCGGCGGCATGCCCTGGCGGCCGGGCGGCTTCGGACAGGCGATCCTCTCGGCGGCGCCGATGACGGACCGGGTGAGCGCCGAATACCCCGACGGCGGCTCCGAGGACCGCGGTTACCTGGCCGTCACCACGCTGGTGGGCGGCCTGCCCGTCCGCGTCTTCAACACCCACCTCGCCGAGCGCCGGCAGGAGGAGGTACGGGCGGGCCAGGTGGGGGTGCTCGCCGCGGAAGTCGCCCGCCACGACCGCGCGATCGTCCTCGGCGACTTCAACGCCGTGCCGCACGCGCCCGAACTCGGCCCGATGTGGGCCCTGGCCCGGGACACGGACCCCGGCTGCCGCCCCTCCACCGCCGGAACCGGCGCGTGCGCGACGACCACCGACTGGAACAGCAAGTTCGACTACGTGTTCCTGCGCGGCCTCACCCCGCTCACGCACCGCGTCCACCCCAGCCCGCACTCGGACCACCACGTGGTGCACGCCGACCTGGACCCGGGCCGGCTGCCGACCCGCTGATTCCGGGGCGCGCCCCGGCCCCGGGCGGGGAGGCAGGTCACAGGACGGGGCTCTTATGGTCCTTTCCTCCGTATGTCACCCTGGCAGGGGGAACCGGGTCCCCCGCCTGCCGCACGACCCGGCCGACCGACACGGAACCGCCCCATGCTCCTGCCGCTGCCCTCCCGAGCCGTACCCGCCGTACTCGTCGGCGCCGTCGTCGCCCTGCTGGCCGCGTGCGGGCCCTCGGCCGCCGTGGGCACAGCCGTCCCGCCCGCCTCCTCCGCCTCGCACACGTCCGTCCCGGCAGCGCCCCCGGCGGCTCCCGCGACGCCCTCCGCGCCGGCGCCCGAGCCCGTGCCGAACCGGGAGTCGACGCTGTCCATACCCTCCGTGGGGATCGCCGGACTCCGCGTCGTGCCCTACGAGGGCACGACCGACGACGTACCGGGGACCCGCATACAGGACCGGGGCGTGGCGGCCAGCCCGTACGGGAAGGGCGGCGGAACCGGCCCCGGCCGGGTGGGCAATTTCCTGGTCACCGCGCACCGCCTCTCGGCGGGCGGCCCGCTGCGCGACCTGCCCGCCGTGGACGAGGGAGACACGGTCCTGGTGACCTCGGGCGGCCGGACGTACACCTACGAGATCGTCGAGACCCGCAAGACGTCCTTCCGCTCCGCGCGCTCGCTGAGCGAGCAGCGCGCCGCCGTGCCCGGGAAGCCCGGGACCGCCCCCACCCAAGCCATGATCACGATCTCCACCTGTGCCACGCCCGAGGACCACGCCGAGGGGAACTTCTGGAGCGACGCGCAGGGCAACCCCGAACACCGCATCGACAAGATCGGCGTCCTGCGCAAGACCTCCGGGCCCGCACCCGCCGCCTGACACGGGCCGCCGGGAGCGCCCCCCCCGCACGCGTACGTCAGCCCGGGTCGATGACGAGGTCGGCGCGGTGGCGGCCGCGCGCGACGAGCCGGGCGTTGGCCTCGTCGGACCGCGCCACCCAGGCGCGGGCGTGCGCGGGGTCCTTGCCGTGCCGTACGTGCCGGCCGACGAGGCGGTCCACCCGCAGGGCCTCGTCCGGGGCGAGGTACCAGGCCTCGTCCAGGAGAGGCCGTACCGGCGCCCAGCCGGCGGCGTCGTGCAGCAGGTAGTTCCCCTCGGTGATCACCAGGGGTACGGCCGGCCCGACGGGGATGCTGCCCGCGACCGGGTCCTCCAGCGAGCGGTCGAAGGCGGGCGCGTACACCGTGACCTCCTCGGGCGTGCGCAGCCGGCGCAGCAGGCAGACGTAGCCGGCCGCGTCGAAGGTGTCCGGCGCACCCCTGCGGTCGGCCCGCCCCAGCCGGTGCACCTCGGCCTGCGCCAGGTGGAACCCGTCCATCGGCACCACCACGGCCCGCTCCGGCCCGAGCGCCCCGGCGATCCGCGCCGCCAGCGTCGACTTCCCGGCTCCCGGCGGCCCGGCGATGCCGAGGATCCGCCGGCCGCCCCGGTCGGCCAGCGCACCGGCCCTCATGATCAGTTCCGTCGTCCGCACGTCCGTATCCTGCCCGAGGCCCGGGCCCGCGCGCGCGGCCCCCGGCCTTGCGCCCCGGCCCCGGTCGTCGGACCAGGGCCGGAGGCGACACCGGTGCCGGCGGGCGGCCAGGCCCTACCGGCGTGCGTCCACCACCGCGAGGAGCTTGCCACTGGCCGGGCTGCGGTCCAGCGACGCACCGTCGACCGCCTCGACCACCAGGTCCAGCAGCCGCTCCGTCACCGCCGAGCGGAGCTCCGGGTAGCCGGCCAGGAAGGCCGCCCGCAGTCGCTCCGGATCGGTCGCCGGCGTCCGCTCCACCCGTACGGTCAGCCGCTCGCGCACGTCCGTGCCGTCGAGCCTGATCTGCAACTCGCCGCGGTGGCCGCCCTGTTCCTCGGCCATGGCCAGGAAGCGGCGGTAATCGAGGAAGTACGTCGCCACCCGCATCACGTCACCGGTGCGCCCCATCAGCTCGAAGCGGGGAGCGTGCCGGCCACAGGCGCAGCGGCCCGGGAGCTCCCGGCCGAGGTCGCCTATCAGGTACCGACCCAGGTGCTGCCCGCGCCGGGCGTGCGTGGTGAAGACCAGCCGGCCCGTCTCGCCCGGGGCCACCGGCCGGTCCTCGGCCACGTCCACGATCTCCATCGTGTGGAGGTCGGCGTGCAGGTGGTGTACGCCGCCGGAGCTCTCGGTGCACTGGTAGCCCAGCGGGCCGAGGTCGGTGCTGCCGTACGTGATCGAGCGGACGGTCTCGATGCCGAACTCCTTCCTCAGCGTCCGCCGCTGCTCCTCGGTGAAGTGCTCGCCCCCGTAGAAGACCTTGCGCAGGCCTCCGTACGCGCGCAGCGCGTCCGCCTCCGCGTGCAGCAGCTGCCACAGGTAGGAGGGCATGCCGAAGAGGGTGTCGGCCCGGTGCTCGACGAGGGCCCGGGCCGTGGCCCGGTGGTCCGGCCCCGCGGCCAGCGGCAGCTGTACGCCGCCGAGCCGTTCCAGCACGGAGAAGAAGCTGATGAAGCTGCCGTACATGCCGCCGCTGTAGAAGAGGTTGGCGGTGCGGTCCCCGACCGGGTCGTAGCCGGCGGCGAGCAGGCCGCGGGCTGCGGCGTGCATCTGGGTGTCGTAGTCGTCGTAACTGAAGACCGACAGGGCGGGAGCGCCCGTGCTGCCGCCGCTGCGGAAGTAGAGCTCGGCATCGGCCCGGGCAGGCTCCCGCACGTCCTGCTTGCCCGTCAGCGGGCCCGTCGGCAGCGGCAGGACGACGGGCCGGGCCAGGTCGTCGAGGCAGGCGGTGGTGGCGAAGCGGACCGGGTCGGCCTGGAATGCGACGCGGCGGCTGTAGCGCTGGAGGGCGTAGACGCCGTCGTGCGGCTCGCCCGCGTAGCTCTCCAGCATGGCGCCGACCGGCGTGACGCGGGTGACGCCCGCGGCCAGCGCCGTGCGGGAGAGCTCGGCGATGTCGGACCGGCTGCCCGCGATGCCCGCCGTCTGGAGGTAGCGGCGCATCGGCCGCAGGGTGGCGATCATCCGCTCGCGGGGCAGCGGCTTGACCCACACGGTGCGGTGCAGCGGCGAGGCCGTCAGCGGCGACCGGGTGTCGGCCATGACCCGCCACGAGCCGTCGGGCGCGGCGAAGACACGGGTCAGGCCCAGGTGCTCCTCCAGCCGGGCCACCAGCTCGGTGGTGGTCAGCTCGGCGGCCTCGGCCGGGTCCGGTTCGTCCTCCGGGGCGGTGCCCGCGGCCGGCGGGCGGGCCGCGAGCACCGCGGCGAAACGCTCGGCGAAGGCGAACACCTCGCCCTCGTCCTCGGTGTCGAGGTAGACCACCTGGGGGCTGGAACACGCCTGCTGCTCATGCAGGCACACGTCGTCCGCGAGGGCGCCGAGCGTGCCGGCGTCCGACCAGACGTCAGCCGTCAGGTACGCGAAGGAGATCCGGTGCCCCCACTCCACCAGCCGGCAGCCGGCCGGCACGTGGGCCGCGACCCCTTCGACGGCGTCTTCCCCGCCCCACACGGCGACGGCGTCGGCGGGCGCGCACATGAGGCGCAGCCACTCCTGCCGGGAGGACGGGAAGCGCAGGACGACGACCCGCGCGGCCAGCGCGCCGCTGGGATCGAGGGCCGCGAGCTCGGCCATCAGGTGCTGCGTCAGGAGGGTGTCGGCGCCGCTGGTCTTGAGGACGTTGACGTTGCCGGCGAGCAGCCCCTCGACGATGCTCAGCGGCGCGACCGTCGCGGCGTTGCCCGGGGCGATGTGGGCGACCAGGCCGACGGGCGCCCACGCCTCGTAGACCGTCTCGCGCGGATCGGCCCGGTTCAGCCGGCCGGGAGTCGCGCTGCCGAGCTCGCGGCGCACCTTGCGGGTCAGCTCCCGCCGGCCCAGCAGCCCGCCGAGCTCGGCCAGGACGGCCGGGTCCTCTCCCGCGGGCAGGTGCGCGGCCAGCCGGGCGCGCACCGGGTGCGCCGGGTCGCACAGGGCGGTGGCGAGGGCGTCGCAGGCGGCCAGCACGGTCTCCGTCTCCAGCACCGTGGCCAGCGCGGCCTCGACGGCGGCCGGCAGGGCCGCGAGACGGCGCCCGGCCTCCTCGTCCCCGATGAACTCACCCTGCCAGTAGTGGTGCGCGGCGCCGCCGCCGTGCCGCTCGTACGCGGCCCCCGTCATGGTCTCCGTCACGGTCACGCCATGCCCTTCATCAGTTCCGCTGCGGCCACCGCGCAGCTGCGGTTGCGGCTCACCCCGGCACGGCCGTGGACGGTGAACCAGGGGGTCTCCAGCTCGCACCCGCAGGCGTCGCCCGGCTGGAGGGAGGCGAGGTCGCCCATGACCACGCTCTGCGCCGGCACCGAGGTGATGTACGGCGACACGAGGTGCAGGTAGCCCCGCTCCCCGTACGGCAGGACCTCGAGCGTGCGCGTGGAGCGGATCGTCACCCGGGACCACACGGGGGCGTGCAGCCGGTGGTGGTCGCACTCGATGTACGGGATGCAGTGCTCCACCGACCCGAAGGTGTCCCGTATCCGCTCGCCCGGGATGCCGAGCTGCTCGGTGACGCGGGCGTACAGCTCCTCCTTGCCGATGCGCCGGTCGGCGTGCCCCTTCCAGCCGCCGCCGAGGACCACGAGGGAGCCCTCGGGCAGGCGCAGCGGAGGCAGGCCCATGGCCCGCATCCGCTCCAGGGTGAAGAAGAGGAAGGCCGGGAAGCCGAGGATGCGGACCGGGGCGTCCTCCCGCTCGAAGCGGCGCAGCGCGGCGATGCAGCCGAAGGGGTCGAACTCGTGGTCGCCGCCGGTGTTGCGCAGGGCGTACTCGACGCTGCGCGCCGGGGCGAAATCGCACAGGTAGTTGTCGGTGAAGGCGGTCCCGAGGTTGAGGGAGGGTGCCGGTTCGTAGCTGTACAGGAGGTAGTTGACTTCCTGGTCGGGGGTGATCCAGCCGTTGCGCTCGAAGATCCGGGCGACCATCCGCTGGGCGGAGCGGATCGTCCAGTGGTCGAAGAACATCTGCGACTTCTGACCGGTGGTGCCGGAGGAGGTCAGGTGCAGCTCGACGTCCTCGCGCGGGACGGAGAGCACCTCGTGCCGCTTGAAGAAGTTCGCGTGGACGAGCGGGGCCCGGTACGGCCGCGCCGGGGGAGTGGCCTCGTACAGCGAGCGGAAGAAGGCGGAGCGCTCGACGTGCCAGGCGTTGGTCTCGGCCATGGCGGCGGCGAACAGCTCGTCCTCCGCGGGCCCGAAGGCGTACGGGTCGGTCAGGTCGCACAGCTGTTGTACGTGCGGCAGGAGGGCCGGGTCGGGGACGGCGACCGGCGCGAGATGGGGGTTCATGGGGCAACCTCGGATGATGTGGGCAGGTGCGTCGACGCCCAGGCCGACACGTAGCAGTCCAGATAGGGCTGGAGGGGCGGCTCGACGGCCACGCCGCGGAAGTCGATGCGCTCGCTGGAACGGGACAGGACGGCGTAGTCGTGGAAGCCGTCGCCATCGGCGCGCATCGCCGGGTAGATGGCCCCGGCGACGAACCCCTCGGACAGGAAGGCCGAGAGGACCTCCTGGTGCGCGAGCGGCACGAGCGCCTCCACGTAGCCCGCGCCCGCGCGGGCCAGGGCCCGGGTGACGGGTTCGAGGCACGCGGCCGCGGCGGCCGGGTCGGGGTGGGCGGTCAGCAGGGAGCAGTACCCTCCGGCGCGGTTCAGGTAGGCGTAGACCTCGAACCGGCCGTCCTCGGGCGTGAGCAGCACGTTCGGGGTGTGCAGCGGGTAGAACCAGCCCTCGGCGCCCGGGAACCGCTCGCGGAAGCGACGGCGTACGAAGGCCGGTGCCTCGATCATCTCCAGCCGCTCGCCGGCGCCCCGCGGCACGGGCGGCGGAGCCGGCTGCGGGCCGGCGGCGGCCCGCACCCCGGGGTAGCCGATGCCCAGCACGGCCTCGGCGGTGCGCAGCAGCGGCAGGAGCGGGGCGGGCACTTCGGGGACGGGGATCCGGCGATCCAGCACCCCGGCCGAGTGACGCGCGTAGAGTGCGAGGCTTTCGCGGCTGCTGAGATCCACCGCGTTGGGCAGGATGCCCAGCGGCCGGAATCCGTTGCGTGCGACGACGCGCTGCGGGCCGGCGCTGACGGTGCGCACCGTCGCGTACACCGAGTCCAGCCGCCCGGTGTCCAGCATGCCCGCGCACAGGGCCCCGGTCAGGGCGGCGGCCAGACCCGACGAGCGGTGCTCGGGGTGCACGGCGATGCCCTCCAGGCGGCCGATGCGGCTGCCCGCCTCACCGTGGATGGCGGCGGACGCGGTCAGGGCCCCGGTGTCGGCGCAGCGGCCGACGAGCCACAGGGAGTACGGGTCCTCGATGAGCCGGGCCATTTCGGCCGGGTCGGTGCCCAGGGCGACGGGGTAGTGCGGTCCGTAGACGGCGTAGTACAGCTGGCGCAGTTCGGCGATGTCCGAGCAGGCGGCGGGGGTGATGACGGGGCTCACCGCTCGCCTCCGGCGGGTTCCGCCGCGGCCGGCGCGGCCGCGGTGGACCTCAGCAGGGCCAGCGAGCAGGCCGCGGGGACCAGTCCGGCGCCCTGCACCAGGCACAGCGTCCGCGGGGAGAGGAAGTCGCCGGCGAAGCCGAACGCCAGGGACGCCACGGGCAGCGAGGCGCCCAGCACGGCCTGCATCACGGCGAAGAAGCCGGGCTTGTCGGCCGGCGGGACCAGCCGCTGGAAGAGGGCGACGAAGCGGACGCTGACGGCCCCGGCGCACCAGCCGGCCACGGCCAGGCAGCCCGCGACGGCCGGGCGGTGCGGGACCAGCCCCGGCAGCGCGAGCGCGAGGGCCATCAGGCCCAGGCAGTACGCACCGGCGACCCTGGGGCTGCCCGGCACACGGGTGCCGGTGAAGGCGCCGACGAGCGCACCGGCGCCCAGCGAGGCCTCCAGCAGGGCCACGGTGGCGCCGCCGCCCGCGAGGACCGAGCGGGTGTACAGGGGGATGACGACGAACACGGCGGTGGTGAAGAGGTTCGCCGCGGTGAAGCAGATCAGGATCCGCCGTACGTAGGGGAGTTCCGCGAGGATGCGGCGCAGCGAGCGCCGTTGCGTCGGGGCCGGCGCGCCGCCTCCGACGTCCGGCACGACGGTACGGAAGCGGGCGCTCGCGACGAGCAGTGCGGCGCCGAGGTAGGCGGCCGCGCAGCCGACGGCGAGCCCTGCCACCCCGGCCCGGTCGACCGTCAGGGCGCCGAGCAGCGCACCGCCGAGCCCGGCCAGGGACTGGGTGGACAGTTCGAAGCCGGTGGCGGTCTCGATGTCGGCGTCGTCGACGAGTTCCGGCACCGAGGTGGTCAGGCAGGGGTCGAAGAACGCCTGGCAGGTCGCCAGGGCGAGACCGGCGGCGTACACGGTGGCGAGCGGCAGGTCACCGCCGTAGGCCCACAGTGCGAGGGCACCCGAGGCGGACGCGGCCAGGGCGGCGGCGTTCCGCAGCACCGAACGGTGCGCGGACCGGGCGACCGCTGCTGCCACCACGGGCGCGAGCACCACGGCGGGCAGGGTGCAGGCCGCCATGAACAGCCCGGAGGCGAGCCCCCGCGCGTCCTGCACGGCGTGGGCGACGATCCACCAGGACACGCCGACCTGGAACATCCGTACGGCGGCCTGGGTGAGTATCTGGCCGAGCCACACGGCGCCGAAAGTACGGTTGCGCAGGACCAGTGGAGCACGCCGCCCGCCGCCCACGGCCGCCCTCTCCGTTCCGGTCCCGGCCACGGGTACGGCGGTCATGCGGTCGGCCTCTCGTCGAGGACCCGGACGAGCTTGCCCGAGCGCGGGTTGACGGCGAGATCGCGGTGGCGCACCCACTCCACGGACAGCGGGTGCACGAACCCGGCGCGCACGCTGTCCGGATACAGCGGCCGGACGTTCTCCAGCTCCGCGACGACGGCGTCGGCCAGCTCCTTCCGGCCCTGGCCGGGGGCCGTCGCCAGCCGCAGGACGAGCCCGTCGCGGCCGTCCCAGCGGCGTACGACGAGCTGTGTGCCGACCACGTGCCCCGCGGTGTCCGCCGCGGCCACGGCGTCCTGGGCGTCCTGGGTGTACAGGGAGACGGGGCCCACCCGAACGCCCTCCTCGGCGCGGCCGAGTATCCGGAAGTGCCCGGGCCCGCTGCCGGTCCACTCGGCCCGGTCACCCGCGGGGTAGCGGATGATCGGCATGAGGCGGCGGAAGAGACTGGTGACGACGACCCGGCCGGACCGGCCCGGTTCGGTGATGGGCTGGTCGGTGGAGTCGTCGAGGATCTCTACGACCGAGTACGGCGTGAAGGCACGGTGCACCCGGGCGTCGGAGCCGGCCACGGGGCGGCCGAGCAGGCCCGCGTCGACGCTGGCGTACCCGACGGAACGGACCTCGGCACCGGGGAACGCGGCGGCCAGCAGGCGCCGCTGGTCGTCGAAGAGGGCCTCCCCGCCGAAGAGGAGCAACTCCACCGAGTCGAGCCGCACACCGGACGACACCGCCTGTTCGGCGAGCCGGCACAGGGTGGTCGGTGTCCCGGCCAGCACCTGGGCGCCGAGATCGCGCAGCGCGGGGATCGTCGACTCCGGCGGCGCGCCGCCGCCGATGGGCAGGCGGACGTTGTCCACGGGCGCGTGGGTGAGCGAGTCGAGGACGAAGAGGAAGCTGGCGTACAGCTCCCCTGCGTAGAAGAGGTCGGCGACGCGGTGTCCCGGGCGCAGGCCCGTGTCCACGAGTCCCTGGCCGAAGGCGGTGACGAACGTGCGCCACTCGTCGCGTGTGTAGACGGAGAACTTGGGGGACCCCGTGGTGCCGCCGGTCTTGTAGACCGTGGCCTCGCTGAGCGGGCCGGTCAGCACGCGGCTGTCGTGGAGGGTGTTGGCCGCCCAGAACGCTTGCTGGTCGACCACCGGCAGGTCGGTGAGGTGGTCGATGTGCTGCGGCAGGGACGCGTAAAGGCCTTGGTAGAAGGGTGAGTTGTGACGGGCGAAACGTATGAGGTCCGAGAGCTGCTGGGCGGACATGGGCCTTTGCCTAGGTGACGTGATCGGGACGGGAGACACGGCGGGGCGTGGTGGGAGCGGGAACGCTCCTGCTGGCTCGGCCGGTGTGAACGAGGCCCCCCCGGCGCCCCGTCTCCTCGATGTGCGTCAGAGTTGACGCGCAGTCACGATGATGAAACATCAGTGCCCTTGTCACCAAATTGGGCAAAGGTTTCCGGCCATGGCGGCCTTTTTCATTAGAATTTCAAGTAACTGTCGCCTCGATGGCGAGTGGGAAGGCCCCGCGGCCGTCGCTCCGCGGGGCTCCTTCGGCGGGCCCCGGGACTCAGGCCGCCGCGGCGCGGAACGTACTGGGGCTCAGGCCCTTGTTGCGTTTGAACGCGGCACTGAAGCCGAAGGCGTCGGCGTAACCGACGGACCTGCCGATCTGGGCGATGCTGAGATCGGTGTCCGTGAGCAGTGACTCGGCCTCGTCCATACGGCATTCGGTGAGGTAGGCGAGGGGCGGACGGCCCATCAGCCGGGTGAAGCGCCTGGCGAACAGGGCCCGGGAGACCCCCGACCGGGCGGCCAGCGACGCGACCGTCCAGGACTCCGCGGGCCGGTCGTGGAAGGCTTGCAGGGCGGGCGCGAGGACGGGGTCGGCCAGACCCCGGTACCAACCGGGCGCGTCGGCGCCGGCCTGGTCGAACCAGGTGCGCAGCGTGCACACCAGCGCCCAGTCGAGGAGCCGGTCCATCAGTGCCTGCGAACCGGCCGAGAGCCGGGCGGCGTCGATGGCGGCCGTCTCCAGCAGGGCGCAGACCTCGGCGTCCTCATGGATCACCAGGACGGTCGGCAGGGTCCGCAGGAGCCGCTCGTGGCGGTGGCCCGAGGCGCGGTACGCGCCCACGATCAGCGTGGTCGCCTCCGCCGAGTCGGCGCCCCAGCGGATACCGCCGAGTTCCTGGGCGGTGCACTCGGCGTCGGAGGTGAAGCAGGCGATCTCGTACGCGGCATGGGAGCCGTGGACGCTGCCGGGCCGGTCCGCGAGATGGAACGGCGCGGACCCGCTGACGATGGCCGTGTCGCCGGTCCCGACCGCCCGCTCGGTGCCGTCGGGCAGCAGCAGGGTGCCCCCGCCGCGCAGCACGCTGATCATCGTGAGCGGTGCGTCGTCGGCGAAACGGACGGTCCAGGGCGCCGTCAGTACGGCGTGGCTGACGACCGAGCCTTCGGCCCGGATGCCACTCAGTAAGTAACTCAAGGGATCCACGCGGGAATCGTAGACGATCTCCTATGTTCCGGAGTGTTTCTCCCATGGATCATCTACGCCATCGCGGCTGTACTGGATCCGTCGAACCGAGCAGAACCAGAACCAGAACCAGCCAGGAGACATCGTGACGCAGCACGGCAGCGATGCCAGGACGGCCCTCGTGGTCGTCGCGCACCACCGCACCGATTCCCTCACCGCGCACACGGCCCGCCGTGCCGCCGCCCGGCTCGAAGCCGCCGGGTACCGCATCGACCTGCTCGACCTGCACGCCGAGGGGTTCGACCCCCGGATGAACACGTCGGACCAGCCGGACTGGGGCAACAGGGAGAAGCCCTACTCGGACGAAGTGCACGCCCATATGCGGCGCATCCTCGACGCCGATGTGATCGTCGCCGTCTTCCCGGTGTACTGGCAGACCGTGCCCGCGATCCTCAAGGGGTGGATCGACCGCGTGTGGAACTACGGGTTCGCCTACGGGCGAAGCAAGCCCCGCCTCGCCGGCAAGCGCATCCTGTGGCTGGGCCTGGCCGGTGCCACTGCCGACGACCCCGTCGTGGAAGGGATGCACGCCCTCCTCGAAACCAATCTGAGCGAAGGCATCGCCTACTACTGCGGCTTCTCGTATTCCACCGTGGGCCTCCTCACCGGCGCGGAGGAGCGCCCCCAGCGCGTCGACACCGAGGGCAACCTCCTGATCGGCGAGGCGGTCGCGGGCGCCGAGCGGGAGGCGCAGTACGCCGACCTCGACCGGCGCGCCGGGGAGTTCGTGGAACGGTTCGTCGCCGAGGAGCTCGTGACGGTCTGACCGTCAGGGCCCGTGCGCGCTGGTGGCGCGGCGGACGGCCCCGGCCGACGCTGCGCGCGGCGGGGGCACGGTCCGGGCCGTGCCCCCGCCGCGGTGGTTCAGCCGATGACCTTCAGGACCTCACCCAGGTCGACGAACTTGAAGCCGGTGGCCTCGCGGTCGCCGTCGCCGGGGGTTTCCTGGCCGTCCTGGACGACCATCAGACCGTTGGGGTAGCGCGCGCCGAGGGGCGCGTTCAGGGCGGCGGCCCCGTCGCAGACCTCCGAGCCGTCGAGCGCGGCGGAGGCTCCGGTGATGCGGAAGGCGCCTTCGAACTCGTTGTGGTCGTCGCGCTCGCGGTCGTAGGCGACGAAGGTGTCGTCGCCCTGGCTGGAGGCCAGCAGGTAGCCGTCCCCGTCAGCCTCGGTGACCAGGGTGAGGCCCTCGACGTCGGCCGTCAGGCGCTTGCCGCCGTAGCCGGGGTCGGCGCCCGGGGTGCACTCCTCGGTCTCCGGGTCGTAGGTGCCCGGAACGCCGTACTCGCGGACCTTGTCGATCAGCTTCGGCGTACCGGTGAGGCCGGCGTCGATGCGCCAGATGCCGACGTCCTCCTGCCCGGCGTACAGGGTGCCGTCGGCGGGGTCGACGACCATGCCCTCGACCTGCGGAAGCTCGCCCGGCTCGCCGCAGGGCGCCCAGGAGGCACCGTTGGGCAGGCGGAAGGAGGCCGGCAGATCGAGCGTACGGACCTGCCGGTAGCCGACGGTGCCGGCCGGGGTGGGGAGCAGCTCGAGCAGGGCGATCCGCGTGCGGTTGCGCTGGCTGACCATGGCGTAGGAGCGGCCGGTCCTGCGGTCGGTCCAGGTGGCCAGGCCGTAGGCGGTCTTCTGCTCGTTGATCTCGGCCTGGTCGGCGGAGAAGACCGGGCGCGCGTCGGGGTCGGTGATGTCGGTGAGCGGGCCGCCGGGCCGGTCCCGGTCGATCCGGTAGACGCGCAGCCGGTCGTTGCCGCGGTCGCTGACCACCGCGACGTCGGCGGGGCCGGCGGCCAGGCGCAGGCCCTGGACCAGGTCGACGTTGTTGAAGCGGCCGGGCGCGTCGTCGGCGCCCGGTCCCGCCGGGGCGGGGAGCGACTGCACCTGGTGCGCGTCCAGGTCGTAGACCCGAAGGCCGCCCTGTTTGGCGGTGGCGACGACCAGGCTGCGGCCGGGGTCGGCGGTGTTGCGCCAGATCGCCGGGTCGTCCGCGTTGGCGTCGCCGCCGGCCTCGTCGTCGTACAGGGGAGCGGTCTCGGCCTTCGGCCTGACGGTGCTGATCGAGGAGGCCTGCGCCGGGAGCGCGAAGGAGGCGGCGAGTGCCGTGCAGAGCACGAGCGCGGAGGCGCGGGCTGCCAGACGTATCGTCATGTTTCTTCCTTGATAGGGGGTTCGCCCTGGTAAGGGAGACGCTCGCTGGATCGCTTGTCATGGCCGCGACCGGAAAGTTTCCGGTAGTTGAACGCGCAGCGAAACCCCCAGGGGCCGCGGGACTCCCGGGGCGCCGTCCCGGTCCGCGATCACGGCGGCGGGGGGACAGACCTCTGACGAGCGTAGGCTTGCGATCACTGTTCTTCCAGCGGAGGAGAGTTGACCGGCCGTGATGCCCCCGTGCTGCGCGATCTGCCGCGCGTCCCTCAGGGACCACGACTACGAGACCTTCACGCTCGTGTACTTCCGTGCCGTGGCTCCACCGCTCGATCACGAGGGGCATCCGGAGAACGCCGTCTGGTTCTGCGAGGACCACGTCCGGTACACCGAGGGCAAGACCCACATGAGCGCCGTCCTGGCCATGGTCCACGTACGCGCCGCGATCCGGCGCAATGCCCGGAACCCCTGGCCGCTCCCCAGCCTGCCCTGAGCCCCGCGCGCCGCCCGGGGATCCCGGGACGGCACGAGGCCCCCGCCGTGACCGGCAGGGGCCTGCGCTCTGCTGCGAGCGCCGCGAGCGCTACGGGTCCTGCGTCCCGTGCGCCGTCAGCCCGCGACGCGCGCCATCCACGCCTCGACCTCGTCCGCCGAGCGGGGCAGCCCCGCCGAGAGGTTCTCGTGGCCGTCGGCGGTCACCAGCAGGTCGTCCTCGATCCGGACTCCGATGCCGCGCCACTCCTCGGGCACCGTGAGGTCGTCCGGCTGGAAGTACAGGCCCGGCTCCACCGTGAGCACCATGCCCGGCTCCAGCACGCCGTCGACGTACTCCTCGTTGCGCGCCTCGGCACAGTCGTGGACGTCCAGGCCGAGCATGTGCCCGGTACCGGCCATGGTGAAGCGGCGCTGCAGGCCCAGCGCGTGGGCGCGGTCCGCCGGGCCCTCGATGAAGCCCCACTCGACGAGCTTCTCCGCCAGGTACCGCTGTGCCGCCACATGGAAGTCGCGGTACGCGGCCCCCGGCTTGACGGCGGCCATGCCCGCCTCCTGCGCCTCGTACACCGCCTCGTACACCGTGCGCTGCACGGGCGTGAACGTGCCGCTGATCGGCAAGGTGCGGGTGACGTCGGCGGTGTAGAGGGTGTGCGTCTCCACGCCGGCGTCGAGCAGGAGCAGGTCGCCGGGACGCACCGGGCCGTCGTTGTCGGTCCAGTGCATGATCGTGGCGTGCTCGCCCGCGGCGCAGATCGAGCCGTAGCCGACGGAGTTCCCCTCCAGCCGGGCGCGGCGGAAGAAGGTGCCCTCGATCCACCGCTCGGAGGACGCCACCGCCCGCGAGAGCTCGCCGACGCAGTCGGTGAAACCGCGCACGGTGGAGTCCACCGCCTTGCGCATCTCCCCGATCTCCCAGGCGTCCTTGACCAGGCGGAGCCCGCTCAGCGCCTCCTCCAGTTCGGCGTCGCGCTCCGGGTCGGTGGTGACGGCGGCCTCCAGCACCGGGTCGACCCCGCGGACGATCCGGGTGGGGACCCCGGAGGCGGCGGCCAGGTCGCCCGCCGCGCTGCGGACGTCGCGGCAGGACAGCCCGAGCACGCGCTCCGACTCGGCGAGGGAGCGGCGACGGCCCGTCCACAGCTCGGCGGTGTAGCCCAGCCAGAACTCGTCGGTGTCCCGGCCGTCGCGCGGCAGCTGGTAGCAGTACGCGTCGTGGCCGCCGTCCGCGCGGGGCTCGAGGACGAGCGCCCCGTCGCGGGCCTGGTCCCCGGTCATGTGGACGTAGCCGGAGTACGGGCGGAACGGGTAGAGGTCGTCGTTCGAGCGGGCTTTGAGGTTGCCGGAGGGAATCACCAGCCGCTCGCCGGGGAAGCGCGCGGAGAGCGCGGCACGGCGGCGCGCCGCGTACGGGGCCTGCTCGTCGAGCGGGAGGCCGTGCCGTTCGGTGTCCGCCCAGCCCGTCTTCATCAGCGCGGACAGTTCCTCGGAAACCTCCGAGTAGAGGCCGTTCTTGCGACCCTTCGCCACGTCGTGCACCTGCTTCCGGATGGGTTCGACTTGCCGGGAAGCCCCGGCGGCCCCCGGACGGTACTGCGGGAAGGCGCGCCGGGGAGGACCGTCCGTGCCAATGGCACTGATCGGCCACCGAGGCCCCTGTGGTCCTCGATAATGCGGAGCATGGCGAACGCGAAACTCGGCGAGGCCCTGCGGATGCTGGGCATCGGCCCCGCGGCGGGCCGCGTGTACCTGACGCTGCTCGAAGCGGCCCCCGCTCCGCTCACCGAGATCGGGGAGGCGGCCGGGCTGGACGGTGCCGCGTTCGCCGCGGCCTACGGCGAGCTGGTCGACGCAGGGCTGGCCAGCGCCGCCGAGGAGGGCGCGGACGTGGTGGCGCCGGTGCCTCCCGCCGCCGGCCTGGAGATCCTCGCCCGGCACCGGGCGGCGGAGCTCGAGGGATCACGCATCGCCGTGGGCGGCGCGTTCGAGTCGTTCCGCCGCCAGCGGCTCGCCGCGTACAACGACAACCTCGTCGAGGTGGTGACCGGCGACGCCATCGGCCCGAGGATGCGCCACGCCTGGGCCAGCGCCCGCGAACAGATCCGCCAGCTCGACTCGCCGCCCTACTTCCCGCTGGCCGGAGCCCTCGACGACGCGCTGGCGACCCTCGCCCGCGGTGTGACGCAGCGGGTCGTCTACTCGAAGGCCTCGCTGGAGGTGCCCGGGCAGCTGGAGACGGCCATCGAGCCGTGCATCGAGGCCGGCGAGCAGGCCCGGGTCGCCCCGGCGGTCCCCGTCAAGCTGGTGATCATCGACGAGGCGTACGCGCTGGTGTCGCTGTCGATCAGGGAGGCGGACGTGCACAACACCATGCTGGTGGTCCAGCCGTGCGGGCTGCTCTCCGCGCTCCTCGCCCTGTTCGAGCAGACCTGGCAGCAGGCCCTTCCCTTCCACGGCCGCGCCACCCGCCCGGCGGGCCTGCCGCCGTCCGACCGCCGGCTGCTCCGCCTCCTCGCGGGCGGCGCGAGCGACGAGGTCATCGCCCGCGAACTGGGCATCAGCCGCCGCACCTTCTTCCGCCGGCTCCAAGTCCTGATGGCCCGCCTGGGAGCCGAGAACCGCTTCCAGATGGCCCTTCAGGCCCAGCGCAGCGGCTGGCTGTGAGCACCGGCGGGGGACGCCACGTACGCACCGCGGTGCCGGTAGCCATTCCCGGCTACCGGCGATCGCCTACCGGCTGAGCGACTTGAGCGCCGCCGCGTCGTACGGCTTCAGCTCGTCGAAGCGGTTGCCGAGGACCTTCGCCGCCCACTGCGGGTCCTGGAGCAGCGCCCGGCCGACGGCGACCATGTCGAACTCGTCGCGCTCCATGCGGTCCAGGAGGTTGTCGATGTCGCCGAGCGCCGCGCCCTCGCCCGTGAAGGCGCGGATGAAGTCCCCGTCGAGACCGACCGAGCCGACGGTGATGGCCGGCCGGCCGGTGAGCTTCTTGGTCCAGCCCGCCAGGTTCAGGTCCGAGCCCTCGAATTCCGGGAGCCAGTAGCGCCGGGTGGAGGCGTGGAAGACGTCGACTCCGGCCGCCGCCAGCGGGGCCAGGATCGCCTCCAGCTCCTCCGGGGTCTGCGCGAGCCGTGCGTCGTAGGCCTCCTGCTTCCACTGCGAGTAGCGGAAGATCACCGGGAAGTCGGCCGGGACGCGCTCGCGGACCGCCGCCACGATCTCCGCGGCGAACTTCGTACGGGCGACCGCGTCGCCGCCGTACGCGTCGGTGCGGCGGTTGGTCCGCTCCCACAGGAACTGGTCGAGCAGGTAGCCGTGGGCGCCGTGCAGTTCCACGCCGTCGAAGCCGATCCGCACGGCCTCCGCGGCGGCCTCGGCGAACGCGCCGATCACGTCGTCGAGGTCGGCGAGGGTCATCGCCTTGCCGGTCCCCTCGGTGCCGTCCACGCGGATGCCGGACGGGCCGACGGCGGGCGCGTCGGCGTACGGCGCGTCGCCCTGGTTGCGCACCATGCCTATGTGCCACAGCTGGGGCACGATCGTGCCGCCGGCCGCGTGCACGGCCGCGGCGACCTCCCCCCACGCCGCCAGCTGCTCCTCGCCGTGGAACCGCGGCACCCGGTCGCTCTGTCCGGCGGACTCGTGACCGACGTACGTTCCCTCGGTGATCACCAGGCCCACGCCCGCGGCGGCACGGCTGGCGTAGTACGCCCGCACGTCCTCGCCGGGTACGCCGCCGGGCGAGAACATCCGCGTCATCGGCGCCATCGCGATGCGGTTGGGGACGGTCAGACCGTTAAGCGTGACCGGCCGGGACAGGATCTCGGCCGCGCGGGAGGCGGTGGACGTGGTGACGGTCATGCGGGTCCTCCGGGTTGAGACTGTGGCTCGTCGGGGTGACAACCTGGAGTGCATAGTACACATGCTATGTATCATGCATATTGAGGTGGGCGGGGTCATGGGTCTGGGGGTCCCCGCGTCCGGGATAATGAAGCGCCGGAAGGAGCGTGAGGCGCGGTGCTGGAGAAACTGGAGCGGGAGCTGATGCTGCTCTCACGGCACCAGGTGCTGGCCCGGCGCGACCGCGACCCCGAACGCCTGGAGCGGTCCGCGTACCTGCTGCTCAGCAGGATCGACACCCAGGGCCCGATGTCCATCGGACAGCTGTCGGAGGCCTTCGGCCTCGACACCTCGACCGTGAACCGCCAGACGGCCGCACTGCTGCGCTGCGGACTGGCCGAGCGCGTCGCGGACCCGGACGGCGGCATGGCTCGCAAGCTGCGCATCACCGCCGAAGGCGGTCGCCGGCTCGCCGCGGACCGCGAGGTCAACCGGTCCTGCCTGGCCCGGGTGGTCGCAGGCTGGTCCCCCCAGGAGATACAGGAGCTGGAGGACGTGCTGGTCCGGCTCAACCGGAGCGCGGAGGCCCTGGAAGGACGGCACTGGCCGCGCGCGGAAGAAGACGGCACCCGCCCCGAATGCCACCCCCGGGCCCCGCGCGAACCCGTCCCTCCCGCCCCGTAGCAACGCGGCTTCCCGTCCCGGCCGCAAGCACCGTCAGAGCGCGGCCCGCGACCTCCGCCCCTTGTACGCGCAACAGCAGCTGGTGCTGCTGCTGATGGGGCTGGTCGGTGACCTTCAGGACCGGATCGCCCGGCCGGGCGCGGTGCCGGACGCCGAGCAGCGGACGGCAACGCAGGCCCTGCTTGCCCGGGCGGAGCGGGAAGGCGTTCTCCTCCAGGAGCGGCTCGCTCGGCTCCGGCTGCTGCGCCGACCGCGGACGAGGTGCCGTAGGTGACCGCATCCAGCTCGCCCATACCCAGGCTGCGCCCAAGGCCCCTGCGGGCGAAAGGATTCAGGGGCGCGCCCGGGCCGACCGTACGGCGTCGCCGACGGAACAGGGATGTCAGACCACGGTGTTAGGGTCGCCGCCATGGCAAACCGTTCATATCTCTACTCTGCCGACTCAATGCCGACCGGGGACGACATCCCCAAGCCGATCCGGTGCATATCCGAGCACAACTGGGGCATCCCGCTCGCCCACAAGCTCATGGCCGGATACGGCACGACCATCGTCCCCTCCATGATCTGGAGCCCCCGGATCGGCATCGCCGCGGACTACGACAGGGGCGCCGCCCTGCTCCGCGACCTCCTGCACGCGGTCGGGCAAGGGCTCAAGGGCGACGACGAGTTCGCCACGTGCGTGGAAAAGACCACCGGACACCTGGAAAGGCAACGGGCGGGGTACTTCATCCTGGAGACCGGCGAGATGATCTCCATCACGGACGAGGATCCGGTGGAGGGGGTGCAGCGTCTCGTCTCGGCCGAGATTCCCGCTGCCGTCGCCCAGGCCGAGGCGGCGATCGCCGGCGAGAACGACGACTGGCTCGCCTCGGTCCGCGCCGACTGGGAGGAACACTTCGGGTCCTTCTACAGCAGCGCGCTCTACTACTCCTTCCCCGAATAAGCGGTTCCCCGGGGGCAGGATCCGATCGCGGAGAGGGGGATCCTGCCCCGACGGGGCGCATCCGGGCGCGAGCGAAGAACCCCGCGAGGATCCGCGGCCTCTCGACCCGGCCGGTGGGGGCGTCACAGCGAAGCGCGCGTCGGTCCGGCCCGTAGGGGCTGCGCCCGGCGGACGTCCTCCCCGCCCGCGTCGACGGGGCTGCTCAGCTCTTGCGGGCCAACGGCTGCCCGGCGAAGCTCACCCCTTTCAGGCCATGGGCCATGAGGTTGCGGATGTTGCCGTGATCGGTGTCGTTCGGCGTCGCCAGCACACTGCGGTAGTGCTCGCCGAATGCCAGCAGCGCCTCTTCGTCGGTCAGCCCTTCCAGCAGGGCAAGTCCGAGCGTCTTGCAGGAGCCCTCGTTCGTACCCGCGGCATTTTCCAGCTCCCCGTTGCGGAACGCCTGCGGCTGGTACTCGTAATGCGCGGCGATGAAGGCCAAGGTGTCGGCGAACTCATGCTCACCTGACGCAAGGCTTGCTCGCAGCGAGTTCAGATCAGCCATATCGGTTCCCCTGGGGTTGAACAGACGTCCCATTGCCGCCCGTGACCGGACGACGATACCCCCCCTGTAGCCGACCGGTCGGAATCGCTCCACATACCGGAACGCGTGCGCGGAAGAGCGGCCGGACCTGCCACGACCCACGGTCCGCATCCGCGCCCCTCGGCAGACGGGCGGAGCCCTCCCCTCCTTTGACCGCCGGCGGGCAGGACGCAGCAATCGCCACGGCTTCAGCGCCTTGTAGACCGCCTGGTGGGCCGCCGCGGCCGCGGCCGCCGCTTCTCGTACGCCTCCCGGATTCCGCCGGCCAGCCCCAGCAGCACCGCCGCACCGACCAGCACCCCGGCTACGGTGCGCATGCCCCGGCCTTGGACGTGCCCGGCGGCCCGAGGGGAGACCTTGCCCTGCGGGTCGTGCACCACCGCCAGCAACGCGCCCTCCTCCGCGAGCCGTACGGGGGCGCTCAGGTGCTCCGGGCCGCCTGCGGGGCAGTCCAGGCGGTGGCCGTACGAGGTCCGGGTCGTGGTGGTCCAGTGGCCCTGGGAATCCATGGAGGAGTCCGTCTCGGTGCGCTCGGTGACCTTCAGCACGACGCAGCTGATCTCGACGCCCCGGTCCTCCAGCGTGAGGTGTCCCACGGAGACGAGCGCAAGCAACGCACCGAAACCGGCAGGGACGGCGGACAGGGAGATCAGCGAGGCCCGGCGCCGCGCGGCGACGACGGCGTGCCAGCCGAGCAGGACCAGCGGGAGGAGCAGCCCGCCCAGGAAGAACCACCAGCCGTTCAGCGACCCGTACGCCGAGGCCCAGGCGACCCCGAACGCCAGGCCCGCGGTCAGCGGCGGCACGGCCACCGCCACCGCGGTCCGCCAGAGCCCGCGTGCCCAACCCCCCTGCCGGCCCGCCATGCCCGCCCCCCGTGTGCTCGTACCCCTGCACTCCAGGTAACCGCGCGGGCACGGGCACGTAAAGAGCGAGGCCGTGAGCGGGGAGGCAGCGGCTGCTCGTCGGTGGGTGGCGGCTTCGCTCCTCCGGAATCAGGACGCCGACCGCTGGAGCCCCCGCGGTCGGCCAGTGTGCAGCTCGAGGTTGTCGCAGGGGCAGTGCCCGCAGCTGTTCCCTTCGGCAGCCCGGGCCCTTGCTGCCTGGCCGGCCAAGAAGTTGAACGCGCCGATGTTCAGGGTTCCGAGCACCAGGGTGCGCCACAGCCATACCCCGGCCGGCAGCGTGCGGGCGAGAGTCAGCAGGAACAGGCGTCGTCGCAGCGCCGGGTCGCCGCCCGCAGCCGCAGTACCCCTTCTCCGGCCACCGGGTGGCCGGCCTGGCCACAGCTCCCCAACCGGGAGAAGCGCCCCCGGTTGGGGGAGCTGTGGCCAGGCCCGGGAGCGGCTGGAGCGCCGGGCCGGCGGCGCGGCTGCGCCGCGCCTCGGCGCACCGCCCAGAAGTACGACACCGAACAGACCGCGGCCCGCGACCACACGCTCATCCTCCCCGTCGTCTTCGGCATCATCCTGCTCATCCTCGTCCTCCTCCTGCGTTCCCTCCTGGTCCCGCTGCTGCTCGTGGCCACCGTGGCCCTGAACTTCCTGGCCACCCTGGGCGTTTCCGCACTCGTCTTCGAGCACCTGCTCGGCTTCAGCGGCACGGACGCCTCCGTCCCCCTGTACGGCTTCGTCTTCCCGCCTTCATCGTCGCCTTCGGCGTCCTCCTCGACACCCTGGTCGTACGGTCCCTCCTGGTTCCGGCACTGGTGATCGACATCGGCCCGCGCAGCTGGTGGCCCGGCGCCCTGGCCCGAGAACCCCGCCCAGCCCCGGCGAAGCCCGGACCGCCCGGCAAGCCGTAGCGGGCGGGGACATCCGTCGGGGTTCTTGACCGATCGGCGAGGGCTCGGCAGCCCAGTGGGCGCTGCTCTTGGAGGGTGCGTGCGTCGAGCGGGAAGCGGTCAACAGCGCCGGGGTATTGGCCAGGCGGGCGGCAGAGGCAGAGGCGATGCGACGTCTGCGCGACCAGACCGCCGTGGAGCCCCCGGAGTTGGCAGGGTTCGGAGCTCCTGGGCGATCCCGTTGACGACCAGCGCCGGACCAGCGCCGGGCGCGTCTTCCCAGGGTGCCTTCATCGACGCCTCCGGCCGCGCCGGGCGAGCAGGAAGGCGGCCAGGACGGCGACGGCGGCGAGCAGCGGGGTGCGCTTCGCCCGCGCCGTGGCCGCCAGCCGGCCGGCCTTCTCCCGTACCGGCTCGGGAGTCTTGTCCGCAGCCAGGTGTCCGGCACGGGACGCACTCTCGCGCACCTGCGCTGCGGCGTGGGCGGCTTTGCCGAGGACAGGGTCAGGGGTCTTGTCCTTCAGCAGCTGCTTGGCCCGCTCCGCCTTCACGTGGATCTGGCCGCTTACATGCGCGGCCTTCTCGGCTGCCTGCGCCTTCGCGGTGGCGGCCCGCTCCTGGGCCCTGGCCTTCATGTCGGCTCTGTGGGCCAGCGCCTCGATGGTCTGACCGAGTTCCTCCCGGGCGTGCTCGACCTGCTCGCGCAGCTCCTCGGACGTGGGTGCGGACTCTTCGCCGGGGGATGGAGTGGTCATCGGTGTGCGTGCTCCTTGATCTCGGCCACGTCGGCCTTGAGGCTGTCGATGGTCTGCTCGGGCGCGGGCGGGCCGGCCTTCGCGATCTGCTTCTTCCCGGCCACCGCCATGACGGCGGCGACCGCTGCCAGCACGGCGGCGACGACCAGGGCTGCGGCCCACACCGGGAGCAGCAGCGCCATGGCGGCGATCGCGGCGCCCGTCAGGGCTTGCGCGGCGAGGAAGCCGACCAGGCCGGCCCCGCCGAAGAGGCCGCCGCCGATCCCGAACCGCTTGCCCTTCTCCGTCATCTCCGCCCGCGCCAGCCGCATCTCCTCGCGCACCAGCTCGGACAGCTGCTGGGACGCGCGGGTCACCAGCGCACCCACGGAGTCGCCGGAGTCGTGGGCGTGCCGATCAGCGTCCTTCATGAGACTTCACCTTGCCTTCCTGGTGCTGCCCGCAACGGATATCCTCGACGGCCCGCACGGTCGCCGCCCATCCGCGTCGCGGTCGAGGCCCCGTGCCGCTCAGCTGTCCCGTTTCGGTCCCGGTTGTTCTACTGCCGTCAGGTGCGCCTACCCGGTAGCCGGCCGGGCACCCGCGCCGGCGGCCGACGCTTCAGCCGAGGCGGCGCAGCAGCAGGCGCGGCGCGGCCCGCACCACGGCGGCCGCCGCCAGTCCGACGACGGCGCCGGCCACGACGTCGGAGGGGTAGTGCGCGCCGCTGTGGACCCGCTCGATCGACACCAAGACCATGGGTACGGCGCACGCGGCGCCCGCCCACGGCCAGCTCGGAGCGACGGCGGCAGTGAACGCGACCGCCGCGGCGGTGTGCCCGGAGGGGAAGGAGGAGCTGTCCGGGCGGTCCTCGACGTCCTCGTGCGGGAACCATTCCTTCGGCGGGCGGCGCCGCTCGACGAGTTGCTTCGCGACTCCATTGGAGAGCACCTGCGCCACCGCCATCCCGGCCACGCCCGCCACTGCGGCTCTGCGACCCCTCCATCCGCCTCCGGCGGCCATGAGAGCGGCGGCGGCCCACCACAGCTTGGTGTGCTCGGCCGCGTCCTCGACCGGCGGCAGCACGCCGCGCGCCCAGACCGAATCCCAGGACGCCATGCGCTTGGTCAGCGCGTTCTCGCCCGCCCGCAGGGATGCCAGAAGCCTCATGGACAGCAGCTTCCCCCACCAGGGCCGTTCAGACCGTGATCACTCCATCCGGCGGCGGTAGATCCGGGTCCTGCTGTACGAGTGGCCCACGATGCCGGCACCGGTGGTCGCCGGATCGCCCAGTGCGACCCGTGGTTCCCCGAGCCGAAGGTGCCGGTCGCACCGGGGCAGGAGCGGGTGCCGCCGGTTCTGGTGATGGGGCTCGGCTTCTCCCGGTTCATGACACCGCGGTGACGCCTGCGACGGGCACGTTCGTCGCCAGGGCGGAGAGAGTGATCCTGCTCGGCCCCCCCCGGCATCGGCAAGACCCACCTGGCCATCGGCCTCGGGCGTGAAGACCGCGCACGCAGGGTACTCGGTCCTCTGCGACATCGCCGGCAACTGCATCGCCCGGCTCCAGGCGGCCCACCGGTCCGGGCGTTTGGACGCCGAGCTGAAGCGCACACGTTCCGGCGAACCTGTGCGAGGTGCTGCCGGACATGGTCTCGTCGCTGTGACAGTGAGATATGCGTTGGACGGCAGCCAGGTCAGGACCCTGGAGGACCTCTGGCGAGTCGCCGGCGAGAGCATCGGCTGCGGCGGCTATTTCGGCCGGAACCTCGATGCGTTCGCTGACTGCCTCCGCGGCGGCTTCGGCACACCGGACGACGGCGACTTCGTGATCGATTGGCGTGATCACGAAGCCTCCCGCCAGCATCTCGGACACCCCGAGACCGCTCGCCAGCTCGAAATGTCGCTCGCCCGCTGTCATCCCACGAACAAGGCGGGCATGGCCGCCAGACTGGCGGAAGCCCGCGCCGGCCGCGGCCCGACCGTCTTCGACTGGCTGGTCGAGATCATCGAAGAGGAACTTCCGGGAGGCCTGCGCCTCCGTTAGCCAAGCCGACTGGTCACGGGGTCGGCAGACGGGCGTCGCGGTAAGGGCCGGCGGCGGGTCGGCTTCCTGGAGGCTTCGCAGGGCCAGGCGCATCTGCTCGCGGGTCCAGGCGCGGCCTCGGCACCCCTCGATCAGCTCCGCCTCGGCGGCCAGCAGGCGTTCGCTGTCGTGGTGCCCCGGTGTTCCAGGCACACCGCGACTGTGGGGGTGATCTTGCGGCGGCGTACGTCCCCGTAGCGGGCCCGGTGCAGCGGCTGTGCGGGCCACAGGTCCGGCAGGTCGTTCTCCTACGCGGCGCCCGTCCCCGGACCGGCGGGCCGGGACCGCGCCCGAGCCGAGGAAGAGGGAGCGCACGAAGCCGTACGCCGCCAGAGCCGTCATCGTGCTCGGCGGTGCGGGCTACGGGGGATATGAGTACTCCGACGCGTCCTTCCCCGCTGTCACGCACGAACTCGTCGCGCCCCAGATGCTGTTGGGAGGCACGTACGCACACGACGGCCATCGGTCCCTCACGCCGGACGGGCCCTCGGACGGCTGCTTCGAGAGGAACGTGCGGAGCTTCACGGTCACGTACGTCGGCACCACGGAGCTCCGCAAGTACGACACGGTCGCAGTCCGGGGCGGAAGGACGAAGAGGTCGGGGAGCCGGCGTCCGGCGGTGGCCGACGTGGGGGGTCCTAGGGGTGTGCGTACGCGCGGGCTGGTGAGCCGACTGGGGTCGAGCGCGACGGCGATCAGCGCGGCTGGACCAATGCGGTCTGTCCGCGCTCTGCTGCTGAGGGCCGCGGCATGCATAGGATGCGGGTATGGGCATGGGGAAGGTCATCGAGGGTCTGGTTGAGGAAGCCGAGCGGCAGATTCGCGATCAGGTGTGGGAGCTGTCGCCCGCCGACCGCAGCGTCGCCGCGAAGGCCGCCGCCGACCTCGACGCCGCCGTCGGCACTCCGCAGTCCCGGCAAGGCTTGCCCGAGGTCGAGCGACTGGAACACCTGCGGGAAGCGCTCGCCGCTGTGGCCATCGCCCTCGCGCACGTCCACGGCCCCCTGGCCTGGTTCCTCGGCGCAGCCGCTACCGCGCTCACGCCCATCCTGCACTGGCGGGCCCTGCCCGCCGGAGAGGGTCCCACCTTCGGCGCCGTCCAGCCGACCCTCCACGAGTACACGGAAGCCGAAGACGCGATCCGCCGGCTCCGGAGAACCCTCGCGGCCGCGCGCGTCGGCTGACCGCGACCGCGCCGGGCGGTCCGCCGGTCCGTATCCGGTGCCGGGGCCTCCAGCGCCTACCCGCACGAGCACGGCGCGGACCAGCCCTCCGTACAGGCCGAGGGGCGCCGCCCAGGCGCTCCGTCTCTGGGCGAAGATCGCCCGCTTGCCGCTGGTCGGCGTCCTGATGAACGTCCGGCACGAGGCCCCGTACGCGTACGTGTACGCGGCGGCGGGCACCTGCCTGCCGTTGCTCGCCGTGGGCGTCGTGCTGCGCCGGCCGCGGCCGGCCGCCGTCCGGCCCTGACGCGGTGCACCGCCCGAGCGCCTCGCCGGGCGGGCGGCCGGAGTGCGGCCCCGTCGCAGCCGGGATGGCCGGACCGCACCCCGGTACCGGGTGCCTACCCCGGGCCGGGCCCGACGCGACGTCGAACATCCGATTGAGTGTTTGATTTTTTGCGAGGCGGCGGCAACCCTTCGGGCCTCGGCGGCAACCCCGCATCGATCACTCCCCTTTTCACGGAACGGAACCGCCCATGAGTTCGATCCGCCGCACGACCCGCCATCGCAGACCGCGAAGGGTCCTGGCCATCGGGGTGCCGCTGACCCTCGCCGTATCCGGCGTGGTGGCCTACGGGTCCGCGTTCGGGCTGGGTGACAAGGCCGCGGCCGCGGAACCCTCCGCCTGGGCGACTGCCGCCGCCGACGGATTCGCCTCGGTCGACGCGCTCGGACAGAACGGCACGTACGGCGGCCGGGAGGGCAGGACCGTCACCGTCACGTCACTCGCCGACCTCGAGAAGTACGCCACGGCCCCCGAGCCCTACGTCATCGTCGTGGCCGGCACGATCGACATGGCTCCCGTCGGCAAGGAGATCAAGGTCGCTTCGCACAAGACGATCATCGGCTCCGGCACCCTCGGGCACATCGTCGGCGGAGGCTTCTTCCTCGGCCACGGCGTCCACAACGTGATCATCCGGAACCTGACGATCAGGGACTCCTACCAGGGCGTGTGGAACGACAAGGAGCACGATTTCGACGCCATCCAGATGGACGGCGCCCACCACGTGTGGATCGACCACAACGACCTGCGGCACACCGCCGACGGACTGATCGACGTCCGCGAGGACAGCACGTACGTGACGGTGTCCTGGAACAGGCTGAGCAACGCCAACAAGGCTTTCGGCATCGGGTGGACCGACAACGTCGTCACCGACATCACGGTCCATCACAACTGGATCCGCGAGACGGAGCAGCGCAACCCGTCCACCGACAACGCCGCCCACGCACACCTCTACAACAACTTCATGGAGGACACCCCGGGCACCGCCGTCAAGTCCGCCTACGGCAACTACGCGCGCGGCAGGACGCGGATGCTGCTGGAGAACTCCTACTTCCAGGGTATGGCCAACCCGGTGATCAGGGACTCCACCGCCGCCCTCGTCCAGCGCGGCAACGTCTTCTCCGGCACGAGCGGACGCAACGAGAGCGGCGGCGGCGCCCCCTTCGACCCCAAGGCGTACTACCGCTACACCCTGGACGCCGCCGACAAGGTCCCCGCGCTGGTGAAGTCCGGGGCTGGGCCGAGGAGTTCCCTGGGGGCGGCAGCCGCGACCGCCGCCGCGGCCACCAGGACGCTCACCGTCGCCCAGGACGGCAGCGGCCGGTACAGGACGGTCCAGGCCGCGGTGGACGCCGTACCCGCCGGCAACGCCTCCCGCGTGGTCATCTCGGTCAAGCCGGGCACGTACCGCGAGACGGTCAACGTGCCGGCGGACAAGCCGCACGTCACCATCCAGGGTTCGGGCCCGAGCCGCAAGGACACGGTGATCGTGTACGGCAACGCGGCCGGCCTGCGCAAGCCCGACGGTTCGGGTACGTACGGCACTCCGGGCAGCGCCACGGTCGCCATCCGGTCGGACGACTCCCAGCTCCGCAACCTCACCGTCTCCAACGACTTCGACGAGGCCGCGAACCAGTCCGTGGACGGCCACCAGGCGGTCGCCCTGCTCACGGCCGCGGACAGGATCGTGCTGGACGCGATCATCGTCACCGGCGACCAGGACACCCTGGAGCTGGAGACCGCGGCCAAGGACAAGCCCGGCCGCGTCTACGTCACCAACTCCTACATCGTCGGCAACGTCGACTTCATCTTCGGCCGCGCCACCGCGGTGATCGACCAGTCGGTCATCACCCTCAAGAAGCGCTGGAACGGCACCTCGGCCGGGTACATCACCGCCCCGAGCACCCCGGCGGGCCGCAAGGGCATCCTCGTCAACCGCTCCACCGTCAACGGTGACGTGGCCGCGTCCTCCTTCCATCTCGGCCGGAACTGGCACCCGGGCGGCGACGGCACCGTCGACCCGCAGGCCACCTTCCGCAACTCCACCCTCAGCGCCGCGATCAAGCGCGCGCCCTGGACCGACATGGGCGGCTTCTCCTGGAAGGACGACCGCTTCGCCGAGTACATGAACGTCGGCCCGGGGGCCGGCCCCAAGAGCACCGACCGGCCGCACCTGAGCGATGCCCAGGCCGCATCCCAGGAGGTCTCGGACTGGCTGGGCGGCTGGACCCCGTAACAGGAGGAGGAAGGGGCCGGGAGCGACGCCACCGCGTGGCTCCCGGCCCCGGGACCCGTCAGCCCGTCGCGCCCGCCGCCGGGCGGAAGGTGCCGGTGACGGTGTGCCGCTGTCCCGTCGCCGAGGCGGCCGTCGCCGCGTAGGAGTCGCCGGCCAGGGGCCGCGCACCCGGGGCATGGTTGTACTGGACGGCGAAGACGTGCTGCCCCGCGGGGACGGTCCGGCCCGGCTTGAGGGTCCACCGGTAGAGGAGGGCGCCGCCCTCGTCGGTGGTGGTCAGCGTGAAGTCGCCCTCGGGCAGGGTCCGCCAGGCGCCGGTGGCCGCCACGCCTGCCGTCTGGGCGACGCGGACCTCCAGCGTCAGCGCCGCCAGGGGCGCACCGGTGTGGAGGGTGACGGTGCTCTGGGACCAGTAGGGATTGGGCTGCGGGTCGACGGCGCCGTCGGAGCGCAGCGGCCCGTCCTGGGTACCCGGTGGCGCGGACGGCGGGGGAGGGGTGGACGGCGTGGCCGGGGGCGCCGGCGCCGCGGGGGTCGTGGTCGCTGCCCGGCCGGAGCCCTCCGTGTGGAAGGCGGGGACGAGCGTGTACCCGCCCACCACGAGCGCTGCCGTGGAGGCGAGGGTGGCGAGGGTGACGCGGGGCCAGGACAGGGGCCGGTCCGCACGCCGGTCGGGCACGGCGCGGGACGCGCCGAGCCGGACCCGCTCCAGCATCCCGTCCCGGTCGGGCGTGTGGGCCGCCGCCGCGTCCCGGAGCCGGCGCTTCAGGTCCTCCATCAGTTCCTCGTTCCGGTCAGTTCCACGGCGGCCTGCGCGCCGAGGAGGCGCTGCAGTTCGGCCATGGCCTTGGAGGTCTGGCTCTTCACCGTACCGACGGACGTCCCGAGCGCGAGGGCGGTGTCCTTCTCCGACAGGTCCAGCGCGTGGCGCAGCACGACGCAGGCGCGCTTGCGGAACGGCAGGCGCGCCAGCGCGCGGCGCACGTCCATCACCGCGTCCACGTCGGGGTGCTGCGCGCGACCGGGAAGGGCCGACCAGAAGAGGTGGACGCGGCGCCGCTCGCGGGTGAGGGCGCGGATGCGGGCCCGGGCCATGTTGGTGACCACACCGCGGGCGTACGCCACCGGATGGTCGGCGCGCCGCACGCGGTCCCAGTGGTGCCAGAGCGCGACGAAGGCGTCGGCGGCCAGGTCGTCGGCGGTGTCCGCCTCACCGGTGAGCAGGTAGGCGAGGCGGGCCAGCTCGGCGTGGTGCCGCTCGAAGAAGTCGTGGAACTCCGCGGACGTGTCGTCGGGGGCCATTGCGGAGTCTCCCTCAGGTCTGTCCGCGCTCCTACCCGAGTCGGTGCCGGTGTCGGTGCCCGCCGGTCGGAGGGACGGTGAGGATACCAACCGGCCGGTCAGCACGGTCCCGGCCGGGGGGAGCGGTCGTCGCGTCGTCGGCGGCTCGCCGGGGTGCCCGGCCGGGGCGAGCGCACCCGCCGGGGCACCGGCGTGGTGGATCACTTCAGGACGCCCGCGCCGGCACTGCGGGCGAGGGACGCGGGCAGTCCCGCTGCGGACGGTTCCAGCCCCTTGGCGAGGGCGGGATTCCAGGTGGCCTCGGGCTTGATCTTCTTCTTGTTCGCGGCGTTGTGGGCGGCGACGAGGTCGGTGACCGAACCGTTGACCATGTTCCCGCTGCCCGCGAACGCGCCCGTGCCGTCACCCGACAGGAGCTGCGAGGTCTTGCGGTCGGAGGAGAGCGTCCAGTGGTTGTTCTGCGCCACGATCTGGGCGCCGGCCCGCGCGTTCACGCTGTAGCTGTGGGTGTAGCCGTTGCGCGGGGTGGTGTCGAAGTGGTTGTTGTAGAGGTGGATCTGTCCGACCCGGGCGAGCGGTGCGCGCTGCACGATGCCCTGGAAGACGTTGTGGTGGAGCGTGACCCGCAGCTTCGTGTCCTTGTCACTGCTGCCGATGAGCATGGTCTTGTCGTGGTCGGCGAACCGGTTGTACGAGACGGTGACCAGGTCCGATGCGTTGGTGATGTCGAGGGCTCCGTCGTGGACCTGGTACTCGCGGCCGAAGTGGCGGGGGTTCGATGCGTCGTAGCGGGGGTTGTCGGTGAACGAGTTGTGGTCGGCCCAGACATGGGTCGCACCCCGCAGGGTGACGGCGTCGTACGCGGAGTTCCAGTTGCCGTCGGAGCCGTCCGTGGGGTCCCACTGGGGGAAGCAGTCACGGGTGTCGGCGAAGGTCAGGTTGCGGATGATGACGTTGTCCGCCTTCTGCACCAGGAGGCTGCCCCCGTTGATGCCCGCGTCGGTGCCGGGCACGCCGATGACGGTGGTGTTCGACGGCACCGCGATGCCCACCCGCTCGGCCTGCTTCGCCTGCGCCGCCGCCCGTGCGGACTCCTGCGCGCCGGACGGCACCTTGGACCGCCCCCATACCGCGGGGTCGTAGGCCTTGAGGTAGGCGGCGAGCGTGTACCCGGTCCCCTTCGCGTAGTCGGCGCAGGTCAACGGGCGCCCCTGATCGTCGGTGTTGGCGTCGATCCGGCCCTTCACGCGGATGATCCTCGGGGCGCCGGACGGGCCCGCTCGGAGCGCCTTGACCAGTTCGGCCCGTGTGGTGACGGTGAAGTCGTGCTCGGCGTCGGCGGCCTGCCCGCCGGTGGTGCCGGAGCCGCTCGACGCCCAGCCGTCCTGGGAGGCCAGGCGGTCGTGCGCGAGATCGACGGCGCCGGCGTCGGCGCGCGTGGCGAACGGCAGGACGCCGAGTCCCGCCGCGGTGACGAGTCCCGTGGTGACCAGGACGAGACGGCGGCGGGCGGGGAGACGACGGTGGGAGGAAGTCGGCATCGGTGGGCGGTCCTTTACGGAGTCGGCGTGGAGTTCTGCTCGTGCGCCGTTCAGTTGCCGCCGCCGCCACCGGGGTTGCCGGGAAGGGCAAGGAAGTTGTGCGACGTACGTCACAGGGCCGTGGCCGTATGAGGGACGGACGCCCGGGGTTCGCGAAAATCGCGGGCGGCCGCCCCGGATCCGCCGTCCCGGGCGTAGCCGAACGGTCGGGATACTGGCCTGCGCCGGCCACCGGGAGGCCAAGGCGGAGAAGGCCCGTCTCGCGGAGCAGGTGAGAGTCCAGGGCCGGGAGCCGACCCGCCCGCCGCCGGGCCAGAGGCGATTTTGCCCCTGCTGACGTTGCTGCTCCTGATCCGACGCCGGTGGTGATGGGCGCGGACGCCCGCGCGATGTCGGACCCGCTGACCGACGGCCTGGGCGAGCCGAACGACCTGGACCCGTCCGACCGGCCTGCGGCTCTTCAGCGGCGACTGCTCACGGAAGGGTCTACGCGTAGGGCCGGATGGCGACCGTGACGTCCATGCCGAAGGCGTTCGTCCCCGCCGCGGACGGCAACCCCAGGGCCCGGTTGAGCGCACGACTCAGAGGGCCGCAGCCACTGGTGCCCGGGGCGGCGAACTCCGAGTCCTGGGCAGCGAAGGTGACGACCAGGGGGTTCCTGGATATCACCCGGGTGGGATGGGTGTCCTTGAGAACCAGGTGGACCGCGTCCTCATCGCTGCCCACGGAGCAGCCCGACGACGGCCGGGTCAGCAGCCCGTGAGGCGCGCTTATGGCGAATTTGATGTCGAACTCGCCGCGCCGGGTGTCGTCGGACAGGAAGTCCGAGTACCCGCCGTACCGCGGAGTCAGGGTCAACGGGGTGCCTCCCACCCGGATTGGCGCAGCGGTCATTTCCCCGAAGACCTGGCGGAATTCCCCGTCGACACGGCCCTCAGCAAAGGTGATCTTCATGGGTTCGGTGAGCGGCTCGTCGATGGCGCCCATGCGCAGATGCCCCGTGGCGTGCATGACCTCGCAGCGCCAGGTGCCGGGGTCCGCACCCGCGGGCAGCTCATCGACGGTCGGGCAGGCGGAGAAGTCGAACGCGGGAAGATCCGTAGTCGGTTCGGCTCCATGCGCGGGTGCGGCGCCCAGGACGAGCCCGGCAAGCAGGGCTCCGGCAGCGGCACGCGTGAAGCGGCGGACTGTGCGATCCAAGGTCAATCGGTTCGTCGTCATACGCCACAGCATTGCAGACCTTTCTCTGCAGAGAAAGCTCTGCAGAGAAATATCTGCACCGGGGGTAGACTGCCGCCATGACGAAAGAGCGGAGAGCGGAAGCCGCAGAGCGGCGCACGGTCGACAGTCCCGAGGTGCTCAAGGCCCTCGCGCACCCCCTACGCCTGCGGATCCTGCGCCACCTTGGCGCGGCGGGCCCGGCCACCTCCACCACGCTGGCCGCCGCCCTCGGCGAGAACACCGGGACGCTCAGTTACCACCTGCGCATGCTGGAGCGCAGTGGTCTCATCGAGGACATCCCCGAGCGCTCCGCCGGGAGGGAGCGCTGGTGGCGCGGGGTGCGCGGGCTCGACATCCGCAGACCACCGCACCACGAGCTGACGGAGGCCGAGCGTGCCATGTCGGCCGAGCTGGACAGGATGAGGATGGAGGAGGACCTCGAGCTCGCCCGGCAGTTCACCGCCGAGCAGGCGGAGTCCGAAGGCTGGATGCGGGGTTCGCGCGGCCTTATCCACCTCACGAAGGGTGAGCTGGACGCGTTCCATGACGACTACCTGGCCCTGCTCGCGCGCTATGCCCGTGGGCCCGAGGACGCCCCCGACGACGCCCGCCCCGTGCTCCTCCGCTGGTTCGGCCTGCCCGCTGACTGACCGCTGATCGCGCAGGACGCGGGGCGGCGGTGCGGCTGTGGCGGAAGTGTCGCTCAGATGCCGGTTCTTGATCCGGTCGGGCAGGCCCGGAACGCCCGATTCGCGGTCACCGACCTGTGCTTCCGCTTCGGCGACACCTGCGCGATGATCGTCGGCACCGCTGGCTCGCCGTTGTCAACCGTGTGGTGCGCGTCTGCACAGAACGCGGGCGGGCTGATGCCGGCCGGGCGCACGGCCGCCGCCGGGGGCCGAGCGGGCCCGGGGCGATGGGCGGGCCGCGGCCGAGGCGCCCCGCACGTCGACGCGGCCGAACTGGTGCGCGTGGTCCGTTTCACCGCACTGCCCAGTGGATTCTCACCCCCCGGGAGGAGGCGGGTGAAGAGCTCTATCCGGTCCCCGTCGAGGACTTCCGGCTGTCGCGGCTCCGGCTCCGCGGCACCGACCGGTCGCGGCTGCTCCCCGCAGGCGCTCCGCAGATCGTCCTGTTGCCGTGTTGTCGGAGTTCGGCCGCTCCGGGGCGGGCGGAGGGTGTCCTGGGGGAGTCCGGCCGCCGCTGTTGGGCGCCGCGCCGGTACGTCACCTACCACCGGGGGATCACCGCGCGCTGCACGGCCAGGCGGTAGCCGTCGTCGTCACACCCCTGTAGCAGCGAGTAGGCGCTGACAGCCGTACTCGACAACTCCGACGGTGACGCCCTCTACGGGACCAGGGCGCCTGGTCGGATGTGGTGGTGTGGCAGGGTGGTGAGGCATGTGGGCCTTCGGGGCCTGTGAACGCGAGAGGGATATTTCATGAACGAGGCCGAGCTCAGGGCGCTGTTCGACAAGATCGACACGGACGGCGACGGGCGGATAAACGTCGTCGAACTGGCGGAGGGGTTCAAGGCCGAGGGAGCCCAGGGGCACCTCGCTGAAGAGGTCAAAAAGGCTATGGCGGCCGACGTGAACCACGACGGGGTCCTCGACTTCGAAGAGTTTCGCACCCTGCTGAAGTAGCGGCAGGCCTGAGCGTCCCGGGCGAGCTGAGGGAGCCTGGGCAAGGTCATACCGCGAGGAGGGCTTGCCCAGGCACGGCGGGTACGGGCCGTCCCGTCCCGGGCGCAGGACGTCGGCGGTTCTGGAAGGCGCCGAGGTTCGACAGTTGCCGCCGGGATCGGTCGCCGGACGAGGTGCCGCGGACCGACCTCCGCCTCACGTAGGGCCCCTCGGTGACCAGGGCCGGTTCAGGGACGGTCCTCAGAAGCCGCCGGAGCCAATTCCGCTGCCGGACCCCGGACTGCCCGAACTCCCGGTATTGCCGATCACGGCGGCATGAGCCGAACCTGACCGACGGGGTTTTGGCGGAGGCTTCGGCCGCCGGGTTCGCTGTGTCTGCAACTGTACGGGGACCCCGGCCTCCGACAGGAGCGCATCCAGAACCTCCTTCAGCTGACGCCCGTCCGTATGCCTCGGGTGACCACAAGCCAGCTCGGCCACGTCACCTGCCCCGATCAATGCGACCATCAGGGTGCGGGTGGCCGGCAGGGGGTCGCCCTCGTACGGCTCGACGATGCTCTCGACCAGATCTATGCGCGCCAGGTCGGTGATCGGCATCCAGGGGTCCGGCCGGCTCGCCCGGATCAAGCGAAACCGGGGCAGGTCCTGGGCTAGGGCGAACCGAACTCGACGGACACGGCGCAACGCACCGGCAACGGCGAACGGAGCGGCGATCAGAGAGCCGGCCGCCGCCACCAGGCTGGGCACGATCAAGGCGCTGGGAAAATCGACGCCGAAGAAAGCCACGAAAATCGTGATCACGACCCCCACGCAGGCGAAAAGGATCAGCACCCGCACCAGAGACGCGAGCGCGATCAGCACCGCATGGCCGCGTGAACCGCCGGTTTCGCGGAAGACGAGGTCGGTTGTGTCACCGTCAGGTCCAGGCCGCACCAGATCACCGGCAGTCATGCGATCCAGCCTAGACCTGGCCGTCGACGAGCAGAAGGTGATGGACAGGCTGAGACGAGCGGCCCTGACCGCCTGTTCCTGCCCACAGTGCTCGGTGGTCTTCCGTGATTCTGGGCGTGCCGGAACCGGAGTTGCCAAAACGGGTCATTGAGCGACGCGCGGAACTCGAGCAGCCCGACGATGACCGCGGCGCGTCAACGCTGCCCGTGGCCGGCGCCTGAGGCGTGGCGCACGGTGGTGAGTAGGGCGTCGAGGGGCGCAGGAAGGCTGCGACCAGGGCACCGGGTGTTCGGATCCGCCGGGATGGAGCGATCTCCAGATGCCCCCGCTCGCAAAGGCGTCGTCGAGCGTGCACGACAGCCGTTCTCGAACAGGCCCTGGTCGCCGTCCCCTCGGACGACATCGGCGAGCGTCAGGTTCGCCCGGCACACCGCCGCGGCGTACCCCCCCTCCCGCGAGCAGCGCACCACCGCGTCAGAGATGCCGCGTCGCCGGCCGGCCGCAAGGGAACGCCGGTGAACTCCTCGGACAGCTCCCACAGGGGGCCGGCGGTGTCGGTGCCTCGGAGCGCGCTCCCGGTCGCGCAGGACCGGCCTCCCGACAGGTCCAGCCGCAGGCCGGGAGCGATTCACGGTCCCGGCCTCTTCGCCGCTGCGATCGCAGATGTGGATGAGGTCCGAGCCCGTGGGGTTCCTGGCGGCCAGCAGGAGTGATCTACCGCTTCCGGTAGGCGCAAGACGGTATGGGGGACAGCCGCGGACCGCGGGTTTTTCGACCGCCGGTCACCTATGGCTGGTGGCGTGGCCTGTTGTCCGGGCGTTGCGGGACACCACCATCGGGATGTCCGGCTCGCGGCAGCTCACCACGCCGGACAAGTGAGATCAGCGTGGACAGCAAGGGCTACAAGCTCGTCCCCCCGGAGTCGGTCGACGCCTACAAGAAGACTGGTCCGGGCAGCGCGCCCCCGGCGAGTTGAACGCCGACCCGAAGAAGGAGGCCGCGGGCATCGGCGTGAACAACGCCCGCGCGGTGTCCGGCCTGTACAACGCGCCGGGCAACGACCCACGAAGGTGGGCGGCAAGCGGCTGAGCTTCGACGGCCTCTACGGCGAATTCTCACGATGGAGCGTATCGGAAGCCCCAAGGCCGTCAAGCCCGCCGGTTTCGAGGGTGCGCTGATGAAGTGCCAGGACGTGAAGGTCACCCGCGACAAGGATGCCGTTGTACCCAAGGACGGTGCTGCGGAGTTCCAGTTCCCGGGTCTGCGCCTGGTCCGACTACTCCACTCTCGCAGGCGCCAACGTCTTCGAGTTGACGCAGGCGATGACCGGCGGCACGGGCGCCTCCCGGGAAGAGGTCGCCGCACTGACCGCCGAGCTCTACCGGACGGCTCGCAAGAAGGCCTGACACACAGCGGAAACGTGGCGCATGGGCTGTCAGTAACCAGGCCGTGGGCTGAGGCGTGCGAGGATCGTCCATTCCTTGTCGTGCCGGCCCGGCACGAGGCGTCCGTCGGTGACCCACACGGCGGGCGAGCTCGGTGAAGAGCGGCTCCAGGTCGGGGTGCGGAACCGTTTCGCCGCCGCTTCGCTGAACGGTGGCCGGAACCGAGCCACATCGTCAGAGTGTTCATGACGGTTCAACGCCGCTGGGCTCGTCCCGGTTACCCGCGTCGGAGCCGGCACTCCCACGGGGCGGCGCGGGGATGCCTGGCCTCAGCCGAAGCAGAGCCCGGCCGGCCCCCTGTGGTCACCCTGGCCGGGCTCTGGCTCTGCCCGCGAGACGGCGCGGTCCCTGTGAGGCGGGGCAGCCGGGACGGCACAGCTCTGGCGATTCGCGTGGCGGACACCCCCGCGGCCGTCGGTGCCATGCGCCCTGTCGGCGGCGCGGAGGCTCGGGCATGCGTCAGGCGGCCTGCCCCCCCCGTGCCGACCTTACGCTCCCGGTACCGTCGGCGAGCCCGGACTTGATCTCATCCCGGGCCGCGCCGGCGGCGAACCTCGCCTCAGCGCGCTGAAGCGAGCAACCAGCTTCCGAGTCGGGCGCCCATGCGGATGCCGCGAGCAACCGTTCATGTCCCCCGCGGAAGTGAACGGGTATGCGAACTCTTCCAACGGAGAGGTGAAAGGTCGTGGCATCCGGGTGAATCCTGCTCGGGCTGTGCACGCGCCTGCGTTCACCTGACGCGACACTCACCGGCGGGGGCCGTTGATCATCACCGCACGGTGAGTCTGCCCGGCCCCGGCCCTCAACTCCCGTGGCTGGTGGACAGTCCCGAGCCGGAGGTAGACCGCTGTGGCGGGGAACGGAAATCCGACCGTCAGAAGACGTCGGCTGGGCGCGGAGCTGCGCCGACTCCGGCAGGCCAGTGGCCTGACCAGCATGGAGGTGGCCGGGCGTCTGTTGATCTCCCAGCCCAAGATCAGCCACTTGGAGAACGGCCGCCGAGCCATCAAGGCTCGTGATGTGCGGGACCTGTGCGGCCTCTACGGAGTTACAGACCCGCAGGTCATCGACTCGTTGATGCGGATGGCCACGGAATCGGACCGGCAGGGCTGGTGGGTGGCCTGCGGCGAAGTCCCCTACGCCGTCTACATCGGCCTGGAGACGGCAGCCTCCTCGATCCACTCCTACGAGCCCCTGGTGATCCCCGGCCTGCTGCAAACCCCCGCCTACGCCCGAGCCGTCATCGAGGAAACGATCCCTTTGGCCACCGCGCAACAGATCGCCGTGCGCCATAAGGTCCGGCTGCGCCGCCAGGCCCGGGCCCACCACCCAGCCCGGCCGTTCCGTTTATGGGCGGTGCTGGACGAGTCCGCACTGCGCCGAATGGTCGGCGGTCCCACGGTCATGCGCGAACAGCTCGAGTACCTCAACCACCTCGGCATGCAGCCGCACATCACCGTGCAGGTCCTGCCGCACGAGGCGGGAGCCCACCCGGGCGTCTCGGGACAGTTCTCCATCCTCCGCTTCCCGGACAGCGAGGCGGGGACGGTCTACCTGGAGCGGTTCACCAGCGACCTCTATCTGGAGAAACGATGCGACGTACAGCACTACAGCGTCATGTACGACCACCTCCAGGCCAAGGCGCTGAACCCGGAGAACACCCGTCACTTCATCGCCCGCGCCGCCCAGGAGCTGCTGACTGCGACATCGCTGCCCTGCCCAGGCTGATCGTCGTACCGGCCGCAGCCTGGACGTCGGCGGTAAGCGCTAGAGGCGGTTGTCGAGGAGGTGTTCCTCCTTGCTCGCCAGGACGACGTGCAGCCGGGGGCTGCGAGCGGGCGTACGAGGCGGTCCGGGAAGTCCCGGGTGCCGTCGCGGGCGCCGGCGGCGGGGCGGGCGGTTGTGAGGTTGACGCTCGTCGTGTCCACGGGGTTCACCCTGGTCGCTGGATCGTCAGTGCCGCCCCGGTGGTGCCCGGAAGGCTCGCGCCCTGGCCTGTGACGGGTGTGACCCAGCGACGGCCGCCCCTCGCCCCTGTCCGTGTCCTTGTTCGAGGAAGATTACCTGGTGGGTGAACACGCAGAAATCTATGTCGGCCGGAGTAGACATTAGGCGTCGGCGTGGTTATGGTTTCTCACGTAACCAAGAAGGACCGCAAGGCCCGGCAGAGACGAACTGCCGGGCCGCAGTACCCGCAGTTGCAGTGCGCAGGACGGTGCGGTGACGGAGTTTCGAAGCCAGGGTTGTTGCAGGACGGCGACGGGACTGGTGACCGGACCGGGCGGCTCGCAGTGATCAGGGGCCGCTGTCAGCGGTACCGCGGTTAACGCGGTGGCAGTACCCGTAGTAGGTGCAGTTGGCAGTGCCCAGCAGTGAAGTGAGTGGAACCTCGGTGAAGGCGTCGGCTGCGGACGCGCGCACCGGGAGGTTCGGCAGTGGGGTTCTAAGCCAGAGCGGATGCAGGATGGGCGACGGGGCTGGCTGCCGAAGTGGCGCTGTGAGAGGCCACCAGCAGTACGAGCATCACCAGTAGTACAAGCAGTTCGCAGTTCCCGTTTGATAAGTGATTGATCCAGAGGGAAGGACGGAGGAACCAGGCGCCATCAGGATCGCCCGGACGCCACGCGAGTCCGGGTACCGCAGGACATCGATAGCGAGGTGGTCTCCGGTCACGCATCCGCGATCCCCGCACCCCCGACAGCGTCTCGGTCGGGTCTGCGGAAACAGAAGGCCGGCGCAGCATCAGGGCCGGCAGATGGTGTAGCAGTTCCTTCGGGGCCCGGGTGCCAGTACGGCACCCGGGCCCCTCCACGCGTTCCACAGAGAGGTGCAATGACAGCAGACGACACGTACGGCCGTCTCGATGACGACGACTACCCCGCCTACACGATGGGCCGGGCCGCCGAGATGCTCGGCACCACCCAGGGCTTCCTCCGCGCCATCGGCGAGGCCCGCCTCATCACCCCGCTCCGCTCCGCCGGCGGCCACCGCCGCTACTCCCGCTACCAGCTGCGCATCGCCGCCCGCGCCCGCGAACTCGTCGACCAGGGCACTCCCATCGAGGCCGCCTGCCGCATCGTCATCCTCGAAGACCAGCTCGAGGAAGCCAAGCGCCTCAACGCCGAGTACCGCCGCGCCGCCGACACAGCGAACCGGGCGGCTGCGGCTTGAGCGCCTGCCGGCGTACGGCAGCTATGCGCGCACCTGGTCCAAGGCGCGACGTGTACAGAATTGTTGTGGTGGCAGCAGGTGCGGACGTGTAGCGTCTGCGTCAGCTGTCGTGGTTCGGAAGTTCCCCTTTGCCCACGCCTCGGCGTGGGCGTTTTGCTGTGCTGTGCCGCAGGAACCAGGGCGATCACCTCCGCCTCCCGCACGTCGCGGGAGACGTTCATCGACTGGAAGGCATGAGACATGGCTACGGGAACTGTGAAGTGGTTCAACGCGGAGAAGGGCTTCGGTTTCATCGCCCAGGACGGCGGTGGCCCGGACGTCTTCGCCCACTACTCGGCGATCAACTCCTCGGGCTTCCGCGAGCTGCAGGAGGGCCAGGTCGTGACGTTCGACGTCACCCAGGGCCAGAAGGGCCCCCAGGCGGAGAACATCAACCCGGCCTAACCCCGGCCCCGCACGTTGTTGCGGCCCGGTCCAGGGCACGGACCACGACGACCCGAATCCGGGCCCGCGGGCCGGCCGCACCTACGCCGAGCTGATCGGCGGTCCGCTGGACGGGCTGCTGCTCGACATCACCGGTTGGACGGCGGACGAGATCCAGACCGGCGTCGCGCTGATGCCCGAGCTCGGGCAGCTCGGCGCCGACGGCCGTCCCCTGTACGACCCGCGGGCCCGGTGAGCGGAGCCGCTGTGACCGGTTCGGCGACACACCCCGACTGCGGCGCAGATGGCGGGGACGCCGGACTTCGGCTGACACGCCACGTGGAGCCGGACGGGCATGCCCGTCCGGCTCCACCTGTCCGGGGCTGCCCGCTGCGCTGCTTCTGAGAGCTGGCGAACGCCCGCGCGGATGGTCAGTACCTCCTGCTGCGTTTCTCTACCCGGCCGGCCGGACGCCCGGCGGCTTGCGCCCACCTCATTCCGACCCCGAACAGCTGATCCACCCGCGCCGGCGTCAGCGAGGCGGCCCGGCGGCGCTGGTTGTCGACCCACGTACCGAGCTTGAGCGGTACGGTCCGCTGCGCCTGGCCGTCACCGGCATGTGGCTGACCTGGTCGAGCCGTTCACCGTGGGCAAGTGCGGACACGAGATCGAGCGCAAGTACAAGGTGTAGTGGCGGACGGTCGGGGTCGACCTGCATCTCCTCCGCTGGCAGCCCGACGCCTTCGGCCAGGAGTGACAGCCCGTCGCCGCCCCGGAAACGGGTGAGGCCCCCGTGCTCGTCGAGCGCGGGGGTCTCGCTGTTCCTCGGTGCCGGTCACCTCAGGTCGTACGGCAGCCGGTCGCGGTAGACGCGGTGGTAGGCCGCGAGTCGTTCGGCCTGCTCGTCGATGAGGGACAGCAGCTCGTACGCCTCCGCCGAGGCGCCCACCATCTCGAACGCCGACAGTTCCTCGTAGTAGAGCCAGACCCCCTGCCGGGCCACGTCCAGGCAGGCCTCGGCTATGTCGTCCTGCTCACCGGCCGACAGGACGCCCAGGATGTACAGGAGGTCCTTGCGGACTCCGACGGGCGGGCGCCCGGCGAGAGCCGCCAGGGCCAGGGAGGCGGTGGCGACGGCCGGATCCATCAGGTTCGACTGGATGCGGGCGTGGTTGTCCACCCAATGGGTGCCCAGATCCTTCGGTTTGCCTTCCAGCAGCCTGATGAGCTCCTGGGGAATGTGCTCCGCCGAATACCGGTTCGGCCCCCATGAGCAGCCGCAGGTCATCGCGGCCCAGTCGTGCAGTCCGGCTTCGATGCGGACCAGCTCCAGTGATGTCATTTCTCCGCCACTCGGGTTGCGCGATTTCCCACGGTACCCGGGTCCGGCCCAGCAACGGTGTCTTGGAGTGCTCTGGTGGTCGGCCGGACTGAGGCGCGGCGGCCGCCGCAGGGCGTGGCGGCGGTCGGTGCTGTGCGCGGCGGGCCTGCGTAAGAGCATCTCGGGCCGGCGCGTGCTGGACGGTGTCGACCTCGTACCGCCGCGAGGCCGCATCGCCGGTATCACGGGTGAGAACGGCAGCGGGACGACCACGGTGCTGCGCGTTCAGCTGGGGGACCTGAAGCCCGACGTGGGCCGGGTGGTCTTCAGGCCCGCACGACCGCTGTCCGCAGGTTCCGGTCCTCAACCCGCCGCTCAGGGTTCGATCACGCGACGTATGAGGTGTTCTGGGGGCCGGCCGGGGAGCTGCGGGAGAACGTCACGCCTCTCCCAGGGAGTTGAACATGCCAGCCTCGGTGGTGGTGTCGTGCTCGCACATCCACGCTATGCAGGCCTGTCGTCCGCGAGCTGTCCGGCATTGCGCCGGACCGGACGGTGGCCCGACCTCTCATCAGCGTCTCCGACGGTACCTTCCGGGCCCGGTGACACCACCTCTCAGGTCATCCGTTCGGCAGGGGGACACAGTCATGCCGGGCCCGGAGGCCAGCGGCGCTCTTGCAGGGCCGCGGAAAACTTGACGGGGGAAGCGCGGTCGTCGCGGTGGCCATCGCCATCGCCCACAGACCCCTGGTCTGCTTCCTCGGCGCAGCCGATACCGCGCTCACGCCAACCCTGCACTGGGGGAGCGGCGCGCTCGGCAGGCCTGAGAGGGTGGCTGCTGCGGTGAAATCAACGCCCAGGCATGGGCCGGCATGCGGCTGTGTACGCTGAGCTTTGTTTCATGTGAGGTGGATCCACGGTGAGTGAGAAGGCGACGTATTATCTGTTCGCCGGACCGGCGGCTCGCGCCGGAGACCCGGTTGCGGAATCCCCCCGCGATATCGATGTCGAAGGCTTGTGGCGCCGCCTCACGGCCGACCTGACAGCGCTCTACGGAGAGCCTCATGAAGTGACCCAGAGTTCTTTCCAGCTCTTCAGCCACTTCCGGTCGGACGCGTTCTTCGCCCAGCTCATCGTGGACTGGTCGACAGCGGACTGGCCGCGCAGCATGGTTCCGGCGTCCATCCGGCTCGCCCACACGGAAGACACGGAGGCGTTTGCGCACTCCCTGTACGAGTACCTCGACCGGCTGGGTGGCTACTGCCTGGCGCTCGAAGAGGACGACGCGGAGTACATCCGATGCAACTTCACCAGCGCCTCCGCGTTCTAGTGCTCTGACCGGGAAGGTCCACCGAGGTCAGTACGCTGCCCCGGGGTGCGGTGGGCGATTGGCCGTGCGGGCGTTCAATTGCCCCGCAAACGGGTTCGCGCCGCGAAGTGCGAGTGGCTTCACGTCGACTTCGACGAGCTCCTGCGCTGGTTCCATTTCGATGCATGCGGCTCCGAGGAGACGACAGCCGGACCGATCGCCCTGTAGTGCCTTGGGCCAAGCCGTTGTCCGGCTCCCTGGAACTAAGCCGTCGGCGGGATTCCCACGGCCGCGCACGGCCGGGACATCGACGTCGACCGGGTCGTCGCTGCCCTCCAGTCCCAGCAGGGTGCCGCCGCACCGGCCAGGGTTCCCAACGCCGCCCGGCCCGTTCCCGCCCCGAACCCGCCGTTGCGAGGAGGTACGCACCCGCGTCGTCCCGTCCGGCGGCGGGCTGGCCCACCGACGCGGCCGGGCGCCGGGGCACGCCGTTGCTCCTGACGCCCCGAAACGGCAGCGGGCATGGGCTGGGACCGCGCGGGCTCGACAATAACGTCGAAAATCCGCTTCTTGACGCCTTCCCCCCACGAGACCGTCGCGCCGCGGCACGCCCCGTCGCACGCCTGACCCGGCAGGGGCGGGCGTGCGACGGGCGGCCGCGGAAAATATCCGGCCCGTGTCGGTGGCGGGTGCGAGGATCGGCGCGGTGCCGGGGTATCCGGCCGCACTGGAGGGGGACAGGATGGGCAGCGAGAACACCTACGCGTGGCCGCGCGAGGCGACCGGGACGGACGCCGAGGCGCTGGAGCAGTGGCTGGCCGGGCACGGCTGGGAGATCGACCCGACCGTGTTCATGGCCGGATCGCGTGGCCAGGCCGTGCAGATCCGGCGGATCGGCACGGCCTGGCAGGACCGGGACCCCGGGCTGCTGGTCCTGCCCGGTGAGTCGGTGGAGTTCGACGGGAGGCGGATGCGCACCGCGGACCACCTCACGCCCGCGGCGGCCGCCGCCCCGTAGCCCCTTGGCCCGCGACATGTGTGGCACACGACCGGCCCCCCCGGCCTGACGGCCGAGGGGGGGGCCGGTCCGTTCCGTTTCCGGGCGGAAATCACGAGGTGCACGCCGGACTTGGCCGCTTCGAAGTCTCCCGTAGCTCGGATTCATCGCCGTCCGACGGGACTTACTTGAGTCATGCATCGTTCACGGGACGCTCCTTCCCCGCCCAGCTCCCAGCCGCCGGCCAGATGTGGGGCGGCACGGGGAACTGGCCCCCGTCGAGGCGCCAGACGACCACGGGCGCGGTCAGCCCGCCGGCCAGTGCCGCCAGGACGCCGAGGCTCGGCAGCAGGGAGACGGCGAGGTCGCACGGGCCGACGCGGAGCAGTTCGCGCTCGGGTCGCGCTGCTCCTCGAATCCCTGGACTACGAAGTGGCGCGCCACAGCGGGGACGTCACCCACGATCCCGAGGACCGCGCGGTCAGCGGCGGGCACCCCACGCTGACGGTCCGGGTGTACGGGACGGCGTACTGGGTGGACGCCGGAGTCGGTGACGGCCCGTGCGAGGCGCTGCCGCTGCGGGAGGGCGCGTACGAGCAGGGCGGCTTCCGGTACGTGCTGGAGCGGCTGGAGCCCCTCGAGGGCGGAGGCACCCGGCTGGACGCTGCGCAAGTTCGCCGGACCCATGCCCCGGGTCACCTTTCGTGACTCCCCGGCTGATGGCCGACCTCGAGCCCAGGCACGCCTGGCTCTCGACCGCCGAGGACTCGCCGTTCGTACGGACCTATGGTGCTGCGGCACGACACGAAGGGCTCGGACGCACTGCGCTGCCGGATCCTGACCCGGATCGACGGCGCGAAGGGCACCAGCGGGCGCGAACTCACCGACGCGGACAAACACTTCGGCGTCATCGTGAGCGCCTTCGGGCGGAACCTCGACGGCATGACCCCGGTGGACCGCGCCGCGCTGTGGGCCCGCGTGACCCGGGCGCACGAGGCGTGGCCGGCGGGTCGGCCGGGCTGAGGGAGTGGCGGCGCGAGTCCCCGCGTGAGCGGGCAACGTTGGGGAATCGGCTGAAACGGTGCCGGGTTGATGGAGAGTACAGGCATATGACGCCTAGGGTGATCGCATGACTTCTGGCATATTCGACGCCTATCTGCGACGGCTGGGTGTCCCCGGCCCGGCCGCCGCCCCCTCCGCCGCAGGGCTGTTCGCGCTCCAGCGCGCCCACCTGGAGCGCGTCCCCTACGAGAACATCGACATCCAGCTCGGCCGGCCGCCCGGCATCGGCCCCGAGCTGTCGGCGCGCCGCTTCGCCGCGGGGCACGGCGGCTACTGCTTCCACCTCAACGGAGCCTTCGCCGCCCTCCTCCGTCGCCTCGGCTACGACGTCACCCTCCACGTAGGCGCGGTCTACGAGGAGGCCGGGACTCAGGAGGTCAACGGCAACCACCTCGCGCTGACCGTCCGCGTCGACGGCGGGGAGTACCTCGTCGACGTGGGTTTGGGCGACGGCCCGCACGAACCACTGCCGCTGCGCGAAGGCGCATACGAGCAGGGAGGCTTCTCCTATGCGCTCGAACGGCTGGCGGCCGGGCCGCTGGAGGGCTGGACCTACCGCAATCCGTTCGGCCCGTTCCCCGTGATGAACTTCCTCTCCGCACCGGCCACCATGGACGACTTCGACGCGGAGCACCTGCGGTTGTCCACCGCGGAGGACTCGCCCTTCGTGCGCACGCTGGCCCTGCTGCGCCGGGACGCCGAATCCATCGACCTGTTGCGCGGGCGGATCCTGACACGCATCGACCCGGCCAAGGGGCCGAGCGAGCGGGAGCTGAGCACCCCGGAGGAGTTCTACGAGACCATCGCCACCGTATTCGGGCGCGAACTCGGCGACCTGACCCCGGCGGACCGGGCCACGCTGTGGACGCAGGTGAACCGGTCCCACGAGGAGTGGCTGGCCTCGCGGGAAGCCTGATGCCGGTACGGCAGGGCAGACTCTGGGCATGTCTCACCCTGTCGGGCCCGTCCCGCAGGCGGGCGCGACTGCGCCGTGATCGTTGGTCTGATCGCTCGTCACGCCCCCCGCCGGGCGGGTCCGCGGCGACCTGGTGTCCTGCCCCGGCTCCCGGACCCGGGTGGTCCTCGGCACTTCCGCGCCGACCCTGGACGGGTTCACCCTGGGCCCCCATCCGGGCCAGCTGCCGCTGTTCTGAGCCGGAGGCCACATCATCCGCCCCGGCGGGGCGGATGTGGCCGATGCGGCCGAGGATCAGGTTGGCGATGACGTTGGTCGTCAGGGTCCCGACCTGCGAGCGCCGGCGCTTGCCGGTGGCGGTCCGCAGCGCCGTACCCGGGCCGGGCTCCGGGGCCCGTACGCCCGCCCGCCGGGCCGCCACAGGTGGACGCGGAGGCCGACGCGATGGACGTCCTTTCCACCCACCCCAACCCCGGCGCCCGGCTACGGGCCCTTGCCGACCCCCGCCGGCTCTTCTCGTTCTCGCCGGGCAGTTCCCTGGCCCTGGGCGTGGCGGCCACCCACCGCACGTGTTCAGGGCCCTCTTCGTGCCCGGTCTGCTGCCCCGGGATCCGTACGTCTACGGGCTCGTGGGCGCCTGCCTCGCCCAGGTCGTCGTGGCGCTGATCGTGGAACGCCGTACGCGGGCGGCGGCCCGTGAGCTGAGCCCGCTGCACGGCCTCCTCGCCGCCGTCGTCGCGGGAGCGGTGCTGCACCCGACGCTGCTCCTGGCCCATGACCACTCCCGGTGCCTGCGCTTCGGGTTCGGCTCCGCGAACTGCCACATCCTGCCGTGGGCCGCCGCGTGGCCGTTCCTGGCCATGCCCTACGGCTGGGGGCTCATCGCGGCGGGGCCTGACGGTCCTGCTCCGGGTCGGTCTGATCCGCCGAAGCCGCCGGCCCGGGCAGGCGGCGCCGACGGCGTAGCCCGAGCCCACAGGCGACTTTTGACGCGGCGCCGCGGCCTCCCGGGCCTCCACCTGCTTCGCCGGGTCGCCCTGGACGTTCTGCATCGCCTGCCCGAGCGGCTGCGGGGTCGCGACGTGGTCGGCGCCGTCGATCCACCGACCGGGCCGCCCCCGAGGAACTCGGCGGCGGCTTCCCGCGACGGGAACGGTGTCGGCCACGCGTCGAGCCATCCGCCGATCTCGGCCTGTCACGTCGGGTTCGGGCCGCCGGGACCGGCTCGAGGCCGTGCAGCAGGACCACGGGCGGCCCCGAGCCGCCCCAGTCGCGACAGGACAGTCAGCGTTCGACGCCGGCCACGTCAAGGAGCTGGCGCATGAGGTCGTAGGGGAGTGCGTGGTTGCGGGCTGCTGTTCGCGCCATGTTCTGGGCAGTTACGCCAAGGAGTTCGACGAGGCGGGGAAGCGGCAGAAGCGGGTGGGACGCCGCGTGATGCCGGACCATGTCGTTCGGGTCGTGGGAGAGACGCTCGACGAGTTCCGGAACGGCGTGTGGGTCGCGCATGGCGGCGTACCGCAGTCGGTGGTTCGGGCTGTCAGCGAACCGGGCGAGGCCGGGCCGGGCGAAGTGGCGACGGGAGGTCAGCAGGACCCACCTCGGAGAGTCGGCGAGCATCTCAACGAGGAGTTCGTGCGGGGCGTGGTCGTTCTCGCACAGCATCGACCTCACGTAGTGGTCTTCGTCGCCTGCCAGCCGCTCGATCACGTCGGCGGGCAGTTCCGCCGCACGCGTGACGCCGCGCCGCAGCATGACATGGCTGGAGGCCGCGATCTCCCGCAGCGCATCAGGGTCGTCGAAGTGTTCCTCGACCCAGGCCGGGACCGGGTAGCGGTCCTGTGGGGCCGTGTAGTCGATCGTTGCCCTCTGTTCCTCCGTCAAGTCCGCTCGCGTGGACACGGCCAGCCGCACGCCGGCATCGGCGTCAGCGGCCAGCGCGAGGGCGAGGGGCGTGGGCACGTGCGGGTTCCGGGCGGCCCGTTCACGGAGGGAAGGGTCTTCCTGGGTGGCGAGGAATGCCGCCAGCTCCGCGTCGACGGGTGCGGCGAGGGCGGCGCCGAGACGGCGGTCCTCGTCCGCTTCGGCGAGAAAGGCATCGACCGTCGTCGGCAGGGGCATCATGAGCCGGGCCACGCGTTCGAACGCCTCGCGTACCCGAGGGTCGGGGTCGGCGCCCGCCGCGGCTCGGACCGCGACAGGCAGTCTGTGCCAGGTTCGGGAGTTGATGGCGGCGGCCCGGACGCGGGCATCGCGATCCTCGGCCAGCAGGAGCAGGCTCTTCTCCGGCAGACCCACGAGTTCAGCCGCGCTGCACCGCAGCCCGGCGTACGGGCTGGTCGCCAGTCGGACCAGCACCTCCGTCGGCAGTTCGACGCCGAAGGATTGAGCGATCCGGACCATGCGGCGCTGTACGGCCGGGTTCGTATCTTCAGCCAGTGCTCCGTAGACCTTCGCCGGCAAACGGGAATTCCCGACCAGGATGCTGCGGACCTCCGGGTCGGGGTGTTTGGCGGCGGCCATCGCCGCGGTCTGCGACAGCTCGCGCTTGCCGAGCACACTCCAGGCCTCGGACCGGGGATCCAGTGTGAACAAACGACGCAGCACCGAGTCCGGGGCCGCGTGGTTCGAGGCGAGCCCCGCCACCCATTCCGCATGGAGGCCGGCGTCCGTTTCGAGCAGCCGCAGGGCATCGGCGCGTATCGATGCCGTTGCCTCGGAGAAACCGAACGCGACCTGAGTCAGCTGATCATCGTTGTGCGCCATGGAGAGATCATCGCAAGTCGGCTGGTGACCACCGATGGGACTGCATCGGCTCCGAGCAGGAGACGGCCCTGCTGGTCAGCACCCCGGCCAGGCGACTCCCGTCGAGTCGCCGCGGCCGCGCACCGACAGGCGTGGAGTGCCTGCCGTGCCGTGGCTTTGGCCTCTTCGTGGTGGCCGAGGTGGTGTAGGGCAATGGCGTGAGCATTTCGATGGTGCCGGCGTCGGCGGGGGAAGGGTCGGCCACGGTTTCGCGAGCTTGATCGAGGGCTTCCTGGTAGTGCTTCTGGCCGTTGACGCTTGCTACGAGGACCGCGTTGAGGCCGGCACGCGTGCGTCCTTCGGCGCGGGGGAGGTTTCCACGGGCGATCACTTCTGCTTCTTCGTAGCGGTCTTGCCAGCAGAGGGCCTCGGCGAGGTTCCACAGGGCGGTGACTGGTGTTGCCCTACCGGTGTGAGGGGCGGCAGGCGTCCGGCGACGCGGAGTATGTCCAGGGCCTCGTGCTCGGCTTCGGTGTAGCGGTGCTGCGCGATCAGTGAGCTTCTTCGAGTTGGCCACCGATCGGGTGATGAGCCGTGAAGGCAACGAACGAGGCCCCCGAACTGTTGATCGAGATGTCTGACGTCTCAATCACGTTGCTCGGGGGCCTCGTTGGTTATGCATCCTGACGCACTTGACCTGCCTCATGCGCTCGTGGAGTGGGTCGCCATGCTGGTTGTCACTCGTGAGGGCGACCGGCGCTGCAAGCTCCGTCCGTCTCAGCGGGCGATGGTGGCACTTGACCGCCGCCCGCACCCACCGGATCATCCGGATCTGCGAGCGCCAGGGCGTTCCCATTCTGGCCGACCTCGCCTGCCAAGGTAGCGGACCGTGGCTGACAACCGGCATCAAACGCAAGCCACTCCAGGAACTCACTCTCACCGAAAAGACCCTTAACCGGGCGCTGGCCGCAGCACGAGCGCCCGTTGAACGCGGTGTCGCGATCCTCCAGTCCTGGCGGACCTTCCGCAGGTCCCGGTGCAGCCCCAACCGCATGACGTCAATCGTCAAAGCCATCCTCACGTGGAGCGGCAGCGCTGAAGAAGCTCAGTGAGCGCTTCGTCTGGCGATGACCGCCACATGAAGCGCTCACCCGGAACCGAAACCCCTGGGGTCAGTCCTGATCTTGGCGGTACTGGGCCGCGTACCAACTGGAGTCGATGGCGGGGTTCCGCAGCGCCCCCCAGAATCGGTCGTCAGGTATCGGTGGCAGGGGCTGATTGCCCAGGTCCGCATGCAGGTCCGCACGCCAGTTGAGAGTGAAGTGACTCCGGGTCTCCGCGCTCTCGCACACGGACCTGTACGGGGACCCCCAGATCCCGAGGGCTATCTTCTCCGCGGCCCACCTGCGAGTGACATCTCGGCCGGTGTCGGCCTGTGCGAGCACCGCGCGGAGGCGCAAGGCGAGCGGGCCGGTCTGGTCCGGCCACGGTAGGGCCACACCACGCTCCCACGCGTCCAGGGCTGCCTTGACCTCCAAGTAGTTGTTCAGGCCCGTTTCGACCGCCAGTCTGCGCAGCTGCTTCCGCGCGGCCTCAACCACCTGCTCATACGGCAGAACTGCGATCAGCGCACCGAGTTCCTCGTGCCCGTCCAGGTGGCTCACGTGGAGGAGGTCGGTGGGACTGTAGGACAGGTCCAGCTCTGGCAGCTGCTCATCCGGTGCGGGAAGGGGCTCGTCGGCACTGTACTCCGGCCTGGCAGGCAGAGGCGCCTCCCAGAACAGCCGTCCGTTGAAGGTGACGACACCAGCCTCCTGGCCGCGCTCAAGTGTGTCGGCCAGTTTGGCCAGATACCCACCCAGCGAGTGGGCCCGCCCAAATCTGGTGCCGGTCTCGTCGAAGAACCGTCCGATCGCACCGAAGGAGTCCCGCTCAGTACGGCAATCCATCAGAAGACCGTCCGACGTCACGTCGTAAGCACCGAACTTCACGTAGTCGTGAAGCCAGTAGTCCTCGGTCTCCCCGTCGAGGCCCTGGCCGATGCCGCGCATGAACCCGGTGTCCCCGAGGATTCCGCTCACTCCGAGCAGCCGGTCGCCCGTACTGAACCGGAAAGCCTCAGGTCCCTCCAGCGCCCCGTTGTGCCGGAGGAGCGAAGCGACCAGGTCCGCAGGAAAGGTGACCCCCAGTTCCTGTTGCGCTGCCGCGATCTCCTCGCCACCTGCAGGCGGCCGAAGCGTGGCAAACGTACGGGGCGCATGCTCGCGCAGCCACGCGTCGATGCGAGTCCAAGACTCCTGGACCAGGTCTGATGTCATAAGGCCGACCTTAGAGCCGGCGGCTGACAACAGCTTGATCGTCGCTTACCGGCCTTGCCGCCGGGCTGGCGTTCAGGCCGGCAAGCTTCGAGTGACCCCTTATCCCTGCTCACCAAGCTGCCGGCATCGCACGGCAGCCGCCCACTCGACACTGAACAGAAGCGCTCCAGTCGCGATCACCCGATCGGTGGCCAACTCGAAGAAGCTCAGTGCGCCTGTTCGGTTGATACGGGCCGTGAGGAGAAGGGCCTGCCTGGCCGGATTGTCTGCAGCCTGCCGCATCTCGGCGATGAGCGCATCCAGCTCGGTGAGTATGTGTGTCCCTCGTCCGAGGCCGACCACCTCGGGACGGGGGCGCGGTCTTTGGCGCGGCGGGGATCAGAGAGGAACGCCCGCGCGGCCGCCTCGGCCTCATCGGCCCTGCCCATCTCGCTCAGGTCGCAGATGCGGTTGAGTTCCGTGACCTGTCTGCGGCCGACGCTGTTCTTGAGCAGTCCTTTGCGCCACAGGAGGTGCCGCACGTTTCCCTTGAAGATCACAGGTCAGAGGTTACGTAGACACACATGCAGGGGTAAGCGGCGGGCCGCGTTCTGCCCCCAGCGGCCCGTCTGGTTCGGGACGTGACCTATCCCGGTCCGGAAGAACACTGCAGCCTGAACATCCGCGATGACAACCTCGTGGTCCGCATCGCTCTGGGAGGGGAGCAGCATCCCGCATCGACCTGCGAGTCGGAGGCCAAGAAGACCGCCGGTGCTGCCATCGCGGCCATGCCTCACTGAGGTGCCGGGCCGGCCCCAGGCGCGGACCGGTACCACGTTCCCGAGACCCTGTGTCGGGACAGGGGCCAGGAGTATTGATCACGCAGCGGCGCGGGCTGCGGAAGCCATGTCGGGCCCAGCCGCGCTGCGTGCGGGGTGGCCTTCGAGCAGTAGTTATGGACGGGGTTGGGATTCGTCGTTGTCCGGCGGAGAACGCGTAGGCGCGTTGACGGAAGCGCGATCATTCCGTTACGGGCAGGCATTCGGCGAGCAGGTCGAGGACGTCGCGCCAGGCTCGCTGCGCGTGCTGTGGGTGGTAGCCGACACCGGGGACCGTGGGGTGGTCGACCGGTGGGTGGTGGAAGGCGTGCAGGGCGCCGCCGTAGACCGTGATGCGCCAGTCGACGCCCGCGGCCTGCATCTCGGCGGCGAACGCGTCCCGTTGCGCGGGCGGCATGATCGGGTCCTCCGACCCGACCCCGGCCCACACCGGGCAGCGAATGCGCGCCGCCTCTCCCGGTCGGCCCGTGGTGGTTGCGTTGACTGTCCCGATCGCGCGCAGGCTGACGCCATCGCGCCCGAGTTCCAGCGCGACGGCGCCCCCGGTGCCGTAGCCGACGGCGGCGATCCGGTCGGGGTCGGTCCGCGGTTCGGCGCGCAGCACGTCGAGCGCCGCATGGCCGATGCCCCGCATCCGGTCGGGATCAGCGAGCAGGGGCATGCAACGGGCCAGCATCTCCTCCGGGTCACCCAGATAGCGCCCGCCATGAAGGTCGAAGGCCAGCGCTACGTATCCCAGCTCGGCGAGAGCATCGGCCCGCCGGCGCTCGACGTCGCTGAGCCCCATGCCCTCCGGCCCGAGCAGCACCGCGGGCCGACGGCCGACACCGGCCGGAAGCGCGAGGTGCCCGATCATCGTCAAACCATCGGCCGGGTACTCGACCGTACGTGTTGTAACCCGCGTCATGAGATCGGACGGTAGTGATCACCGAGCCCGGCCGGGCCATTGTTCACCGCTGGCAGAACAGCCGGCTGTTGACCCTCACCAGAGACCGCATCGGCTCTGAGCGGGAGACGGCCCTGCCGGCCGGCACCCGAGCCTGGTCCCCGCTCGCCGACGGCATGACCGATGTCGCCCGCTGCCGGGGATGGGGGGCGGGGCCGGACGAGCGGCTGTGGGCTGGGTCGGCGGATACCCGAGCCTGGTAGCAGGGCCGCCCGGTGAGCTGCCGGGCCGCATGGTCGGCCAGGTCCTGCGCGCTGTGACCATCCCGCCCGGTGCTCCCGTCCCCGAGGGACTCGCGACTCTGCCACCGCCGCGCGTCTCAGGGTTTGATCGTCAACTCCGCGCACCGGGTGGCGACCGCCGCGAGCGTCTCCCCGCTGCCGTGCAGCCGACGCTGGACGCGGGCGCCGTTGCCCCGTTCGTGCAGGTGGGCGATGGCTTCCCGGACCCGCTCGTCGTCGCCGTGGTCCACGAGGGCCTCTCGCACGTGCTGGTACAGGGCCTCGACGGCGTGCACGGCTGACGTCTCCCGCATGGTCTCGGGGTGCAGCAGCGGCCCGTCCAGGCCCGAGCGGCCCGCCCGCCAGTTGGCCAGGCGCAACAGGCTCGTGCCGATCCTGGCGGGGGGTTCACCGTCGCGCCACGCGCGGGCCGCGGTCTCGACCAGGCCGCGTGCGAGAGCGGCGATCAGGACCGTCGTGGAGGCGTCCAGACAGACGTCGGCCACCCTGACCTCCACCGTCGGGTAATTGGCCGACAGCCGGGCGTCGAAGTAGATCATGCCCACGTCCCGGAGCACCCCGGTGTCGATCATCGCCTGGACCTGCTCGTGGTACCGGTCCGCGGAGCCGAAGACGTCGACCGGTCCGGCGGACGGCCAGCGGTTCCACACCCGGCTGCGATAGCTGCCGTATCCGCTGTCCTCACCCTGCCAAAAGGGTGAGTTCGCGCTGATGGCGGTCAGGACGGCCAGCCACGGTCGGATGCGGTCCAGGACCGCCACGCCTTCCTCGTCCGATTCGACCGAGACGTGCACGTGGCAGCCGCATGTCAGCTGCTCCTGCGCCGTCAGGCCGAACTGCTCTCCCAGCCACCGGTAGCGCGGCCCCGCGCTCAGTGAGGGCCGCACCGGCAGCGGCGAGGTCGCGACGGCCGCCACCACGGCGCCCGCACTCGCCGCGTGGTGCGCGGCCTCCCCGCGGATTCGGACGATCTCGTCGTGCAGCTCGCCCATGTGGGTCACCGGTTTGGTGGCGAACTCCAGTTGCTCCTTGTGCAGCTCCTTCTCAAACGCGTGGTCCTCCCCGCCCGGGCGCTCCCAGGCCAGGCGGTCCGCCGCCGCCAGAACCGCTCCCGAGACGGCCAGCGGTTCACCGCTGCGCTCGTCCACCAGCAGCAGTTCCTCTTCCACACCCACACTTCTCATACCGCCACCCGGGGATTGCGCCTTCAGATGGTCGTCACCTGCCCTGTCTTCCGGCGACCATGCCGCCGCCGGGCCGCCGTCATGGTCGGCCGAGCCGCTGCGGGTGCCGGAGGCACCGCTCCCCGGGCTCGGTCCGGCGCCGTCCGCCACCCCGAGCGGGGCTCCCTCGTACCCCAGGGCGATAGCGGCCCATCCCCGTACGCACACCCGTACATCCCGCTCGGCGACTGGTCGGCGGCGGCCGCGACGATCCGGTACCAGCGCACCGGACGCAGAGCGGGGATTCCCCCGGTCCACCGCCTCGTGCGCCTCGGGGTCGCCGCCTCCAGCCAGGTCCGCGGCGCCCGCCCGGCGCCCTCCGCGCGGTCAACCCTGGGGTGGACGACGTCTCGGGCGAGCGCCTCTACGCTGCGGGGATGCAGTCAGGCAGACGCCGGATACACGTCGACCCGCTGGTGACCGACACCCTGCTCGCGTGTGTCATGGCCATTGTGACGGTCGTCTACGGACGGCAGGCCCACGCCGCCCAGTACCAGAGCGAGGGCTGGCCGCCCTTCGGCCCGCTCGCCGTCGCCCTCAGCCTGGCCGTGAACCTCCCCCTGGCGCTGCGCGGGCGGGCGCCGTGGGTGGCGTTCGGCGTCTCGTGCGGCGCGCTGGCCGCGTACACGGCGGCCGGTTTCCAGCCGTCGACGAACATGTGGGCCCCGTTGCTGGCCTGCTACACGGTGATCGTGCGCAGTCCGGCCCGGCGGTCGGCGTGGGCGGCGGCCGTGACCGCCGGGGTATGGGCGGCGGCCGGCCTGAGAGCCCGTCTGTCGGTGGAACTGTCCCTGGCACAGGCCGCCATCGGGGTCGCGGTCGTCTGGTTGTGGGCCTCCGGCAGTCGCCGCCTGGCGCAGCGCAACAGCCAACTCGCCGAGTTGACCGAGCAGTTGCGGCGCGAGCAGGAACTTCGTGCCCGGCACGCCATCGCAGAGGAGAGACTGCGCATCGCCCGCGAACTCCACGACGTCGTCGCCCACCATCTCTCCGCGCTCGCTGTCCAGGCGGGTCTGGCCGAGTTCGTGTTCACCTCCGACCCCGAAGCGGCCCGGCAGGCGGTGGCGTCCATCGGCTCCAGCAGCCGGCAGGCGCTGGAGGAGATGCGCGGCCTGCTCGGCGTACTGCGCACCGGCACCGAGACCGCCGACGAGGGCGCGCTGTACCGGGCGGCGCCGGGTCTGGACGCACTGGACGATCTGGTGGAGCGGGCCCGCGCCTCCGGCCTGGACGTCACCTGGACGGTTTCGGGACACCGGCGCCCCCTGCCGTCAGGGGTGGAGCTGTGCGCGTACCGCATCATCCAGGAGGCGCTGACCAACAGCGTGAAGCACGCCGGCCATGGCGCCCGGGTCCGCCTGAGCCTCGGCTTCCACGCCGACCTGCTGAGCTGCGAGGTGACCAGCCAGGGTGGCAGCGCGCCCGCCGCCGGTCTGCCGTCGAGTGGGCTCGGGTTGCCCGGCATGCGGGAACGGGCGAGACTCTACGGCGGGTCACTGCGGGCCGGGCCGCGAGCCGAGGGAGGGTTCGAGGTCGTCTTCACCATCCCGCTGGCCCCGCTGGACACAACCGGGGGCACATGACCATCCCCCGCACACACGGGGGGAGACGGCAGCGATGACACGGCTGCTGATCGTGGACGACCAGGTGCTCATCCGGGCCGGGCTGGCAGCGCTCGCCGCGGCGGCACCCGGTTTAGAGGCCGTGGGGCAGGCGGCGACCGGTGAAGAGGCGGTCGAACTCGCCGCCTCGCTGCGGCCGGACGTGATCCTGATGGACATCCGGCTGCCGGGCATGAGCGGCATCACCGCCCTTGAGTACATCCTCGACCAGGCACCCCACCCCAAGCCGAAGATCGTCATGCTCACGGTGTTCGATCTCGACGAGTACGTGTACGCGGCCCTGCGGGCCGGCGCCAGCGGATTCCTCCTCAAGGACACCCCGCCCGAGCGGCTCCTGGCGGCTGTCGCCCTGATCGCCGAAGGCGAGATGCTGCTCGCCCCCACCGTCACCCGCCGGCTCGTCGAAACCTTCGCCCACCGGCCGCAGGCTCCGCGGGCACAGCCCGCCAGCCTCGGGGGCCTCACGGAACGCGAAACGGAGGTGCTGCACCTCGTGGGGCAGGGCCTCACCAACGAGCAGATCGCCCAGCGGCTGGTGGTGAGCATCGCCACCGTCAAGACCCACCTCAACCGCGTCATGTCCAAACTCGGCCTGCAGAGCCGCGCGCAGGCCGTGGTCGTCGCCTACGAGAGCGGCCTGCTGTCCCCCGGCCGGGAGCAGACGCAACGGTCCTCGTCCTAGCGCCGTGGCCGGGACGTCCGCCGCGCTGCGCGACGTACGCCCGGCCGGCCCGGCCGCCGGTGGTGCCTGCCCGCCAGGGCGGGCCGGCACCGATCGGTGATCCCCCGTCGTATCAGCTCACCGACCGACAGGCCGCCGTCACTGCCCGCGCAGCTTGCGCCAGGTGTTGGGGCCGACCTTGCCGTCGGCGGCGAGCCCCCGGCTGCGCTGGAAGGCCTTCACCGCGTCCTCGGTGGCCTTGCCGAAGTCGCCGTCGACCCCGTACCTGCCGATGTCGAAGTGCCAGACGTCCCTCAGGAGGCACTGCACCTCGCGCACCTTGTCACCGCGGTCGCCCCGGTCGGTGTACGGCGTGCCGTCCTCCCAGCCGCAGTACCAGCCGGAGGCCGTCGCGGCCGCCGTCACGGGCGCCCCGGCTCCCGCCGGGGCCGCCGAGGCGACACCGGCCGTACCCATCAGGACGGCGGCGGCCAGAGCACCACCGGACAGCAGCACAGCGGACTTCCTGGTGTTGATCATGATTCTCCCCTTCAACGCACATCGACCGGGACCCGCCCAACCACAGCGCGGGTCCCTCCCTTGCAGGAAGGTGCCGCTCCCGTCCCGGGCGCCGGGGGCGACAGCCAGGAACGCTACGTGCCCTTCCGGCGTCCGCTCGTCGCCCGACGGGTTGATCCCCCGCCTCCACCTTTCACCCCAGTTCCCCGGACCGCGCAACCACGGCATGAGGCCGCTCGTCGGTCCGTACAACCACGGCAGCAGCACAAACCGGCCACGGACCCGCGACCGCCCCGAGCTGCCGAAGCTCGCGGAAGCCATCGGACTGTCCTACACGGTGGTCGATAACTGCCGGTGGGCGGCGTCGAAGTGGCCCATGGACCGAGCTTGCCCAAGAAGGCGGCGGACCGGTCATCGGGGGCCGGTGCCGGTGCGGACACCCCCCAGGACGTGAACAGCGACGCCTACGGGCCCTGGATCTTCAGGGTCAAGCCGGCAGCCGGAGCCTCCGCCGACAAGCTCATCGACGCCGCCTACGCGCGGCTGACCGTGGGCTGGGTGGGGCGTCCCGCAGGAGCCGGGACGCCCCCGCCCGGGTTGAGCAGGATGGGCCCATGTCGGGATCGGCCCGGACGTGCCGTCGACCACGCACCGGTCGGCGTACGACGGCCAGGCCCGCCGCCCGCGCGCGGAGGCGTTGCGGGCCGTGTGTGCGTGCGGATGGCGCGGCCCGGCTCAGCCCCCCTGGACTGGTCGAGACGGCCGAGCAGCTGACCGTCACCCGTCGCGGACGCGCCGTTGGCCGCGCCGCGCGCCGCCGGTGTGCTCGAGCGGCTCGCAGCCCGGGCCGGCCGGGACACCGCTGGCGCGCCCCGAGACGACGGCGTGTCCGCCGAAGCGGTGGCCACCGCGCTGGGGACCGCCCGCTACGACGCCCTGGTTCTGCTCCTGACAGCGCAGGGCAGGCAACAGCACCCGCACAGCGGCGTTCTAGGAGAGGGATGCGGCCGGCATTCCGATGGAGAAGGTGAGGGCAGGGTTGGGCACGAGCGAGGCCCGCGCCCCGCCACTACGTCGAGAGAGCTACCTCCACCAGCCGTGAGGGCCGAATCCCTCTTCCCTCCACCACCGCGGCGGCTACCGTGGCGGTACAACCTGCCTGGAGGAGCCCGTGAGCGCTCAACCCGTCGACCACGTACCCGTACCGCCGTACGCACCCGCGCCCGGCGCTGCGGCCGAACTGCTCGCGCAGCTACGCGCCGACCGCCGCGCGCAGATGTGGGTGCCGGCGTTCGAGCGGGACTGGGCCAAGGCCCTGGAGGACGCCCGCGACTCCTTCAGCCTCACCCCGTTGCACGACGTGGTGCGGATCTGGCAGTTGCGCGTAGCCGCAGCCCCGGCGGTCGACGCCTTTGTGGACTCGGGCCGTGACGACTCCGGCTTCGTGGATCTGGACGACATCCTCGGAGCCCGCGGGTGACCGGTCAGCGGTGGGAGGTGCGTCTGTCCCCGGAAGCCGCGAAGACGCTCGCCGGGCTTCCCGAGCCGGCTCGCGAGATGGTCCGCGATGTCCTGGACATCGCGGTCCGCTCCCCGTGGGGCTGGCCCCAGTGGAACGCCGGCGATGCGGAGGGGGAGGACGTCCGGGCCGCGTCCGTCGGGCAGCTGTCCGTCGTCTACGTGGCCAACCGCCTCACCGGGGGCTTGTCCGTCCTGAGCATCGTCTGGCTCGGGTAGCCACCCCGTGAGCGGCACTCGACGAAGCTGGGCTGGCCAGTGAGGTGGGGGCATGGTGCGGATGCTGGGCTGGGCCCCTCCTGCGCCGTCGGCTGCACGGATAGGCAGTCCTGCGGGCCACCGCCGCCCGTCGGCCAACAGGCGGGAGGTGCCGCCCGGGACGCGATCCGACTCGGTGAACATACGGGCCCTGATAAGGGGGACCTGACGGGTCCGAAGCCTGTGGACCGGGGCAAGTACGGCTCGAAGATCCACTTGATCACCGAGCGGACCGGCCGCCGACCCGCTCCCGCCGTGGGCGCAGGCGGCGCAAGCCGGGAAAGCTCCAGGCGGACAAGGGCTACGACTACCCCCACCTGCGGTAATGGTTACGTGGACGCGGCATTGCCCACCGCGTAGCCCGCAAAAGGATCGAGTCCTCACAGCGGCTGGGCCGCCACCGCTGGATCATCGAGCGCACCATGTCCCGGCTCGCCGGCTGCCACCGCCTCCACGACGCTACGCCAGGGACGGCTACGCCACGGCCACGCGACGTAGAGAAAGCTGTGCCGTCTGAGTCAGCTGTCGTGGTTCGCACGTTTCCCTTTGCCCACGACTCGGCGTGGGCGTTTTGCTGTGGATGTCAGGCATGACTCAGGGCTACGGGAACTCTGAAGTGGTTCAACGCGGAAGGGCTTCGGACGGAGGACTCGGGAATGGTGCTGCGGCCCCCGGCAGAGCCGATGCTGGGTGGGCCGGGGCACCGGCGGCCATGGGTGGCCTCTGGTGCAGCGCCTGGCCTCGCGGGTGGAGGCCCGCCCTGTTCCCGGTGGCAAGACCGTCCATGTTCACCTGGCTCCGGGCGGGTGAGTTCCGGGTGCGGTGGTCGCCGCGGACGAGGGGCGGGCGGTATCAGGTGTGGTTGCTCTCGGCGGTGTAAACGAAGCAGTTTCGGGTGCCGGTCTCGTCGAGGAGCATCTGGAGGTGGTGGGGGAGGGGGCCGGTGAGGACGAGTTCGCGTTCGGCGCGGGCGTCGAGCAGGGCGTGCACGAGGGCGGTGTCGGCGAAGGTGACGTGGCTGAGGTCGATGACGGCGAGGTCGCCGTCGAGGGCTGCGAGGGCGTCGCGCAGGACGTCGGTGGTGTCGTAGTCGAACTCGCCCCGGGCCCGGATTAGCACATGATCGGCTCGCTTCTCACAGATGGCCTCGGACAACGCAGGGCCGGAACCGGGGCAGGGTGTGGCAAGGGTGCGGGGGTGCTCGGGGTTCATGGTTGCCGCCTTGGGGTTCGGAGCCCTCCCTTTCCGCGCGTGACTGCGGGAAAGAAGTGGACGGCCTCCACGGCGGCCGCTCGATTGAGGAGGCCCGCTCCGGGGTGCCCCCACGGGGGTGGGGACGCGGCAGCGCGGCTATCACCAATGGCTACCTACAACCTACCCCTCCTACGTGCACCCAGCGGGCGCTATCGAACGCCAGCTCCAATGGCGGGGGCCCTACCACTGCTACCTGCGGCGATCGCCCTCCTGTGGCTGTGCGCGATAGGTGGCCTTTGAGCACGCTAGTTGGCCCATGCGCGCGGCAGGTGGCCCACGGGCCCGAGCAGGCCCCTGGCTAGTGGCCCTCGTGGACAGCCGAGAGGGCCCGTCTACCCTGGCTGAATGATGAATGAGGGGGACTTCCGGGTCGGTGACGTGCTGTCGGTCGCGTGCCCCTTCACGGTTACCAGAGTCGAGCAGGGTGTCACGTGGGACCACGTGGCGGTGCGGTGGCCGTGGTGGGAAATCGACGGCGATAACGAGTTCGCGCACTGGAACGGGATCGTCGCCCTCGGCGTGGGCGGAAGCGGGCACGTCGCGCCTGAGGTGGAGGCCGAACTGTTCCGAACGGACCCTCCGCCCGAACAGCTGAAGGCTGGAGACGTCTGCCGGGTCGGCGTGCCGCCCACCGTGGTGCACGTAACGGCCGTCGACCACCACGATCCCCCACTGGAGACGGCCTGGCTGCCACATCCCACCCAGACCGTGACGGTGCTGCGCCGAGGCCTGTCCTATCGCGAGTTCCCAGACGGGAGCCATCTCGATGGCTCGGGGTACACCATCCACCCCGGCGACGGGATCCCCTTCACCTTCGAACTGCTGATGCGTCCCTACGCGTCTCTCCAGGTGGGCGACGAAGTCGCCGACATCATCGGCCGGGCATGGCGGTTCGACGGCCCCTGGGACTGGACTGCCTTCGATGGAGAGCCGGCTGGTGCGGGCCCTGCGTGGCCACTAGTCCTGCTCACCCGAGCAGGGAAACCGTGCTCCGTCGAGGACGCTGAAGCAGCGGCTGCGAGCACGGCCAGCGGTTCGCACCAGGAGACGGTCCGAGAATGGATGGCACTCACCGAGGCCTCGCCCACACCTTGACCCGTCGGGACGTCTGCGGGATCTCTCCCGTCGCTGAGCACGGACCTGGCTCTACAGGCCAACTATCGTGCACGGTCACACCTCCATGACCCCATTACTTTACCCACGGGCCAATGCGGGGCGGGGCCGCCGGTCGCGGTCCGGATCCGGGAGCCCGCAGTGCGCCAAACGCACCAGCGCCCGCCCTTCGCCGCGTCCCCGGTGGCTCGTCCTGTTGACATGTTGCCTGACGGTGGCGGCCCGGGTGCCGTCGCCGCGGGGCTGGAGGACATGGGCGGACGCCCCAAGACATTGTCGTGCCGCACTCCGGGCGCGGTTGCGGTACGCGCCCGTGGGCATGCGGTCGGTCACCCGCCCTGTGGCAGAGCTCCCGTATCGCGCGGCGGTGACGCGCCAGATCCGGCACACCATCCCGAACCCAACGACCAGCGGGCCAGCCGTCGGCACACAGGCAGCTCCGGCGCCGGGCCCACCGGGAGGCTGGGGTGGACTCGGTGAGCGGGCCGCGTATCCGGTTGCTGGTGCGGGTGGCCTCGGCGGCGAGGTCCTGGTCGTAGCCGGTCAGCATGGTGAGCTCGGCGGTGATCTCGTCAGTCGCTCCAGCGAGCGCAGTGCCTGAGGCCGGGTGCGGGCGGCGTCCGCGATGACCGCGGCGTCCTTCGCGGCGGCTTGTCGAGGACGGCCCGCGGCTTCGGCTCGTTGCTGGGCAGCTGCTGGTCGAAGACCTTCTTGCCGGCCGTAATCAGTCCGTGCCCGTGATGGGCACTCTTGCCGACCTCCAGGCCGAGGAACACGCCCACGTCTTCGGTGCCGAACATCGCGCCCCTGCGAGGGAGTTGAACGTGCCAGCCTCGGTGGTGGTGTCGTGCTCCCGCATCCACGCTATCCAGACCTGCCGTCCGTGAGCTGTCCGACATTGCGCCGGACCGGACGCGGTGGCCGGACCTCTCATCAGCGTCTCCGACGGCACCTTCCGGGTCTGGTGACACCTCCCCAGGTCATCCGTTCGACAGGGGGGACACAGTCATGCCGGGCCCGGAGGCCAGCGGCGCCCTTGCAGGGCCGCGGAAAGGCATAGAGGGGGCTGACGCAGCCCCACGCTGGGCGCGGAATCGGGTCGCGGACTGCCGGGGGTCTGGACGGACGCACACAAGTCAGCCGCGTCGTATGGTCGTCGTCTCCCTGATCTGGCTGTTGATCAGGAATCTCGCGATCCTCCTACGCCTGGAGTCGATGCCGGGATGGTCCGCCAGCGCGCTATCGCCGACAACCACCCCGAGGACGAGGAGCCCTACGTTCACCCCCTCCCTGCGGCGCCGCGCCGGTCTGATCCAGTGCCCGCTGGCGCCTCCGTTCCTTGGCGCCCTGGTGTAACCCCCGGACAGGGGGTGGGCCCGCGAGGGCCGTGGGCCCGCCCCCTTGTCTTGCCTCGCCCTCGAATTCCGGAATCCTGGCCTCACCGACCCGGACAGCCCTCGCACAACCGCACGGGCCGCCGGTCAGTCGAAGCTTCGCCTGCGGTCTCCGGTCGACTGCGGTGGGACGCGGTGCAGCCGACGGGAAGGACGCCTGCTCGGGCCGGTCCCGCGTGCGTCCTCATCGCCGGACCGGGCTGCGGTCTGGTCGGATTCCGCGGGTTTCACCGCCGGGGCGAGCGCGATCGCAGCGATGACCGCCGTCACCGCGACGAGGATGATTCCGATGCTCACGGACATGAGTCCCGCCTTTCGCCTTTGACCCTTACACCTTGTGGCTACTCAGTGTTTCCGATAGGAGGCGCAGTAAACACAGTGAGTGATATTCGGGGTGGGTCAGCGGTGCAGGGTCGCGGTGATCGCCTTGGCCCCGGGCCGCGGCTCCACCGTCACGCTGAGCGCCAGCCGTTGGACCAGGGGCCAGCGAAAGCCGCCGGTGTGGCCGGTGAGGTCGGGGGTGCGGTCCTGCGGGTGGGCAGGGCTGGGATCCGCCGCGATCACTAAATGCTGCGGCAGTCCGCCCGCAGGCTCACGGCGCTGGCCCCGCCCGCATGGCGCACGGTGTTGGCGACGAGTTCAAACACCAGCAGCACCAGGTCGGTGGCCAGGGGCGGGGGCAGGTCGAGAAGGAAATCAGCCGCGGCATCGCGTGCCTGCGCGGGCCGCTCGGGCCGCCAGGTGTGCTCCAGCAGATGCTCGGCATGACCGCCGGCCAGTTGTGACTGCTGCATGTCCTGCCCGGGAACCTGCGGCCGATGTCGTTCGGGCGGGGACCCGACCAGGGCCGGTAGTTTCGCCCGGCCCGGCTCCCGCCGGGGTTGTGCCTGGCGGTGGCGTCATGTCATTCCCCAACCGACGCACCCTGCTGGCCGATCTGGCCGATCTGGCCGAAGTCGCCGACACCGGGCCCCTGCTGAATCCGCCTGAGCGGCTGTACCCGCCGCGTGAGGTGCGACGCTCAGGCGCGGCGGAACAGGTCGCCGGCGTCCACCGGGTGCCGGACGGCGGTCGGCAGGCCCGGGCGGCGGGGAACTTCACGCCCCTGGGCGAGCCACTGCCGCTCCACGGCCTCGTAGATCGGCGCATCGGATGCCCGCCAGAACTCCTCCGTCGGCAGCCCGGCGAATCCAGCCCACTCCGGAGGCGAAACGGTTTTCTGGTTCATGCCTCCGTCCAACGAACCCGGCCCACGAATGTGGCGGTACGTGATCGTTCCGTCATGAACGCGAGGGCCCTTCACGGCGGCCCGGGGTGTGACGACGGCCCCGCCGCCGGGCGCGGTAGCGGGGCCGTCACACGGATTCCGGCCCGTGGGGGTGGACCGGCGGGGCGCGTGTCGCCCCCTCACAACGTCCGCGGCGGCCCCACGTCTCGCCGGCTGGGCCGATCAGGTGTGCAGGCGACTGTTGGGGCCGTCCTGGTCACCGGCGCTCTCGTCGTTGAACCAGTAGTCGCCGGCGGCCAGATACCGGAAGGAGTGGGTGCTCTCGCCGGGCAGCTCGACCGTCACCGCCCGCTTCCCGTCCTTGCGTGGCCGCAGGGTGTGCACGCCGGGCTGCCAGTCGTTGAAGTCGCCGACCACGCTGACCGGCCCGGGCGGGGTGTCCGCGGGAAGGATGAAGGTGACCTCGGTGCGGTCTTTGCGCAGCGTGCGCTCCAGCATGGGAATCGACTCCTGATGACGAGGGCGGGTGGGGCTGCGCCCATCCTCGGCACGACGCCCCAAGGCCGCATCCCGACGCATCCGTCTCGGGCCGCGGGACCACCCTCCCATCACGATCCGTATTCGAAAGGGTGCGATCTGTGACGTCGTGTGTCAGCGTGGCGGGGAGGAGTCCGCACCCTACGCATCAAGGAGTCGCCGTCATGGGCGGTATGCAGGACAAGCGCCAGGAGCCGGGCAAGGGCCGCGAGGAACAGCAGCGCCCCCAGCGCCCCGGCCAGGACCCGGTCCACGCCCAGCCCGGTCCACCGTCCCGCGGCAAGAGCCCCGACGAGAACAAGCGGCGCCGCGAGGAAGACCCGTTCCGCGACGAGAGCGTCCTGCGCGACGAGGACATCTGAGCAGAGCGGCACCCCACGCAGGCAGAACCCGGCCAGGCGTCCCGTAACCACCCCGTCCGGGCTCTGCCGGACAGCAACGCGGCGGCCGTCCACCCCCCCCCCGAGAGGGGCAGCCGTCGTCCAGCCGTACGGTCCAGCGGCCCCGGCAGCTACAGCAGCGGTCCGCCTGCCGCCGCGGCCGCCTCGCACGGCCGAGGACGTGGGCATCTCCCTCGACCGGCACTGGGGAGAGGCCGCGCCCGGCACGTGCCGGGGTCGGCCGGTGCGTCGGCTGAAGTCACCTCGTAGGCTGCCGTCATGACTGAGAAGATCCAGACGCCGTCGCCCCGCGACGCTTTCGACCTGCTCATGGCCGGTAACAAGCGCTTCATCACCGGCGCCCCCGAGCACCCGAACCAGGACGCCGCACGCCGCACCCAGACCGCACCGTCCCAGCAGCCCTTCGCCGTGCTGTTCGGGTGCTCCGACTCCCGGCTGGCCGCCGAGATCATCTTCGACCGGGGCCTGGGCGACCTGTTCGTGGTCCGCACCGCCGGGCACGTCGCCGGCACGGAAATCCTCGGTTCCATCGAGTTCGGCGTCGCCGTCCTCAACGCGCCGCTGGTCGTCGTCCTCGGTCACGACTCGTGCGGCGCCGTCGCCGCGGCCTGCTCCGCCCTGGAGAACGGGAAGACGCCCGGCGGATTCGTCCGCGACGTGGTCGAACGGGTGACTCCGAGCGTGCTGGCGGCCCGCGCCGCCGGACGCGAGACGGCCGACGAGATCCTGGCCGAGCACATCGAGCACACGGTGGACCTGCTGCTGGACCGCTCCCGCGTCCTGGCCGAGGCGGTGGCCGCGGGCCGCCTCGGCGTCGTGGGCATGTCGTACCGGCTGGCCGACGGCAGCGCGCAGCTCGTCGCCGCCCGCGGCCTCGACGTGGAGATCCCCACCGCGTCCTGACCAACCCCTCCACCGGCCGGTCACGCCCCTCTCGCTCCGTGCCCTACCGGCACGGAGCGCGAGCCGCGGGATACGGGCAGCGCCGTCACTGAGGGCGGGTGCAGGTCAGACGATGGGCCGGGGCCCCGCGGCGCGGCGGAGCCGGTTGGCGATCGCCAGGCCCAGCCCCTCCTCCACGGGCACGGAGGCGACGATGAGGTCGCATCCCTGCTGGTCGAGGTGGCGCAAGAACCCGTACAGCCCGCGCGCGTACTCGGCCATCGCGGCCGGGACCGTCAGGACGGTGTGCGCCTTCACCGGAGTGCCGGCGAGACAGGCGGGCAGAAGGACACCCACCCGGTGTCCCAGTTCGCGTGCCGTCTCCGCTTCGGTGACGACCTGCTCGGGCTCGACGAGGACAACTCGCGCACGGGGCGCGTAGTGGGACGGATGCTGGCCCGGCACCCGGACCTGACTCGTGGAGGGGACCGCGAGCGGGCGCCCCAGCACCGCTTCGAGGTCCTCCCGGGTCACCCCGCCGGGCCGCAGGATGGTCGGGGTGCCGCCGGTGGCGTCGACGATGGTGGATTCGACGCCGACGCGGCAGGAGCCGCCGTCCAGCACGAAGTCGACGGTGTCGCCGAGTTCGGCCCGGACGTGGTCTGCGGTGGTGGGACTGACGGAGCCGAAGCGGTTGGCGGACGGAGCCGTGATCGCGCCGCCGAACGCATCCAGCAGCGCGAGGGCAACGGGGTGGTCGGGCACACGCACGGCCACCGTCTCCAGGCCACCAGTCGCTTCCAGCGGAACCCGGCGGCCGCGCCGTAGCACCAGCGTCAGCGGCCCCGGCCAGCAACGTCCGGCCAGCAGACGCGCAGCCTCCGGCACGTCCTGGACCCAGTCGTCCAGCTGCTCCGCACCACCGATGTGAACGATCAGCGGGTGAGAGGGCGGACGTCCCTTGGCCTGGAAGATGCGGGAGACGGCGGCGGGGTCCTCGGCGTTGGCGCCCAGTCCGTACACGGTTTCGGTCGGCAGGGCCACCAGGCCGCCGGCGCGCAGCACACCGGCTGCCTTCTCGATGTCGTGGGTGCTTGCGGTCACCCTGATGATTCTAGAGCGGTGGCCAGGGCTGGCCGTCCCCTTGGTCACGAGCAGGCGACGCCGCCGCGCAGCCGCCGCTCGGCGAGCGCAGCGACACGCTGCCGGCGACGATCGGGACGTTCGTGCAGCAGCCCCGTGATCGTGCCCGAGGCAGGCGTCGGGCGCGACCGGTACGCCGCGCTGGTTCCCGAGCCGGTTGACGTGCGCGGAGATCCGGAGGGATCGGGGGGCTGGGCAGGCCCAGCGGCCGGGCGAGGTGCGGGGCGTCGAGCACGTGGTCGCCGTTCTCGTCCTTCTTGCCGGGCAAGCATCCGCCGATGCGGTCGGCCGCACATATGCGGTGGCCCGCTGAGCGACAGGGTGGCCCCGGGCGCTGCCGAAGGAGTTCGGCAGGGTGCGTGTCGGCCTGGATGACATCTTGGGCCGTCGTGGCTTTAGGACGATCCGTGACCTAAGTGACCTCTAATGTCACCTTAGTCGCCATCGGGCCTCCTGCCGGCAGGCAGCATTCCCCCACTCAGGAGCAGCACTGTGAAGATCGCCATTCTCGGTACCGGCGCCGGCGCCCGGCAGCACGCGGCCCGCCTGTCCGCCCTCGGCCACCAGGTCATCATCGGCACCCGCAACCCCGAGGCCACCCTGGCCCGTACCGAGCCCGACATGATGGGCACCGAACCTTTCGCCGCCTTCCACGCCGCCCACCCCGAACTGACCCTGGCCACCTTCGCCGAAGCCGCCGACGCGGGCGAGCTCGTCATCAACGGCATCGACGGCGCCAACGCTGTCGCCGCGCTGACCGCCCTTCCCGCCGCGGCCCTCGCCGGGAAGGCGCTGATCGACTACGCGGTCCCGTACGTCTACCAGCAGCCCGGCGACCCCGAGCACTCCTGGCCCACCCCGTGGGGCGAGATGCCGCGGCTGGACCCCGTCGACACCGACAGCCTCGCCGAGCAGATCCAGCGCGCCCTGCCCGGCACCAAGGTCGTCAAGACCTTCGTCACCCAGGAGCAGGAAACCGTCGTCAACCCCGCCGAGTTCGGCGGCGGCGACCACACCATGTTCCTCGCCGGCGACCACCAGGAAGCCAAGACCGCCGCCCGGGAACTCCTGAACTCCTACGGCTGGAACGACGTCATCGACGCCGGACCCCTCGCGGCAGCCCGAGGCCTGGAGATGTACGCCCACTTCCACACCGCACTCGGCCTCGCCCTCGGCGGCCGTTTCGGAGTCAAGATCGTCCGCTGAAGCGGGCCGCCATGTGAGCCCGGCACGGCTGCGACCTGCCCGAGCCCGGATCGGTCTGCGGCCGGCCGCACCGGTCGCGGATGCCGGATACCGCGCCAACGCCGGCTTTCGCCGCGGACTGGAGGATCGCGGCCGGGTCTACGTCCTGCCGGCCAGGGCCGAGATGACCGCTCACGGCGAGGAAGCAGTGCCGCACCAGCCCGCCTACGGTGGCCCGGCCCACGGCCGCTGCCGCGTTACCGCACCAACCGGTCTCCTTACGCGACCACGTGCCGGCCGCCGGACGCGGCCACGGGCGGACTGGATATCGAACCTGCCCGCCACCGCCACGTCACCTCGTCAAAGTTCGGGAGTGTGTCAGTGGTTGCTGAGAGCATCAGTTCATGACTGACCGCACTGCTTTGATCACTGCGTACTGGGATGCCGCTGCAGCGGCCTTCGATGAGGAGCCCGACCACGGCCTGCGGGCTGGCCACACACGTGCTGCCTGGGCTCGACTCCTCCAGTCCTGGATGCCGGCCGACCCCGTCGACGTGCTCGACATTGGTTGCGGCACCGGATCGATGTCCGTGTTGTTGGCCGAGGAAGGACACCGGGTCACAGGAGTTGATCTGGCCCCACGCATGGTCGAGCAGGCCTGCGCGAAGTTCAGCAGCGCTGGTCTCGAAGGCCGCTTCCTGGTCGGCGACGCGATGATGCCCCCGACGGGGGAACAGCGCTTCGGCGCCGTGCTGTCGCGGCATCTGGTGTGGACGCTGCCCGATCCGGAGGCCGCGTTGGGTGAGTGGGTGTCCCGCCTGAGTCCCGGCGGCCGGCTGGTGCTGGTCGAGGGTCGGTGGAGGGAGGCAGGCGACAGTGGTGTGCCGTACGTGACCGGCGTGGAATCGCTGCCGTGGAACGGAGGAATCAGCGCCGACGACCTGGCAGCAGCAGTGCGGCCCCTTGTTTCCGACCTGCGCGTTGAGCCGCTCAGCGATTATCCGGATCTTTGGGGTGGCCCAGTGGACGATGAACGTTATGTCCTGATCGCTGACGTGTGACTTGCTGAGAACGGTCAGCCGCTGCGGCTTGGTGTTCACCGACGCGGGCTCGGGTGGTGGCGAGTCGGTAGGAGTCGGTGCGTGATGTCCGGGGTGGGGGAGAGGGCAGGCTGGCGCAGTAAGAGTGAGACGCAGGCACGGCGGATGAAGGGGCGGGATGCACACCCCGCCCCGAGCTCCCGGGGCGGGCCCAGGGCGCTGACACCTGACGCGAACCTCCTCCCCCCCGCGTGCCTGCGGCGGGGGGTGGTGTTCACGGTGAGCGGCGGTGTCAGCGTCAGGTGTCAGGACCATTTCCGCCCGACCCGCGGGTCGGTCCGGGGCTGCGGTGAGGGTCGGTGCAGTCCGCGTCGACATGGGTGCGGTTCCGCGACGGGGTCCGCCGTGCCCTGCGGTACTACACGGAACATCAGCCGCGCGCCGACCAGGCCGCCAGGGCCTCCGTCGCCCCTCTGCCGGGGCCGGGGGCTCCGGATTGGCGGCGGGGGAGGACGGGCGGCCATTCGGCCTAACTTCCGTGACCGGGGGGAGGGCCGTGCTGTTGGGAGGGCGTCCGTGCCGCACTACCCGCGGCGGGTCCAGTTTCCAAGGAGATCTCCATGTCGCGTTTCGCGAAGTCGGTAGCCGTAACCTTCGCCGCTGGTGCCGTGGTGGCCGGGGGCGCCGGGATGGCCGCCGCTGACGCCGTTGCCGAGGGCGCTGCCATTGGCTCTCCCGGCGTGCTGTCCGGCAACGTCGTCCAGGTGCCCATTCACATTCCGATCAACCTCTGCGGCAACACCGTCAACGTCGTCGGTGTTCTCAACCCGGCTTTCGGCAACACCTGCATCAACAACGGCGGCGGCTTCAAGGACAGCCACCACAAGGCCGACCACAACGGCGAGCACTGACAGCACCAGCACCACCGGTGTGACGCCCTGCTGAAAACAGGGTGCCGGCTGTAGAGCCGCGAGCTTCGGAAGACAGCCGCAGGGCAACCGCCCTGAACAAACCGGCCTCCCCTCCCTCCAGGGGAGGCGGCGGGTGTACCCGATACGGTCGCCGGACCGCGCCAGGGCGCCGCCGACGCCGAGGTGGGGTTCGGGGCCGGGCTGCCACGACCGGCCCGGACCTCACGCGGAGCGGACGCGGATCGCGGGCCCTGACTTCAGTCCGGGGATCTTGCCACAGCGACTGAACCATCACCTGCTCGGCTGAGGCCCGGTCCGCGCGGCTTGCGGGAGTTCTTCCGCAGCCTGACATCCTTTATAGGAATGCCGCGGTGTTCCTTTCGGGGAGTCCCGTTGCGTGGCAGGGAGCCCGACGGACACGGGTACGGCTCCCTGCTCATCCACGTCCTGCCAGAAGGTGATGGCAGCCCGCGTTGTTTGCGGCGCCGGTCGGTCAGGGGACGCCACCGGGGGCCGAGTTGGAACAACTGGCCACCGCCCACGCCGAGCGCGACTCCTCGCCGCCCACGAGCTGAAACTCCGCCGACCTCCTCGCCACCGGCACCGAGGCCAAGGTCTACCTCCTCGACTCCGAGCAGGTGCTCAAGGTCTACGCGGACCCCGACGGCACCCAGGCCGCCCGGCTGCAGAGCCCGCGCTCCTTCTACGACCGCCTCGACCGCGAACGGGGTGGCGGACACCGCGGCGGCCCGAAGGGTCAACAGTGTGACGGCGACCAGTCCGGGCGGTGTTCTCTGTCCGGGCCAAGGGGCAGGCTCACATGGTTCGCGTCGTGACCGTGCCCACGAAACTGGCCGCCCTCGTCGATCGGGGAGACGTGATCGGCGACGAGGGCCAGTGGCGCCGGATCCGTGCCCTCCCCAAGGAGACCCGGCCTGGGGGAGAGGGGGGAGTCGATGGTCATCGCTCGGACGGCCAGGGTCCGCCTGAGCTCCGCGTACCGAAGGCCGCGTCACCCGCCGGGGCGTGCCAGGGCCGGCCTGCGCGACCGCGACGGTCCTCGACATCCGGCCCGAGCACGCCGAAGACACTCTGGGACGTCATGGACGCCGTCGGCGGCGGCCTGCGAGGCTTCCAGCAGTGGAACGCCGACGATCCCGAGGGCGAGGACGTGCGCTACGCCGCCGTCGGCCGGCTCCCACCGTCATCGGGACTTGCAGCTGATGTCCGCATACCCGGCTGGGGAGTGGCTCTTGCGCGGCGCAGGGATGCAGGACCATGGGTGAGTCTTCCAACGTCGCCACCATGGTGAAGGGGAACCGGTCGATCTCAAGACACAGTGCAACGTCGCCAGAGTGGACTCCCTGACGTATGCCCCGCGCCAGCTCGGCGGCGGCGCGTGACTCGGCGGCGCGGCGGAGGAACTCGGCGGAATCCGTGTCGGGCTCGGTGACCCTGCGGGCGATGTATTGAGCACAGGCCAGGTCTTCATCGGCCTGCCCGTGGTCGCCGGTGACCACGAACGTGACACTGTCACTCGTGTGCGTGCGCAAGAGCCGAGCCGTTGTCTCCGCCACCACGAAGCTGGCGCACAGCACCAGCGACGCCTCCTTGACCGCGAGGGCGCCGACCGTCCCTGCCGTGGTCTTCTGCACAACGGTCCGTCCGCCAAGGGCAACAGCCCGCAGCAGGCCCGGCGAGTTGACCAAGTCGAACCCGGGCGCGGGCGCACCGCACGCCCTGCACAAAGCACCCGGAGAGTGCTGCGCATCACATCGACGGTCTCGGCGTGCAACACCGCCGGCTGCCTGCGAAACCGCCGCAGTCACCCGATCGGGACTCCCGTTCGATCTGCCGTCTTCGAGATCGGTACGGGTAGCAACCACTTACGTGTCGGGATGCTGCGGCAGGGCGAGCCAGTCCGACCAGGAGATCTCTCGGCCGAGGAAGCGCGGCCGCTCGAACGGCCAGTCGGCGGCGATCCACTGCGGCACCAGAGCGTCGAGGGCCTGCTCGACCTTGCTGCCCACCAGCTCGTCCACCACCCACCAGGAGATCTCGCCGTCCGCGCCGACCCTCTCCGGTGGGTCGATGTAGACACAGCCGAGCAGAACTGTCTCCGCCGCGTCGAACAGCGCGTAGTTGAAGGACTGGTGCTCGGCGATCTCCTTCTCGTGCCGCAAAAGGTCGGCCTGGTCGGCCTCGTAGGTCATGGTGGCCGCGGGCCAGCCCCAGGCCGGGCCGAAAATGGTCCACAGCCGCTCGCGTGAACCCATCACAGCCGGATAGTCGAGCGGGGTGTCCGCCTCCCGGATCGGCCGCAGGTGATGACCACCGCCCGGCAGCGGTACCAGGACGGGGTGGACGAAGTCATCGGGAAGCCAGCTCATGGCGCCCGACCGTAGCAGCGCGCGGCCGTCCGCTTCCCTGGATTATCCCCGCATACCGGCAGGCCCTGTTCTCATGCCGGGCAAGGCCCGCGATCACCCGATCGAGATACCCGTTCGATCGGCAGACTCCATGATCGGTATGGCGACGGCTTCTCACGCCAGCCTGGTGCGCTGGTGGTGTGGACCAGGTCACCGTCGCCAGGAGCGGGCCCCACAGCAAGATGCGGCGTAGGCGGCGACAAAGAGGGCCTCACCGGCTGAGATGCCGGAGGCCGGGCTGGGGGCGGTCAGCAGACCACCGAAGATGAGGACCCACCACAGGACGGTGACCGCTCGAGGCCGACGGCTACTGATGTCGACGGCCACGGATGTGGGTGGGTTGAGGGCTGAAACCTGGGCAGGTGCTGACTGGGCGGGGAATCTCGATCCTTCGATTGACGAGGAGGAGCCTTGAGTGACTTCCAGACATCGAGCCGCCGGCAGGACAGCAGCGCGGCGGCGGTAGCGCAGACGGCTCAGGACAAGGCGAGCGAGGGCGCCGCACTGGTTGGCGGCAAGGCCGCCGAGGTAGGCGGGACGGCGAAGGAGCAGGCGGCCAATGTCGTCGGCGAGGTCACCTCCCAGGCCCGCAATCTTGCCGGCGACCTGCGCGATCAGCTCCAGGGGCAGGCACAGACGCAGACCAAGAGCCTCGCGGACAACATGCGCCGGCTCGCGCAGGAGCTGCAGGAGATGAGCGAGAGCGGCACGCCCGACTCCACCATGGCCGGTGTGGCCCGCAAGCTGGCCGACGGCGGCAACGCGGCCGCCGACCGCATCGAGCGGCGCGGGCCCGGCGGGCTGGTCAGCGACCTGCAAGACTTCGCCCGACGCCGCCCCGGCGCCTTCCTGGCAGGCGCGGCCATCGCCGGGTTCCTGGTCGGCAGGGCCGGCAAAGGAGTGGGCGCGGCCGCCTCCGCGGACTCAGGCAGGGACCCTGGCAGCGGGCCGGCGGCCGGGCCGGGGGCTCGGACTGACGGAGGCGCTTCACCGGTCGAACGCTCCGGCATACCGGACGGCTACGACGACCTGACCGACACCTACGGCCAGTCACAGCCCCCGCATGTCGTGCCGACACCGCCTTCCTACCCGCCGGCCAGCGGTGGGCAGCCCCACGGCGGCTCATCACGCCCGGTGGAAGGGATGTGAACAGTGGCCACCGCATACCAGGAACGGCCGACGCGCCATGCCCCGCCTCACCGTCAGGCTGCCGAGCCGTCGATCGGGGATCTGGTCGAGGCGATCGGCCAAGACATGTCCGCGCTGGTCCGCACCGAGATCGAACTGGCGAAGGCCGAGCTCACGCAGGAGCTCACCAAGGCCGGGAAAGCGAGCGGGCTGCTGGGAGGCGCCGGCTACGCCGGCCACATGGCGATGCTGTTCGCCAGCCTCACGGTCGTCTTCGCGATGGCCAACGTGATCCACATCGCCTGGGCCGCGCTGATCGTCACCGCCCTGTGGGCCGCCGTCGGCGCGGCGCTCTACGTGAGCGGACGTGCGGGCTGGCGCAATGTCCACCTCAAGCCCGAACAGACCGTGGAGTCGCTGAAGGAGGATGCGCGATGGGCCCGACACCCGACGAGCTGAGGACCGACGCGGAGTACCGGCGCGCGCACCTGGCGCGCAACGTGGACGCCCTCGCGGACAGGATGACCCCCCGCAGGATGGCGCAGCGCAAGGTCACCTCGGTGCGCCACAGGGTCAGCGGAGTGAGGGAGCGTGTGATGGGCACGGCACAGAGCACGGCGCACGGGGCCTCCGAAGGGCTGAGCCAGGTCACCGACACCATCGCGGAAACCGCGAGCGACGTCGGCGGGACCGTGAGCGAGACCCTTCAGCAGGCGCCCGCGCAGGTGAAACGGCAGACTCAGGGCAGCCCTCTGGCCGCCGGGCTGATCGCCTTCGGCGCCGGCATGCTCACGGCCGCGCTCGTGCCGGCCTCCGAGGCCGAGGAACGTGCCGGACGACAACTGAGGGAGCACTCCGACGAGCTGCTGGAACCCGTCAAGCAGACGGTCGCCGAAGCGGTCCAGGAGGTCAAGGAGGAGATGCAGGAGCCCGCGGCGCAGGCCGTGGAAGCGGTGAAGAACACCGCCAAAACCGCCGCGGAGACGACCAAGGACCACGCGCAGAGCGCCGGCCAGGAGGCAGCGCGGGACCTGCGCCAGGTGGGTCAGGACGCAGCCGAAGAAGTGCGCCGCACCCCCGGCACCCCCGGTTCCCCTTGAGACCGCCTCGACGGGGACTGCTGAGAACGATGCGGGCTCGCGGCATCCCGCGGGCCCGTCCTCACGGCCTCGGTCTCCACGAAGGGCTTCTCCTCGTGGAGGGTCCATCTCGTGTTCGGCCTCGGTGATGTCGGGGCCGGACACGGCAGCATCGAGTTCTCGCTGGTGAACCGGTTCGCGTCCGACGCGGACCTCTTCACGGCGACGGGGACGGTCTGGTGCACTTCCTCGGTCACGATGTACTCGCGCAGCCTGGTGCGGCCGGCCTCGCAGCGTCCGGTGCCGGCTCTCCTGGCGTGCGGGCACCCCGCTCAGCCGGCCCGGCCTCGCGGTCGGTGCATGGGAGGGGCGTGACTGGAAAGGCGTCCGACATGACACGTGAGCCGAAAAAGGAGCACGGTGACCCCCACGAGCGCACCGGCGGAGAGCCCGGCAGCGTGGGTCCCGACGAGCGGATTGAGGAGCGGGCGCCGGATCAGCTTTCACAGATGCCGAAGCGGTCGTGGATGGCTGTACTTCGCGGCACGCTGAAGGAGTTCAAGGACGACGAGCTGGCCGACCGGGCCGCTGCGTTGACCTACTACGGAGTGCTGGCGCTCTTCCCGGCCTTGCTGGTGCTGGTGTCACTGCTGGGTCTCGCGGGTGAGTCGGCGACGAAGCAGGTCCTGGACAACCTGCAGAAGCTGACGCCTGGCTCGGCGCGCGACGTGATCAGCAACGCGGTGCAGCAGCTGCAGGGCAACAGCGGTGTCGGCTCCATCCTGGCCCTCGTCGGCCTGGCAGTGGCCATCTGGTCCGCCTCGGGCTACGTGGCTGCGTTCATCCGTACCTCGAACGCCGTCTACGACATGCCCGAGGGCCGCCCGATCTGGAAGGTGCTGCCGCTGCGCCTGGCGCTGACGATCACGCTGATGATCCTCGCGGTGGTCAGTGCGTTGATCGTGGTGTTCACCGGCGGCCTGGCCCGCCAGGCCGGGACCGCCCTCGGGATCGGGGAAAGCGCGCTGACCGTGTGGTCCATCGCGAAGTGGCCGGTTCTGGTCGTGCTCGTCACGATCATGATCGCGATCCTGTACTGGGCCGCTCCCAACGCCAAGGGCCGCGGTTTCAAATGGGTCACCCCCGGGAGTTTCCTGGCGCTGGTGATCTGGGTGATCGCCTCGGCCGGATTCGCGTTCTACGTCGCGAACTTCGGCTCGTACAACAAGACGTACGGCACCCTCGCGGGTGTGATCATCTTCCTCATCTGGCTGTGGATCACGAATCTGGCGATCCTCCTCGGCCTGGAGTTCGACGCCGAGATGGTCCGCCAGCGCGCCATCGCCGGGGGCCATCCCGAGGACGAGGAGCCCTACGTCCACCCCCGGGACACCCAGAAGTGGAGCGATGAAGACCGCCGCCGCCTGGCGCGGCGCGGCGGCCCTGCGCAACGGTGATCACCGGCCCACCGCCGGGTGGCCCCTCCGGCCACACCGCGGCCGTCGCGCCCACCTGGCCGTGGGCGGTGCAGCGTGCGCAGTACTGACGAAGCTGACGGCGATCGAGCGGGTCCACAGTGGCGCGCACTACCCTCCGACGTCGTTGCCGACGGAGCAATCGGCCTGGCCGCAGCCGCCCTGGTCCGGGCGCCGTCGCGTCCCGTTGTCCTACCGTCGAGGCACTGGCGGCCAAGGCCGACGTCAAGGCCCAGGCGAAGGAGAAGACGGCCGAGATCAAGGACCAAGCCGCCCAGAAGGCGGCCCTCGTCACCGACCAGCTCCGGGACAAAGCAACGCAGGCAGCTCAGCTGGTCAAGGACAAGACTCCCGACCCGGTCCTCGACAAGGCCGCCCACGCGGCGGCCCAGGTACGCGACACCGCGGCACGGGCCGGACAGCTCGCCAGGGACAAGACCCCGGACCCGGTCCGCGATAAGGCCGACCAAGCCGCGACGATGGCGCGGGCCAACCGCACGCCTCTGCTTGCCGCGGCCGCCGTCCTCGCCTTGTCGCTGCTGCTGCGCCGCAGCCGAAGGCGCGGGTGAAGGTATCCGAGATCGCCTACCGGCCGGTTGAGGACGGCGTCATCGGCGGGCACGGTCGCCGTGTGCTGGGGCGTGCCGCTTCCGCTGAGGACGGCACACTGCTTGTCCGCGGCGGCGCAGTGCCCGGGAAGCGGAAGGCGTTCGGCTTGCCCGCCCTCTTGACGTTGAAGCCCACCGTGCAGTCGGTGCCCGCGGCGAAACCGACGATCCTCTCGCCACCCATGAGGCGGATCCTGAACTCGGAGTCGGTCCGTTCCAGCTGGACCGTGTCGTCCAACGGCTTGAGCATCGTGTGGAGCTGGTCTTGCGTCTTGCCCCTCACCGTGCGGTAGGCGGTGACCACGGCCTTGTTCGCCTTGACGTCGTGCACCCACGCGGTCCCCGGGATCGCCTTGCCGGCGTTGAGGGCCGCCATGGGGGCGGCCGGCGTCTTGTCCCGCGTAACGGACCTCCCCCGGTACGGCCCCTATCGGCGGACCTGCGCTGCCGCTTGAGGGTGGTGACGTGACGACAAGCTTCTTCGCCGCACGGTCGTAGTTTCGAGCCGGCCTGCTCCCCGTCCAGCTGCGGGGTGAGCGACTGGACGAGGAGCAGGGCGCCCGCGCCTGGCCCCGCGGCCCTCAGTTCACCGGAAACGGAAGCATGGCGAGGACGTGGTGACGTGGGTTCAGCAGGTCCTTGGGTGTCGGCGTCGGCGGAGTACCGCGAATGCGCCCGCGAGGGCGAGGGTTGCGCTGGTGCCGCCGGCGAGGAGCAGGGTGGAGGATGAGGTGCCGTCTTCCTTGCGTGGGGGGCTGTAGCCGCTCGAGTAGCCCTTGGTGTCGTACTCGGAGCCTGGGAGCTTGTCGGCGTAGCGGGCCTTGACCAGCTTCTGGTAGTCACCGAGCGACACCGACGCCCGGCCTTCCAGGCCTTGCCGGGCCTGGTCGTTCAGAGGCTCGACGGTGGTGAGCTTGAGCTGGTACCAGCCCCGGATCTGCGGCTCGGTGAAGACCAGCGTGCCCAGGGCGGCCTTGCCGGCGTACGCGGCGTCGCTGTCGCCGTCGCGCACGGCCGCCAGGTGCCAGCCGCCGCCCTGGGTGGGGGCGAGCATGACGGTGGCGTTGCGTCCGTTCACGGTGGTGCTCAGTGACGAGACCAACTGCGTCAGCTTGACCGCTTCCGTGGGCAGTGGCGGGGCTGTGCCCGCGACGAACCCGGGGGTGATCTCGTTCAGGGCCACTGGGTCCTTGATCGTGAAGGCCGGGAGGCCCTGGCACGGCTCGGCCGTCTCGGGGATCGTCTGCACTGGACCGCCCGCGCCCTCGCCGGGCACCGGAGTGCGCAGGAAGCGGCAGACCGTGTCGCGCACGTCGGCGGACTTCACCGCGTCGAGAGCCGCCTGGTAGTCGGGGATGTCGGCCGGGAGGGGGTCCTTCGCCGGGGCCGCGTGCGCCGGACCGACGACGGACAGCAGTGCGCACGCACTCAGTGCGAGGACGACGGACAGGCGGGGGAAGCGAGAGGCCGCCCGCGTGCTGGATGTTTCGGTGCCGCTGGTGTCGCGCATGTCGCCTGCCTTAGCGGGAGATACCGATGCGGGAGTGGGTCCACTTGGATGAGCTGTTGCTCACGTAGTCGTTGTAGTTCCACCACGTGTACGTGGTGGTGTCCGGCCACGGGTCGGCCACGGCGATCCTGCTGTTCGAGGTGTCGAAGCCGTAGACCACGTTCATGTGGCCGCCACCGGACGTCCATCCGATCCGGGCGCCGATCGGCCGGGCCGCCTTGACCTCGGTGTACACCTGGTTGAACGTGGCCGCGCTGTTGAGGCCCGAGCCGGGGTGCGCCATGCCGAGGCTGCTCCAGCCCCTGGCCATGTCGTCGAGCGTGGCGGGCTGGTTGTTGCAGCCGTAGTAGGGCTGGGCACGGCTGCAGAAGTCCGTCTGGGTGGATCCCACGCCGTGGAACTTGGCGATGGTCAGCCCGGAGGCGACCCAGCACCACTGGGACTTCTCCTGTTTCAGCATGCTGATGGTGTCCTGGCCCGCTTCCGCGTGAGCCGTGCCTCCCGCGGAAGCGAGCGATCCCAAGGCGGCCAGCGCGATGGCCGACGCCGTGGTTCCGTACCTCAACCTGCCCATTTTCCTGCCTTCCCCTGATGGGTACAACGAGATGAACGGGGCGATCTGGCAGGAATATGACAGCGCAGCATGCCTAGGGCACAAAAGGGCCTTGCGGGAAATTGCCTCTAACTGATTATTCGTTGGGTAATCATGGAGATCGGGCATTTGCAGCGCACGTCCGGGACTGCTGACGAGCGCAAGGCGGCGGAGAGAACGAAACCGGTGTCTCCGCTGCCGGCCGCGGCGCCGCATGCCGCCCGGTACCGGCGCAGCCGCGTCGTGCTGTGGTGACGTAGGGCTGCCATGGGGTGGGTTGTCGGCAGGGGGCAGGTGCCGGTCCAGGCGGCCAGCAGGTGTTGGAGGAGGCTCAGGGCCTGGTAGAAGGCCAGGCCCTGGCAGGGCATTTGGGCTGCTCCGCTGCTTGGTCAGGAAGAGGTGGGCGGCGGTGACGAGGTGACGTGGCGGCGCCAGCCGGTGAAGGAGTGGCCTTCGAAGTGGTCCCGGCCCAGGGCGGATTTCAGCTCGCGCTAGCCGTGCTCGCTCCGCCGGCGGGCTTTCGCGAGGCGGGCGAGGTACTTGGCGGGAATGTCGGCGGGCAGGTTCGATATCCAGTCCGCCCGTGGCTTGGGAAGGCGGCGCGGATGGCCCGGGTGAGCCGGACCGCGGCGGTTGCCTGGCGCCGTCAACACGCAGCAGCGGTGCGGGCCGCCCACCCCGGCGCGGGTGGCGGCCCGCACTGCTGCTCTCAGGGCTCCCCGGGGCCGGGGCTCCAGAGGGCATGCCCGCTGCCGCGCCACTCGATCAGTAGCGCGTCGTCCAGGCGGCCGTCGTCGGGGTCCAGGCCGGCCCGCCGCCGCAACTCGAAGATGTCGCTCGGCCCGGCGAGTGGCCGATGTTCTCACCGTCGACGCGTACGCGGCGGCCGCCCTGGGTGTCGGGCGGGTGGACGATGACGCGCAGGGCAGAGCTCATTCCCTCAACGTGCCGGGAGTGGCCCGTGGGACCTCACTCGCCGCCGCCCCCGCCGCCACTGTGACCGCCGCCGGAGTGTGTATCCGTATCCAGGCCGGGGCCGGGGTCACCGTAGCGACGATTGCCGCCCGGCCGCCTTCGGGGCTGGCCCGCTGGGGGCGGCGCGGCTCCTTCCCAGTGCGGGCTGCGATGAGGGAAGACGTACTCCAGCATGCGCGGGTCACGCTGGGCCTGTTGGAGATGTCGCCGGCCCGCAGGGGTCATTTGACGCTCCGCGCCCGCCACCAGACCCCACGTGGCCAGCCCGCGGCCGATCTCCTCAACCTCCGGTGAGCGTTGCAGGACGGCTCGTACGATGTCGATGTCCGTCGAGCGCCGGCAGAAGACGACCATCGCGCGCTCGACCGGATGCAGGGGTTGCCTCCCCTCCACGGAATGCACCTGCGCGTTGCGCACCATGAGCAGCCCACGCTGGTGCAGCGCGGTGACCGCACTGTCCACCACATGCCGGGCCCCGCCCGCCAGGAACGCGACGTCATACACGTCCAGGGGTCTCGTCTCGCCCGAGCCCCTGACGATCCACCGGAACACCCACCGCATACCAGCCCCCGTCACGGCCTGCATCTGTCACCTGGCAGTTGCAGCCTTCCCCATCCGTCAAAGTCTGATGGCAGACGGTCAACTCTGGGTGGCGGCACAGGACAACTGTCAGGCTATGCGGCGTCGGCGGTGCCGGCCCTGAGGTCGTAGCCGAGCACGTCGCACAGCGTCTGCTCCTGGAGGTCCGACAGCGGTACAGGCTCGAACGAGTCCTCTACCTGGACCAGGGTCCGGATCGCGGCGTCCGGTCGGCGCTGCTGCCGGCGGACGTCCACAGCGTGAGCGTCGACCAGGTGCAGGTCGATGTCCGCGAGCAGGAAGGAGACTTGATGGACGTCGAGGGCGTGGCGGCGGCCGTCGGCTGGTTCGTGTGGCGGGGCGACGCCCCTGAACTGCGGGCGGCTGCCCGGCCCCGGGGCGGGCCGGCCGCGGGTAGCCCGTGCCGGTATGGCGTGCGCGGGCAAGGTCCGGTGCCCGACATGCCTGGAGCAGTACCACCGGGGTCGCCGGCATCCGCAACGCGCGGCCCCGAGCGGCGCATACATGGTTAGGGCGCCGGCGTCGACCGGGCCTCCGCCGCCCTCCCGGCTTAGCAGGGACCGCACCGGCGGCCGGACCCGTGGCCGCCCCGAACCCGTAGGCGGCGCCTGCCGCACCCGAGCCCGGTACGCCCGCGACCGCGCCGGAGGCCGCCGCTTGCCCGGCCCCGGCCACTGGAATCGGTGGTGGTGAGCGCGGACACCCGGGGTTGGGCATTCCGGACGGCCCGGACCTGTCCGGCCGGCCCGCGGCTCTTCAGCGCGGGCCGCATGGCCGGCCAGGTCTTGGTTCCGGCTGGCCGTAGCGAGCGGAGAGGACGGCCACCGATCCACCTCCGCGTTCTTCGCCGCTACCTGGTGCCTGATGAGGACCAGGTGGCCGACGTCGCCCGGTGCGCACAGGGTGCGCGGTCCGTCCATAAGGACGACCCAGTACGCCGGTCAGGGTCGTGGCCGAGTCCGCCACGGTACGGCAGTACCGCGCGACGGGCCACGGGCGCCCGCCGCGACCGCCGCGGCGGGGGCGCGCCCACGGCGCCCCGCGCTGCCCAGAGTCGATGTCACAGCGCGCCCGTGCGCCTCACGCCCGACCGCGCCGCGTCAGGAAAGTCCCGACCACACCGCGGCACGGCGCTTGGTGAAGTAGTCCGCGTCCTTGGGCCGGGCCGGGTCCTGGCGCAGGGGACGGGGAGCCGGTTCCAGGTGGGGTATGTACTTCGAGCAGTGGATGTACGCCTCCTGGACCGTGAGGTGGACCCACAGCTGGGGCCCCCGCCCCGGCGCGACGTCGGTGGGCAGGCCGGGATGGACCCGGCGCAGCTCCGCGTCGTCGTAGAGCCGGGCGACGCCGTTGACGTGCAGCCCTACGTGGTGGTGGGTGAAGTCCACGAAGAGCATGCCCAGGTGCGGGTTCTCGGTCATGTTGCCGGCGCTGGCGAGCACACCGTTCCCGCGGAACTCGGGGTAGGCGAGCGTCCGGTAGTCGATGACGTGGACGAACCCCGGCGGCCCGGCGCGGAAACTGGCGTCGCACTCGCCGTGGGAGTCGGCGGTCGCCAGGAACACCATGCTCTGGCAGCCGATGAACTCCCGCATCTCGTCCGTCAGGTGGGAGCGTACCTGCTGGTCGTAGAAGCGGGCGGCGCGCTCGGCCGTACCCAGCTGCTGCTGCAACCGGCGCTCACCGGCCGAACCGGACGACGGTGGAGGGAAGATCACGGGGGCTGCTCCTGGGAGAGTGAACGGGGATCCGGCTCAGCGGGTGGACAGAACGGGGGTCTCGAACGGGTCGTGATGGATACGGTCGGGCAACGTACCGTGGAGGGTCAGCGTTTCGCTGGCGGATGAGACCATTGCCGCCGGTCCGCTGAGGAACACGTCGTGCTGGTACCACGGCCCGTACTCGGCCAGCACCGTCGGCAGTGATCCCCGGATGCCGGGGATGTGTTCGTGGGAGACCGCACCCCGCAGGGTCAGCCAGTGGTGCCGCTGGACCATCCGCAGCATGTCGTCCACCCCGTACAGTTCGTCGCCGGTGCGGGCGCCGAGGAACAGGTCCACCTGGTGGCGTCCTCCGCGACGGGCGACCTCCTCGATGAGGGCGCGCATCGGGGCGAGCCCCGTACCGCCGGCGACGCAGAGCAGGTCCTTGTGCACGGCCGCGTCCAGGACCATGTCGCCCATCGGCGGGCCCAGCCGCAGCACGTCGCCCACCGCTGCCCGGTGTACCAGCGCCTCGCTGACCGAGCCGCCGGGCACCGCGCGGACGTGGAAGGTCAGGGTGCCGTCGGCGCGGGGCGCGTTGGCGGGGGAGTAGTAGCGCCACAGCTTCGGCCACCACGGCGTCTCCATGCTCACGTACTGCCCGGCCTGGTGCGCGTAGGGCAGGTGGGGGCGCACGGTTATCTCGGCGATGCCGTGTCCGCGGGGGAGGTGGTGGACCACCGTGGCGGGCCAGACGGCGGGCCGCACCGCCTCGTCCTCCTCGGCGGCGCTGATCATGACCTGGGAGACCACGCCGTACGCCTTCGTCCACGCGTCGGCGATGTCCTGCGTCCAGGCCGCGCCCGCGTAGCGGGCGAGAGAGGCCAGGAGGCACTCGCCGACCGCCGGGAAGTGCGCGGCAAGGGTGCCGAACTTGCGGTGGTCGCGGCCGAGGTGCCCGCAGAAGCGGACCAGGTTCGCCGGGTCGTCGACCACGTCCACGATGTGCAGGAGCGCGCGCAGGAGGCGGCCGCGCTGGGCGTCCATTCCGGGCGGGAACAGCGGACGTACTTGCGGGTAGCGGGCGAACAGGATGGCGTAGAAGTAGACCGTCATCTCTTCGGCCACGGGGGCGACCACCGACACCGAAGCCTTGACCAGGTGTATCTCGTGCTCCGACAAGGGCGTTTCGGAGGCCAGGGGCGGCGCAGTGGCGGGGGCGTGATGGTGCGCCGGTTCTTCCGTGGGCTGGTGAGCGGGCGGATTGCTGGGGCGGCCGATCCGGAATCTCAAGGGACGAGCGCTCCTCCGCTCCTTGTCCGGACGGATCTCCGTCTCGCGGCGGAAGGGGCGATGTGGTGTCGGGAGAGCATGAGTCCTCATCGGGTAGGGGTGCCTGGTCATAGAAGCGGATGAAATGCTTCCGGACCGCCCATGATCTTTGAACAGATTGTCGATCGGGGGAAGCGTCGTTTCCGCTAGAACTCGTCCCCAGATCTTGTCGCATTATGTGGGCCGGTCATGGGGTTCGGGTGAGGGATTCGGGGAAGACTCAGCGGCCGGCCGCCGAGGGTGCGGGGTGCTCGGCCGTGCTCGCCGGCGCCAGGCCCTGCGTGGGTGTCGCCCGGCCGCTGACCGACTGGGAGCGCGTGCTGCCGGTACGCGCGTACGACCGGCCGCGTGCGGTTGACGAGGCCGCCCGTACCGGCCGCACCGCCCGCGTCGAGCACACCTGCCGTCGACGACCACTCCCGCCTCGTCTACAGCGATATCTTGCCCGACGAGAAGAAGGAAACCGCCACCGCCTTCTGGAGCAGGGCCCAGGCCTACTACGCCGGCGTCGGGATCACCGTCGAGCGCGTGCTGACCGACAACGGCTCCTGCTGCAAGTCGTATGCCTGGCGCGACCCGCTCGCGGCGGCCGGGGTCAGCCACAACGAACCTGGCCCTACCGCCCGCAGACCAACGGCAAGGTCGAACGCCTCAACCGCACCCTCCTGGACGAGTGGGCCTACGCCCGCCCCTACCGGTCAGAACAGGAACGACGCGACGCCTTCCCCAGTGGCCGCACACCTGCGATCACCACCGCGGACACACCGCACTCGCAGGCAAACCACCCGCCAGCCGCGTCCCCAACCTCACTGGGCAATACACCTACGGCCCGCGTACGGGTGGTGGTTCGTCGGGATCGAGGGGGACGGGGGTGGCGCCGGGGCCGAACCTGACCGGTGGGTGTCGTTCCGGGTCGGAGCCGGACGGACCAGAACCGCGCCCGCAGCCGGGCCACGACCACATGGCTTTCCGAGGGCCGCGGTCCGAGGGAACCGATCATCCCAGGTGGTCCCTTCACACCACCCAGGCGCCGGTGCAGCGGCATCCGGAGGCCGTCCCGCCGGAGTCTGAGGACGCCGTGCGGCTTTTCGCTCAGGCCGGGCGGGAGGCTTCGGCACCGGCGACGGCCGCCGGGTGCGCGACCGGAACGACGGGGTGGACACCGACCAGAGGGTCCGCCGAGGCGTGGGCGTCCGCCAGGGCGGCGGCCACCGCGTCCACGAGCGGGTCGGGGGCGTCCGCGCGCCGGGCCAGCACCAGGCGGCTCGGCGGATGGCCGTCGACCGGGACGAACGCGAGGCCAGGGCGCGCGTGTCGGCGCGCGGCGCCGGCCGGAAGTATCCCGGTTACCCCGTCCCACACCACCGCGTGCAGGCATTCCTCGACGGACGCCACCACCGGGCCAGGAGTGTCCTCCTCAGCGGCGAGCCAGTACGCGCGCCACCGCGCGTCCGTCCCGGCCGGCAGCCGGAAGCGCGGCCTCCCCGCGAGTTCCCGCACGTGCAGGCGCGACCGCGCGGCGAGTGCGTCGTCTGCGGGCAGCGCCGCCACCAGAGGCTCGACGCCGAACTGACGTACAGTCAGTCCCGAAGTGTCGAAGGGGAGACGGGTCAGTGCCAGGGACGAAGCGGTGACCCTGCGGGAGCACGTCTCGCTTTCGCACGGATCTGCCGCCGACAAGCAGGTGACCGTAGTAAGGGCCGGGAACACCATCGCCACCTTCACGCGGCTCGACATCGGACGAAGCTCCTCCTTCCCCACCGAGCTGATCGAACGCCAGGTCGGCCGCCTCAACAACGTGCAGCAGAACGCTGTCTCCGCTGACGGGGCCGCCCGGGGTGAAGGGAATGGATGACCCGCCACTCGGGTGATTTCTGTGCGGGCCGAGGTCACGAGGAGGACGGACGTGGTGAGCTTGTCGCGTCGGCTCTTGGTGTTGGAGACCCACACGCCCAGCTTCACCACGACCGGCTCTGCCTCGCCCTCGACCGTTCGACCTCCTCACCGTGGGCCCTGGCGACCGGCCGGGGCCCCGCCTTCCCGCTCCACCCATTGCGTGAGGGTTGTCAGGCTGCGTTGGAATGCCTGCTGTGCCTTGCGTGGTCCCTCCCGCCCCAGGACTGGCCGCAGGGGCGGGAGAGGGCGCCTGGTCGGGCTGCACGCCCAGAGCGGTCAGCCGTGTCTGCTGCTCGGGCAGCAGTCGCGCCCAGGTGGTCGGTGGCTTCTGCTGCTGAAGCCACCTGCCGACGTTGTCGCCGTCGAAGACGACGCCCGGCGCGGTGTGGGGCAGGACGCCATCAGCGTCGGCCAGGTCCGCCAGGACGCGCTGGTGCCTCTGCCAGTCCACCAGCCAGGGGCAGTTCCAGTCCTTGTCGATCGCGGCCAGCTGTGCTGCGCGCTCAGCGGCCCGGTCTGGATCCTTGCCCAGCCGTTCTTGGGGTCCGCGGCGGAGTCGGCCAGGTCTGACGCCGGTTGGCGGACGCTGCGGGAGACTGTGGTTGTGTACGACGACCACGGCTGCCGCGCCCGCCGCCTTCTCATCGCCGCCCTGATCCCGCTGGCTGCGGATGCCGCTGCCCAGCAGAGGTGGCTGAGGTCGTTCCCCATGGCCACGGACGATCTGCTGTACGACTTCGACAACGCCCTGCCGGTGTTTGTGCACGAAGAGGGCGATGAGATTGACGCCGTGGCTGTGATGGGGGAACTCCGCATGATCGGGGATCACTTCCAGGAGATGTGCGGTGAGCGGCCGGCTGACCCGTGGGCCTACGAGGCTCTGGCCACTGATCCCGCCTGGGCGGCGGTACGGGACCTGGCGCGGGAGATCCTCTTCGTCCTCACCGGCGACCGCGTCCTCCCCATGCCCGGCATCGACGTCATCCCCGCTCGGCCGAGGCGGGCCTGACTGCGCAGGTTGGTTGAGTACTACCGCCGACCGGTCCGTTCGGGTACGTCTGCCTGTCGTTCGGGGGCCGGCGGGCGTTGGTGGGTCAGGTAAGGGGGGTGTTGGTGCAGGTGAAGGCGTACCGGGTCCCTTTCTGTGAGGGCTTCAGCGTGCTGGTGGAACGGGACGTCGATTCTCCGGTCATCTGATGATCTTCCCGCGATCCATGCCCGCTCCCACGAGGCCCGGCTCCCCCGCCCGGGGTGCCGGGCCTCGTGGCTTCCGCTCCCGGTGCGGGGGCCGTGCCGTCCGCGCCCGGGGCCCACCTCAGGCGCGCCGCCGCGACGCGGGTGGCGACGCCGTCCAGCAGAGCCGTCAGGCCGAAGGCGAACAGGGACTCCGGCGACAGGGCGGAGCGCCCCCGGGCTGCGGCGAAGGCCGGGTCCGGATGGCGATGGCCCGGAGGCGGATCGAGCACGACTACCGCGAACTGAAGACCGACCTGGGCTTGGACCACTTCGAGGGACGTTCGTTCACCGGTTGGCACCGCCGCGTCACCCTCGTCACCGCCGCCCACCTGTTCCTGACCGAGCAGCGGACCTGCCCAAAAGCCCCTGCCCGGGCCTGACCCTCTCCCAGGCCCGGGACCTCCTCCAACATCTCCTCGCCACCTGGACCGGCACCTGCCCCACCTGCCGGCAAACCATCCGACCGCAGCCCCACGACACCGTCTAACAAAGCACTACTAGTTCATGGGGCGGGAGATCTCACGGACGAGCAGTGGGCGGTGCTGGAGGGGTTTTTGCCGAAGGGGCCTGCGCCCGCCCGGTCCCGGCGGCGAGGCCGGCACGGGAGGCCGGCCGACTCTCACCCCCTGTAGGAATTGATGAGCCGGGCCAGGTGCTCGCCCGCGACGGTCAGCGGTGTCTCGCTCTTGAAGACCTGTGCGGTGAGCTCGGCGCCTTCGAGGGTGCTGATGACGGTGATGGCCAGGCCGTGCGCGTCGCCCTCCGGGAATCCGGCTTCGCGAAGTGTGTCCGCCACCAAGTCACGCCAGTGCTGGAAGGCTTGGGCGACGGCCTGCTCGATGTCGGGGGCCCGCCCGGTGGTTTCCAGCGCTGTGGCGCTGATCGGGCAGCCGTCCACCCAGCCGGATTCGCGCAGGAGGCGGGCGAGCTCGCGGGCGCAGGCGGCGATGGCCTTCGCCGGGTCGGCCTCCGCGGACAGCACGGCCGACAGCAGCTCCGCGAACTCCTGGTCGGCGTGCTGGACCGCGGCCACGCCCAGAGCCTGCTTGCCGCCGGGGAAGAAGTGGTAGACCGAGCCGAGCGTGGCCTTGGCCTCCTGGGCGACCTGCTTGATGCCGGTCCCCTCGTACCCCTGACGCTGCATCAGCAGGGAGGCCGCGTGGACGATGCGCTCCCGAGTGCCCGGCTGTGGTGATTTCGCCATACGGCAAAGCCTACTGGGTAGAGCGTTCGTTCTAGCTTGTGGGGCGCGCGGGCCTCGTGCTAACTTCCGACTAGTTAGAACGTTCGTTTTAGCGACTCTTGGATGCCAAGGAGCTGGAAATGGAGCACAAGCGGATCACCGTCAACGGCCTGGACCTGGCCTACGTCGAAGCGGGAGAAGGGCCGCTCGCCCTGATGCTGCACGGCTTCGACACGCCTCACCTGTACCGGTACCTCATGCCCGCGCTGGCCGAGGCGGGATACCACGCCGTGGTACCCACCATGCGGGGGTTCGCCCCGTCCCAGGTGCCGCCGGACGGCAGCATGCGCCTTCCCGACCTGATCGCCGACGCCAACGCTCTGCACGAGGCGCTCGGCGGCGGGTCCGATGCGGTTCTCATCGGGCATGACTGGGGCGGGTTCACCACCTGGGGAGCCGCCGCGGCCGCACCCGAGCGGTGGGCCAAGGTGGTCGTCAACGACGTACCGCCCTTGTCGTTCTACGACCGCAACAGCGCGGACCCCGGCAGGATCGAGCGGTACGTCCACTTCTACTTCTTCCAGATGGCCATAGCCGACCAACTCGTCGCGGCCGACGACCTCGCTTACCTCGACTGGCTCTGGGACCACTGGACGGGAACCGTCCCCGGCTACGACTCCACCGAGGACCGCAAGGCCATGAAGGAAGGACTCAGCACGCCGGAAAGGCTCCACCTCGGCCTGGACCTCTACCGGCAGAACTTCCCGGCCGCAACATTCGGCACCCCGCAATGGGACATGGCCCGCGTGCTGAACAAGCTGCCCTCCCAGCCCACCCTGTACCTCCACGGAACCGAGGACCCCGTGGTCGACGAAGCGACACTCGCCGAGATCATCGCCATGCTGCCCCCCGGATCGGACGGCGCAATGATCGAAGGCGCCGGCCACCATCTGCTCGCCGAGAAGCCGCAGGAAGTCAACGAGCGCATCCTCGCCTTCCTGGCTCGCTGATCACCCCCTGCGGCGGGGGGGGGGGGGGGGGCCCCCCCCCCCCCCCCCCCCCCCCCCCCCCCCCGCAGCGGGCGCGGCTACCGGCACACGGGCCCTCGGCTCGCCGCTGCTCCCTCTCGCTCGTGACCGCTGTGCTGCTCACGTGAATCGCGGTCTCCGACGCGACTACGGGGGCGGATACTGGCGGGGCGATCCGCGCGGGGAGGGGATTCACCGGCGAAACGATCAGGCTTGGTCCAGGCGGCCGGAGCGTGCCGGCCCGTGTGCCGGCCAGCGGCCTGGCGGTGGACGGCGGAACGCGACCGGCTCTTCGCCTTCGGCAGGCTGCGGCGACACTGAGGTGGAGTATCGGGAGTGGGCGGTATTCCACCCGATGGGCGCCGCCGCGCCCGATGCGCGCCGGCACAGCGACGCCGCCGAGGGCCGCGGCGACCGGCAGCCCGGCCCGCTTCGGGTCGCGCAGCTCGCCGTGGACGAGCTCCTGCTTCAGCCCGTTGCCGACGATGAAGAAGAACACCACCGGCAGCCCGTCGGCCGCCCACGCCTGGACTGGGCTCGAAGGCTGGGTCGGTCATTCCGCCGAGCAGGCGACGTGGTGTCGCTGGCGCCACGATCCTGAACTGACCCGGGACCTGTGTTCACCGGGCTCCAGGCGCCCCCCCGACCGGCCGGCGCCGGCCGGTCGGGGGATTCACACGCAGGATCCGTCGATCAGACCGGCCCAGGTTTTGGGGCCCACCAAGCCGTCGATCTCGTGGTTGCGGAAGCCGCAGGCCCTCTGGAAGGTTCTCACCGCGCGGGTGGTGGCCGGGCCGAACACCGCGTCCACCGCGAGGTGCCCGGCGCCCTTCGCGTTCAGTCTGCGCTGGAGGAAGGCCACGCATGGCCCGCTGTCCCCCGGGGACAGGAAGGGACGGGAGGTGGCGCAGTTGGCGGCGCTCGGGGTTCCCGGGGCGGGCGCGAGGGCGGATGCCGGGGAGCCGGTCGCCGTGAGGGAGGCGATCACGACGGCGGCCAGCACCGCTGCGTACTTGCTCATGCCGGTCTTCCCTTCACCCATTGCGCAGCGCCGCCCATGTCCTCGGTCCGACGATTCCGTCGACGCCAAGCCTGCGATCCCGCTGGAACGCCTTGACGGCGCGCTCTGTCTTCGGCCCGAACTCGCCGTCGACGTCCGTCGACTCGGGAAGATAGCGCCAGGCGTGCAGATGGCACTGGGCTTCCTTCACCTTCGTGCCGCGGTCACCGCGGCTGATGAGATCGCTGCCGTTGTAGAGTCCGCACCTTCCCATGGTGAACTGGGCGGATGCGGCAGGCACAGCCGCGGCCGCAGAGGCCGCGACCGGGATGAGTCCGCCTATGAGGGCAGTGGTGAAGACGAGGATGGTAGTGAACGTGGCGCGTGCCCGCATGAGAGGTGGCCCAGTCCGTGACGTCGGGTTGGCGGATGCAGGGTTCAGCATCGTGACGTGCTCCTGATCTTGATCTTGTCGATGGTCCCGTACATGAGGGGGCTGGCGGGGTTGGCCAGGGGCGGGACGCAGATGACCCTGCCGTTGGTGAAGTGCATCAGAACGGTGTCGTCCCTGCGGGTGTTCACCAGGTAGGCGGCGCCACGGCTGGCGTGCAGCACCTGCCAGTCGGCGGTGACGTCCTTGTAGCGACCGGTCTCCGTCTCCCCCTGGTAGAGGCAGACGTACGGGTAGTCGCATCCGCGGTACGCCGCCGGACTTGCCTGCGCCGCTCCTGCGGCCACCACGACGAGGAGCGTGGCGCCTGCGCTGATCCCCGGCAGCCCCCGCAGCCGGCGAGCCGGCTTTCGCGGGGGCGCTCCGGCGCTGGTCACGGTGTGTGTCTTGGTGATGGTGTGGGCCTTGTGGGTCATCACGCTCCTCGTGAGTCGAGCTGTGAGCCGTCCGGACGGCCTGCCCGCCGGTGTTGACCGGCCGGCAGGGCCCGGCGCCGCCCTGCGCGTCGCGGGGAGCACCGGGCCCGGCTTTGTCGTGGTGTGCGTCCGGATCAGCAGCGGCCGAGGCCTGCCGGTGGGTCGTGCGGGGTGTTCACGTTGCCGCCCCAGGAGTAAACGTCGTAGTAGGTGCGGCTGGTCGAGTCGTCGATGACCACGCCCCGGTACCAGACGTTGGTGTGGTGTTTGCCGTCGTTGTAGTCCGAGCCGCGCTTGTAGCACTCCACGTAGAAGCTGGACTTGGCACCGGTCACGCCGGCCTTGCGGCTGCTCAGGTAGGGGCCCCAGCGCAGCTGGCTGTTGGCGTCGACCGTCGTGTTGATCGCCTCGGCGGCCGCGCCTTGGGGGGCGGACTCGGAAACAGCGGTCCGCTGGTTCGGCTGCTGGGCGCTTGCGGTGGTGGTCGCCGACGCGGAAACACTGATGACGCAAGCCGCCGCCATGGCCACACCCGTACGACATCGTGCTGTCGTTCGCATCAGACTCGTCCTTCTCCCTTGGATTCGTCGAGTGGATTCGAGGAAGACCCTAGGGAAGCGAGGTCATCGTGCGCATCGGGTAGCGGGTTGAGCCCTCTCCGGCCTGCGTGCAACCACCGTTTGACCCCGTGTACAACCACTGCCCGAGGCCGCACTAACGCCCTGGGTGCACGCCGAGGTCCCTGGTGCTCGACTGGCTCGGTGACACCGCCTACGACGCCGACGATGAGTGCGTCGCCACCGGCGAACGCCTCTTCGAGGCTTCCTGGCCGAGTACGAGGAGATGCGTGCCTTCCGGAACGCACGTCCAGCGATCTCCTCTTGAGGCCTATGCCCCCTGAAGCCTCCACTGACCACCCCCAGAGTGGTCGCACCACGAGAAGTGCCCAGAGCCGAGACTCACCAACAAAGCCAGGCTCCTCGGCCGCCTCGTCCCTGGCTGCCGGTGGCACCTCGTCGGTGCCGCAGGGCTGCTTCCGCCGCCCGTCGCGAGTTCCTGCAGGACCTCATCAGCCCGGACACCGCTCCAGCGCGGCCGTAGCGCCTGCGGCACGCCTCGACGTCAGACCCACCTCCTCGCGTCGAAGGCGGGGGCCCGCACCGGACCTCCTTTACAACGGCCCGATCCTAGGACAGGGCCTGGACCGTGCCGGTCTCCTCGCACCGCCCCCACCACGCCGGGTGATCCCGCCGCGGGGAACTGGGCCCACCCGCCAGGGCGCATGCGCAGCGAGAAGGCCATCGACGCCCCGTACCACGGAGTGGCCGACAAGGTGACGGGCACGCGTGCCGAGTGCTGGGGGCCATCAACAATGGCCAAGTGCGCATGCGCACCGTCTCCTTCGCAGAGAGGGGAACCAGCGGTCCGGCCGGGGCCCGGACCCCCGACGGGCGTCCCCTGGGCACGGTGACCGCCTACTGCCTGGGCCAGACCCTGTGCCCCGACTGGGTCAACGACCTGTGACCGCCCGCGCGGCCGGACCGGGAGAGGGAAGCGTACGGGCATGGACGACCACTTCACCGATGCCCCTGCTGACCCTGCGCAGGTTCATCGGCGTACCCCTGCCCGGCACCGACTGGCGCATCCGCGCGATGGTCCGCCCGGACCCGGACACCGTCCGCGTCTACCTCGCCCACGGCAACCGCACGCTCGGCATCGACCTGGCCGTACGCGACGACACCGGCACCCCCCGCACCGTCGGCTGGTGGGCCGCCAGCAAACTCATCGCCCTCCTCCGGCCGGAGGAGCCCACCACCCTGGCAGCGCACCGCGTCCACGACGCGCGGGACCCGCTGTGCGAGGCCGTCTACGACCTCACCAACTGGGCGTGATCCTTTCGCCCTCGCCGCCGGCCATGCTCACGCCGAGAACCGGATGCCGGGACGGGGGCGGGGGAGACCCGGCCGCCGCCCCGGTTGGATGGAAGTTTCAGGCTGTTGCGAGGTGCCGCCGGCTGAGCCCCGGCACCGGCCGCGGGGACGTTCGGGCAAGTTCTACAGGGTGATGCCACCGGAGATGAGCAGGGTGAGCAGGACGGGGATTGCCTTGCGGGCGAGGGTGTGGGTGGCGTGCTTGAGGCGGTGGGCGTCTGCCAGGGGCATCGCGAGGGCGAGGCTGCCGGCTTCGGTGCCGGTGTTGACGCCTACGGCTGAGCAGACGGTCTTGTTCGCGTACTCGCGCAGGTCGAAGACGGGCTGGTTGCAGGTGAGGCGCTCGAGGGTGTCGCTGAGGACACGGGCGTCGGTGATTGTGCGCCGGGTCAGGCGGGCCGTGCCGTAACGCTTAAGGTGGTCGGTCCGCATGTCGGAGGGGAACTGGGTGAGCAGGCTCTTGCCGATCGCGCTGGCGTGCGTGGCGGCCTTCTCCAGAACACCATCCCTGTCAATGGTCGCTTCCTGGCGCCGTACACCATCTCGTCCTGGGCCGAGTCGGCCGCCGTGCCCGTGCACCGGCGGCAACGTGCGGGACCTGGCTGCCGGCCCCGGCGGGCAGCCGGCGCCGCGTTCGCGCGCGGCCGTGCGCGGCCGGTGGTCGGCGGGAAGGCGGGTGCTGCGGGCGGGTGCCTTGTTGAGGCACTGCCGACGCGGTAGTTCTCGTGCGGGCGGCGTGCTGGGCGAGGTGAAGGCGGCCGCGGTCGGGCGTCTCAGCTGTTCCGTGTGAGGGTGCTGAGTCGCAATGGTCGGGGTCGCCCGCGAAGTTGTAGAGGCGTGGATCGTTTCGGCTGCCGCCGAGGTAGAGGCCGCCTCCGAAGTAGGCCTCCTTTGACATCGCTGTCCCAGTAGCCACTGATCTTGTGGAAGCTGAAAGAGACCGGCCAGCCCACGTCGTGGGTGGCAGCCAGCCTCCAGGTTCCGCTGCCGGTTCTGTCCTGGGGGCCGCCAAAGGCTCCTTCAAGGTCTGCGGGCCACCCGACCGTCGTGAAAGTCCCGTCGTCGCGCAGAGTCAACCGTGCGGCAGAGTCTGCGTAGGTGCCGACCAGGTCCTGCCTGCTCAGCCCCTCGGGCCTCTGGCCCGCTGCAGGGCATGGGGCATATCGGCCGCATCCAGTCGTAGTCACCGGTCCTGCCAGGACCAGCGTGCATGCGAGGAGGCCGAGCAGCCTGCGGTTCATACGGACCCCCACCCATGAGCCTGAACGCGTTCCGTATCTCAGCCAGGTGCGCTCGCGCTTGAACTGGGTATCGCTTGCTGTGGGGGCGAACGCGAGAGGCAGGCATCGCTTCCGGTCTCCCGCGGGCTCACCGCCTGCGCAGAGCCCGTCGACCCGCCCGCCGGGCCTCGCAGGGGGTGTAGACGCGCGCCACGACGGGTTCTGGTTCGTGCACTCCCCGCCGCCGGAACCTACGCTCCGGCCGATCTGACACGCCATGCGCGCGGGTCGGGGCCGTGTGCGATGGCAGCGGTGAGACCTTCGCGTCTCCACAGGTGAATGCCCGAAAGCCCGCGGTACGGGCGGCCCGCCGGATGGAGGCCACCGCCAGCGAAGTCGGCTACTGGGCGGCTCACTGCGCCAAGAAGGACGCCACCCCCGCACAGACCGCGGCCGCGCTCGGCCTGACGGAGGCTGCCGCCCGCAGTGAACTCGCCCGCCTGGGCCGTTGGGGCCGCTATCAGGCGTGAGGAAGGCGTGCTTCGGGACGAAACGGAGCTTCTGGGCGCCTTTCCCGGCGTCCCGGTCACCACGGCGGCGTCGGTGTTCGGCGCGGCGTCCATGCTGCTCACCTGCCTGTGGGAGTGCTCGTGTTCGGAGTGCGCCTCGACCCGGCGCACGTAGCGGGAATGGCGGTGGCGGCAGGGGTGACCATTGGCGGGTGGCGGCCCTGATTACCGTGGAGGGCAGCTCTCGGCATCACCATCAGCCGTGGGATTCAGCGCTTGATGATGACATAGATTTTGTCCGGTTCGCGAAGCGCCATCAGACCCCCTGAGAGCAAGCAGGCGATGAAGGAGACCAGAATCCCCCACGGCTCCCAGGTGGCCACCGAGGTGATCAGCCCGAGGACGCTGAGCCCCAGGATGAACGGGGACATCCACACGAGCAGACCCAGGAGCATGAATCCCAGGACGATGTCGACCAAAGCATGCCGGTCAGCTGAGTCCCCCACAGTTCTTCATCTACACAACCTCATTGCGTTGCCTTGTGTGACCGGGGTTTCGAGTCCCCGGGACGCCGACGGAGGGTTAGGTCGCCTCGTGACGCGGCTTGGGCGGCGAGTAGGCCCTCAGCAGCGAGTCAAGGGCGGTGCGCCGGGACCGAAGTTCCCACAGGATCCAGCCTTGGGGTTGCTCTCGCAGCGCGGTGAGCTCGGCATCGTCATCCGCATCGGCTTCGACGAGCGGGCGCCGGCCAGGAAAGGTCGAAGTCATATGGTGGCGGTTCCTCCACTCCTCGCCGAGAGCCTCGGCCGTTACCACCGCCGCCACCAGCTGAACATGCTCGGCCAACGAGCTGTCCGCCGGGTCGGCGCTCTTGGCCCCGTGATTACGGGACGACGATAACCTATTTCGTCGGAACGACGATAATAAGGCTTCTCTCATTGATGGTGCCCCGGATCGGCTGCAGCCCAGGAGCCGTTCCGCTTCACGTGCGTGGGCCAGGCCGCCCACAGTCCGGCGAACGCGGCGCGGGTGGCGGACTTCCTCGGCGCGGGGACGCGGCCGCTGTACAACCGGCTCCGAAGGGCTGGGCGCCGGCGGGCAGCATCGCGCCGCGATCCTGCCCTGCGCTGGTTGGCAGTCGATGTGGAGACTGCGGGCTTTCGCCTGCCACGCCGACACGGCGGCGACCGTGGGGAAGTGCCGGCCAGGTGACCGGTGAGCCCTGGATGTCTCGGAGGCGTGCACGCTGAACGTGTTGGCCGGAGGTCAACTGCCGGCTTTGAGGGCGTCCAGGTGCCGCCGCAGTACCTGCCGGAGCAGCTTCGGCGGATAGCGGTCCGGCAGCAGCGTCGCCTGGAGAGTGAGTCCGTCGAGGAGGGCGGCCAGTCGCGTGCTTTCCAGTTCGACGTCCATGCCGTCTGGCAGCCCGCCGGCGCACTGGGCTTCGTGTAGCACGCGCGACATCAGGGTGTGCAGGTCGGCCTGCATCTCGGCTGCACAGGGCCGCAGTTCGGGGCGGGTGTGTGCTGCGGCGGTGAAGGCGAGCCAGAGTGCGGCCTCCTGGCGGCGGGCCTCGTCCAGGGGGAGGAACTCGGTCAGGAGCTCTTCTGTTGCGGCCCGGCGGTCGGTGCGGCCGTCGGGAGCCAGGAGCCGCTCGGCGTGGGTGCGGATACGGTCGCCGATGCGCTGGCTCAGCTCCCTCATCGTGAAGGTCATCAACTCGTCGTGGTCTGCGAAGTAGTGGCGGACCGAGCCGATGGCGAGTCCGGCTTCATCGGCGACGTTCCGCAGCGACGCATGCTCCAGCCCATGCCGGGCGACGACGGACAGGACGGCCTGCGCCACCGCCCTGCGGCGGGTCACGGGATCGACGATCTTTGGCACATTGCTGTTATAGCACGACTGGGCTAACATCTTTTTAGCTCAACCAAGCTATAAAGATGGGCGGTATCTGTGTGAACCCCTGGCTGCTCGCCGCGATCATCGCGGTGGTCGTGATCGCGGTCGTGATCAAACGGATCATCGGCGAACCGGTCAACGTAAGGGATCTCTTCGCGGCGCCTGTGATCCTGACCGGCATCGGCGTCCTGTCCCTCATCAAGATGAAGGACCTGACCGGCACCGACCTCGCCTGGGTCATCACGGGCTCCGCCCTCGGCGCGGCACTCGGCGCACTCCGCGGCGCCACCGTGCAACTCGTCGACAAGGGAGGCGTCCTGTGGCAGCGATACACCGGCCGCACCTTCCTCGCCCTGATCGGCACCCTGGCGGTCACGGCCGGCTTCAGTGTCCTGGCGGTGAAGATGGGCATGCACGAGAACGCACGCCCCCTCCAGCTCTCCATCGGTGTGAGCTTCCTCGGCGAGTCCCTCATGATCGGCCGCCGCGGCATGGCTTCGGGAATTCCTTTCGCCCCGGCACGTACTCGCTGACTCGAGCGAGTGCGCGGACGACCGCCGCCCGGACGTGGGACACGGATGCGTTCGAGGACCGGGATCAGCTGCGGAGCATCACCCCGACTGGCCTGGTATGACGATGAACGCGAGCGGACGTCGGCCGCCCTCACCGGCCAGATGGATCTTGCAGGTCAGCCCGCCACGGGAGCGGCCCAGGGCCTCATCTGAACGATGTTGAACAGGTCGGCCGCGTCGTCCAGGAATACGCGGCGCGGCGGTGCGGGCGCCTGCGGCATGCTGATGGGCGCGGCAGGAGGTCGAGTCCACGCTGACCATGCTCGGTCATCAGGTCACCGGGGAACGTAATGGTCGGCCGGCCTCGTCCACCAGGGCGCCCTCACTCGAAGGGGTGGAGATCAGCCGCCCTCGATGGAGTCGAAGCCGAGCAGCACGGGTCCAGTTCCTGCGCTGCGTCGCGCAGGGAGCACAGCCGGGTGACCGGGCTGCTCCGCGACGTCCAGCGCCCGCTCCAGGGGCAGCAGCGGCGCGCCCTGCGGGGCCTCGGTGCGGTCGACGGCGTGCAGCACGGCGCGGCCGGGCTCACCACTGCCCGATTTCTGCAGCACGCAGCACGCAGCCCGAAGGCCGGCGGGGCCCCAGCACCTCGCGCGCCGCCGACGGCGGCGGCAGGCGCTCGGTGGGCACAGCGTCGTAGGAGACTCCGTCGACCGGCCGTACGTGCTCGGAGGCGCGTACCCACACCCGGTACTCCGCGGCCGGCGTCGCCGTCCTTGGTGTTGCGGTACGCGGGCCGCGTGTCCAGGCGCTCGTCCGTACGGTGGGAAACGTGACGAGATCCTCCGCCCCGAGCCGCTGCCTGTGCCCATCTGGGTGCTGCTGCCCGGGAACCAGGAGGTCGTCGCCCGCCTGTGGTCCCGGCGCCAGTTCGCCAGACGGCTGGCGGTACGAGGTCGGCTGCCGACGTACCGCAACGGCCCCTGGGGACTCGGTGGAGCCTGCCGAGCACCGGGTCTGGGTCCGTGCTCCGGACGAGGTGCGGCCCGTGGACGGCGTCTCGTACGACCAGGTCCCCACCGAGTACCCCCCGAAGCCGTCCCTCGTGGACCAGGCCTCGGGGCCACGCCGCCCGTGGCGCTGGGTGCTGGCGAAGGCCGGCGTCCGCGGTCCCAGCCGGGGCGGTGTCGTCCACGCCGTCGACTGCGACGAGGCCCCGGCCGGGGCGCCGGTGCTGACGGTGGAGCGGGCCCTGGACCTGCCGCAACAGCCGGGTGTCCGGCTGTGCTCGCTGTGTGGTGCGGCCGCCGAACTCGCCCCGGTTCTCGCAGACTTCGACCGCGGCTTCGACGGCGAGGGCTACCGGCCGGACGCCCTGGGCACCGGTGGCGTGCGAGGCGGCAACGACAGTCTCCCGCCGGGAGCCCACCCCATGACATGGTGTGTCCATGACTAATCAGCGCCGATGTCAGATCTGCTACGGGCCCAACCACTCGGGAGTCAGGTTCCAGGATCACCTCTGCGCCGATTGCCGGGCCAAGAGAAAACGCAAGTCACCAGACGAGATCCGCCGGGAAAAGGGCGTTCATCCTGACGACATCTTCAGGGCCCTCCCTAACACTGACCCGCCCCGGGCCGGCGGGCCGGGCAAAGTAGCCCCACGGGGAGGGCTGTACGCCCGCCTGCGCGCCGCTCTCCGTCGCAATGGGTGGGGCGGGTGACCGGGAGAGCGCCGCAGAGGGCCGCCCCGAGCCACCCCGCCGGGCCGTGACCGTAGGATGCGAAACGCCTGGCCCTCCGGCAGCTCCGTGACGGGCGCGGGCCTCGGGCGTCGGGTCCGGCGGCGGCTCTCCTGGGTTGGCTGACCGGCCGCGCGGACGGGCACGGTCTCACCCTTGACCTGTCTGGTCCGCTGCCAGAGGTGCCCGCTTGGCGGGAGCTGACCAGGCGCTGGGCGCCGGGCGTCGAGTGGCGACGGACCCGGCGCCCGGGCCTGCGGTCAGGCCAGGGGCGCGGTGGCGGCTTCGGTGATGGGCAGCACGTCCGGCCGGGCCGTGAGGTCAGCCGGCGACGGTGAATCGGCTGGTGATCACGACCCGGTTGAAGGCGTTCATCAGGGTGGCCAGCCAGGCGACTGCCGAGAGCTGGTCCGCGGTGAGGACGGCTGCGGCGGCGTTGTAGTCCTCGTCGCCGACGTGTCCGTCCGAGACGCGGGTGACGGCCTCGGTCAGGCGGAGAGCGGCGCGTTCGGTCTCGGAGAAGTAGTCGGTCTCCTCCCAGCCGGGCAGTACGGCGATCCGGTCGGGGTTCTCGCCCATCTGGAGGGCGTCACGGGTGTGCATGCGCAGGCAGAACGCGCAGCCGTTGATCTGGGAGCTACGGATCTTCAACAGCTCGACCAGGAAGGGGTCGAGGCCCGCTGCGGCGGCGGCCTGCTGCACCTCCTCCGACAGGGCGGTGAGGGCCTTGTAGGAGGCCGGGTGCTGCTTGGCGAGGTTGACGCGCTTGGGGTCGTTCATGGTTCCTTCTTTGGTTCGTGTGGCCTGCGTCGCGCCCTTCAGGCGCGACGAGGAGGCCGAAGTGTGTTCCGGCAGAAACCGAAACGGAGTGCGCGGAGAGCGGCCACCCGCTGCGTACCCTCGGCTAGGACTTCGGGTCGTCGGTCTTGAGTGCCTCTCCGGGGCCGGCAATGAAGACGACGAGGAGCTTGGCCGGCTTGGTCGCGCTGGTGTTCTCGGCCTGGACGTGGTGGGCGCCCGGCGGCTCGACCCAGTTCTCGCCCTGGTGGTAGGTGGTGGTGGGCTGGCCTTCGAGCGTGCTGCGTACGCTGCCTTCCAGGACGTACGCGTAGGCGAACGCCTGGCCGTGCCGGTGTGGTACCGCGCGAGCGTTGGGAGGGAAGTCGACGATCGCCGTGGTGAACGTCTTGCCCTCCACGTTCGGAAGGGCCTGCTGGAGCAGGGGTGTGAGGGAATCGGTAGGGTGCTCCGTCGCGACGGCCGAGGCCGATGGCGAGGGCGGGGGCACGGGGTGGGCGTGGGCGGCCGGGGTCGAGTTGCCGCAGGCCGTGGCCGCAGTCAACGCGGCAGCTGCCAGGACGCCACCGGCGATCCGCATTCTGATCATGATGGGACAGGTCCTTGCTCGGGGGGAGCGGCTCGAGCGCGCAGCCCGTTCACACGCAGGGCTCACAGCGGCTCGTCGTCGGAAGGACGCGGCAGGTGGATGTGTGCCGTTCCGCACGATCGATCTCACCTCCGCGTCCTTCGTCGCCCGCTTCTTGCGTTCTCACCAGGGAGACGAGATAGCCCCTGCGGGTGTGACAGCTCAGACGCGCATGAGTTTGTCGGGGTTGATGACCCGGCGGTACGCGGTGATCAGACCGTCGGTGATCTGGACGGTGTCCACGGAGTCGACCCGGCCGTCCCGGTAGAACACCAGGGCGAGCTCGCCGCCGACCTCGGCGAAGGCGATGCGGTCCGGATGCCACTGGCGCCCCACCCGCACCATGACCTCGGCGACACGCTCGCCGCCGTGGATGAGCTTGCGGGCCGCGGTGACCTTGCCGCCGCCGTCGGTGACGAAGACGGCGTCCGGGTGCAGCAGCCTGACCAGGCCGGCCAGGTCCCCGGCCTCGTATGCGGCGCGGAACACCGCGAGGACGCGTTCGCGCTCCGCCTTCGGCGCCTGCGGCACGGACTGCTTCGCCTTGGCCACCCGCCGTCGTGCCCGCGAGGCGAGCTGCCGGGCGCCCGGGGCGGAGACGTCCAGCACTTCGGCGATCTTGCCGAACTCAAGCCCGAAGACATCGTGCAGGACGAAGGCCACCCGCTCCGGCGGGCTCAGCTCTTCCATGATCAGCAGCATCGCCGAGCTGACGGACTCGTCGACGAGCACCGGCTGCGACGCGTCCGGCCCCGTCAGCAGCGGCTCCGGCAGCCACGGCCCGACATAGCTCTCCCGACGGACACGCGCGCTCTTGAGAATGTCGTACGACCGCCGCGCGGCCACCGTCACCAGCCAAGCCCGCAGATCACCGACGTCCCGCAGATCCGCTCCGGCCGCCCGCAACCACACGTCCTGGGTCACGTCCTCGGCATCGGCCACACTCCCCAGCAGCCGGTAGGCCACACCGAAAACCGCAGGCCGGTGCAGCTCCCATCCAGCTCCGAGCTGGTCCTCCTGCTCAGACCGTCCGGGCCCGTGCCCATCACCCATAAGATCGCGACCTCCTCCAGCCTGCGGAGTCAGCGTAGCCATTCGCCCCGTTGCCGCTGGCGCCCGGCTCCTTACGGCCCAACGCGTCGGTAACTATCGTGGTGAGGATCGCCCCCGCCGCGGCCTTCGTGCTCCACAGCAGCGCTGCGGCTGCCCCCGGCCCCTTCGCCGCGGACGGCGTCGTGAAAGGAAAGGGCGCCAGTCCCCGGGGGCCTCAGGGACAGGCGCTTTCATCGGGCGGAGCCGGTCAGGGCGCGGAGTGCGCGTCCCGGTACTCGCCGGTTCGCTCCGCTGTTCGGGCCGTCATGCGTCCCGGCCTTTTGTGCTGTGCGGGGGAGTGGGGTGTGGCTGGTCTTGGGTCGGGAAGGCTGGTGCTCGTGATCGAACGTGATGCGGGCGCCCGGGAAGTGGCCGGTGGTGCCGATGTGCTGGACTTATACCTGCAGATGGCGCGTGCCCGGCTTTCCCCGGCGCGGTTCGAGGCTGTTGTCCGGGCGGTGCAGGACACCTGCGGGCTTCTTGCCCAGGGCCATCAGGCGCTGGTAGCGATGCCGGGGGAGGAAGGTTTCAGCCCGGAGATGCAGCGCGAGTACCTCGCACTGCTCGCGGTGATGATCACAGGCAGCCTCGACCACCGGGTCGTCGAACTCCCCGGCCCCGATGACGTGCCCGCGCTGGCCGTCTTCCGGACAACCAGCGCCCCGGGCCGGCAGACGGCAGGGCAGGCTCTCCCACGAACCCCCGCACGGCACCCTCAGGACGACAGGTGCTGACAAAGGCGGCAGGTCGCCACGCTCTCACCGACCCACGGCTGACCGTGCACTCTTCAGCGGTACCCGGAGTTCGACATTCCGCGCCGCGTTCCTCCGGCGCCGGAAAGTGTCGAAGCCGGCTGAACGGACTGGCCTGCGCGTAACGGGCGCGTGCACGGCCTCGTACGTTCGGGCGGGTTCTTCTCGAACGTACGGTGCGGTGGTGTCAGCCCGCGGCCGCGTCACTGTCACCCGACCGACCGCTCCAGCAGCGGGCCCCGGCCGCTTCACGAGGCGCCGGGGATCAGCCGTGCACCCGCCGCGCCGCGGAGACGGACTCGTTGATGCCGTGCCAGGCCCTGCGGTAGCCCTCGCGCAGAGGGCCGCCGACGAGGTCGAGAACCTCCGACGCCGCGCCGATCAGTGCCGCGGGATCGCCTGACCCGCACAAGTGGTGGTGTCCGTCGAGAAGGGCGGCCCCGCGCTCGGGGTCGGCTTCCAGCAGGCGGCGGGGCAACCACTTCCCGCCGCCGATCCACGCGTGGTGGTGGTCGCAGAGCAGTTCCGCCGCGGCATTGACCACGTACCCGGCCACGGCCAGCCGCTCGATGGGGTCACCCGCGTCGCCGAGGTCGTCCAGTGCGTCCGTCAAACCGTAGCGTTTCGTGTCGACGGCCTCCGGTTCCAGCGGGGGCGGGCCCTCGCGCAGGTCCGCTTCGGCCAGGGCGCGGGCGCGCCCGGCCGCGCCCTGGGAATCGACCAGAACGAAACCGGACGCGTACATGTTCTGCAGGACCGCCCGGCGTGCCGCGACGTCCGCCGCGAAGAGCTCCAGGAGACCGATAGGGGTGTGGACGAAGAGTTCTACCACGCGCTCCTCGAACCGGATCGTCTCCCGATACGTCACTCCGCCGTCCTCGATGAGCACCGCGAGGTCCAGGTCACTACTGGCAGTGGCTCGTCCAGTGGCAGTGGAGCCGGCGAGGACCACGGAGAGCGCATCGGGGAATCGGCTGTGGACGAGACATCGCGCCTGGTCGATCGGGTCTGCATGAATGAGGCGCTATGTTTTTGATCTTGAGCAGGACCTCGGGCAGCCCGTACTCGGCTGCCGCCGGGGCCGCGACCACACATTGGAGGAGAACGGCATGATCCGCCTCTCTGCAGCGCCCATGACCTGGGTGGCCACCGGGGACAGCATCACCCAGGCCGTACTGCACACCCACGGCGCGCGGGGCTGGGTGGAACACCTGCAGGAACGGGTCAGATGGGAGCTGGACCGGCTGACCGACATCGTCGTCAACACCGGGGTCTCCGGATGGCGGGCCGTGGACGTGCTCGGTTCCTACGAGCACCTGATCGGGCGCTTCGCGCCCGACGTCCTGTCCATATCGCTCGGCACGAACGACGCACGCGCCGGCCTGGCCGGGCTGGCGGAGTTCCGGGACGCCATGTGCCGGATCGTCGAGCGCACGGGTCCGGACACGCAGATCGTCCTGCACACCCCGGTGCTCGTCAGCGTCGCCGGCCGCGAGGCCCGCGGCACGCTCCCGGAGTACGCGCAGGCCGTACGGGATCTCGCGAAGGAGACCGGCACGCTGCTGGTCGACCACGAGGCGTACTGGAACGCGCACTTCGACGGCGCCGACCCGATCGCCTGGCTCGACGACCCGGCCCACCCCAACGCCGTAGGTCACCTGCAGATGGCCGAGCACACGCTCCGGACCCTGGGCCTGGGGGCGTTGGAACCCCGGGCCTGAGCCGCTCGCCCCGGCCTCTGGGGCGGTCGCGGGCGCCCTGGGGCGGCCCGGTCGCGGCCGGTGGCCGGCGGGCCGGTGAAGCGCCGGCCGCGGTCCGGGCACCCCTGAAAGCGTGTCCGGCGGGTGCGGATGAGACACTCACGCTTTGATCACCACGGGGGAGTGCACCACCATGACCAGGCGTACCGGATCACTGGCCGAACGTGGTGTGCTCGTGCTTGCCGCAGCCGTCGTCATGACGGGCTGTGGCTCGAGCGGATCGTCGGGCGGTTCCCCCGCGGAGCCGTCTCCCTCTGTGCCCTCCGCGTCCGCGGCCACAGGGTCCGCGCCCGCCGCGCCGATGCGCGACACCGTCGAGGCGGACGTCGTGGCCGCGCTCCGCGCAGCCGGCATCGACCCGACGACGGGCAAGACCAGTCAGGGACGCGATGGTGTGAAGCGCCCGGACATGTTCGACTGGTTCGGGGCCGTCACGACCTCGGAGGCCACCACGGCCCGGAGTGCGGCGGGGGCCGAGCTGGAACGCCTGGGGTGGGCCAAGGGCCGGGAGCGCGGCGAACTGGTCAAGTACACGAAGGGCGACTGGTGGCTGATGGTGGCCGTCAGCGGCCGGGACAAGGAGCTGTCGGCGTATCTCCAGGAGGGCCAGAGCATGCTCGTCTTCACGGCCGCGCAGCGGATTTCCGCGGAAGGCGACGGCGACGCCTCGTGAGGGCTGTCCGACTTCCCGTGGCCGGGGCGACGGTGTCGGGGCCCGGCCTCAGCAGGTGGAGTGAAGGAGGCCGCCCACGGGCCGGGTCCCCGCCGCCAGGCGGTTGTAGAGCTCGACGGCCGCGGGCGTTTCGTCCGCGTGGAATGCCGCCCCGGTCTCCCGGAGGAGTTCCCTCGTCGGTGGGGCGATCTGGAGCCGTCGCTGCATGCCGAGGCCGAGGACGATGACCTCGACGCGTCGTTCGAGAAGCGCCTGTACGTCCCCGGGCTGGATTCCGGGGAGGTGCCGGGTGCCGTGCTCGGCCCAGTCCCACGCGTGCCCGCCGCCCGGGTAGAGGACGAAGTCCTTGCCCGGCGTGAGGCCTTCGATCTCCATCAGGCCCCACTCAAGGCGGGTGACCCTGGGGGAGGGGGGCGAGTTCGTCGGATTGTCAGCGCCGCTCATGTGGGTGATCATCGCAGCACGACCCACGTCAGGAGCTCAGAGGCAGTCGTACGGCCTCGATCTCCGACTCGTCGAGGAGGGCCTCGACGAGCGCGGCCGGGCCGGCGACCTTGGTGGACCACAAGTCGAAGTCCGTGCACAGGACCCAGGACCGGTCGCGGGCCCAGAGGTTGGACGGGCTCCAGAACTCCTCCTCGGGGTGGTCGTACAGGGCCTTGGCGTCCGTGAGCCGGCCGGCCCGGACGTGGAGGTTGTCGAAGTCCTCAGCCCTTTGGCCCCAGCGGGCTGTAGTAGGCGAGGCAGCGGGTGTCCGGCCCTTGAGGGCTGTGCTCGGTGCGGATCTCGATCAGCCGGTTCCAGTCGGCACGGTCCAGGCTGCCTTCAGACGGACTGGTGATACCGACCGGCCAGCTGCCCGGCTTGCGGAGCGAGGGGAACGACGAGCGGCCGGGCAGGCGGCCCTCGGCCGGCACGGGATCTCCTGTCCGCTGGGTGAGCTCTGCCCAGCGCAGGCAAGCTCCAGGCCAAGGCGCGGGTGTCCAACCCGGGCCTGCGCGACGATCCTCCTGCCGTACGCCACCCACCGCCGCCGCGGACGGCGAGATCCGTCGACATTCTCGACCTCCGCCAGTTCACAGCACCCCAGCCTCGTCGTGGGCTGGGCGTGTTCGACCAGAACGGGAACGGCCGTCCAGTGGCCCCGACCGATATCGCCTGGCGGGGCGGTGCCCGAGTCGGGCAGAGTGCCGGGTGATGAGCGATGAGTACGAGATGTCATACGCCCAGCCCGACTCTGTCGAGGGCCTGCTTCAACGGGGGCGTGGCCTGGGTGTGGCACGCGCGTTCCAAGATCCGCAGGGAGCCGCCGCGTTCGTGTACGACGGGATCCGCCGTGACTGGCGCTGGGACGGGACCGACGACCGGTCTCTGTACCTGGCGCGGCTCGTCCGGGGCCTGGAGCTGTCCCCGACGCCAATCGTGGACCATCTGGCAGGGGACGAGGAGGCCTGCCTGCGGGCCTGCGACGTCCTGGAGTTGCTGGCCCTCGCCGGATCGGACGAGGCCCGCGAGGGGCTTCGGGATTATGTCCGGAGAGGCGAGCATTGGGTCCGCGTCCTGGAGTCGGTAGCGGTCGGCTGGCCGCCGGAGTGGTGGGACGACCTCGGTGACGTCGCACGCACTCGAATCGGCGGAGAAGCCGAGCTTCCGTGGTTCTTCGAGCCGTGGACGCGGTTTGGGATTGAAGTACAGAACCGGCCCTCCAAAACGCGGCCGTCACTGACCGGGCTCAGTACCGCAGACCTCCTCACCCTGCTTGCTAACGCCCGTACGGAAGGCGCCACGAAGATCGACGCACTGCGTGCGCTGAACAGCCGAGAGCCCGCTGAGGAACTGATCCCGCTGGTCCCCTCACTGGGTACCACGGACGCTCGCCGGCCCCTGCCCCTTCTCAGGCGAGCCGTTGAACGCCTCGGCACCGCCGCCGTACCGGCAGCGCACAGCTGGGCGCAGGACGAACGCGCGTGGTTGGCGCAGCTGGGTGCCGACGTCCTGGCCGACCACCCCGGGCCCGAGGCATTGGGGGGACTCGTGGAAGAACTCGCGGAGCAATGGGCGGCGCGGGCCTGGTGCGGCCCCGATCGGACGGCTCGGCGCCTGGCCCGATTCGGGCCCGACGCCGACGATGCTGTGTCCTACCTGTGGCGCTTCTGGCTGCACACCCCGCACTCATATGAGCGGACCGCGTACTTGGAGGCGCTCGCCGCCATCAACAGGGACGGCCTTGACTTCGCGTACACCGAGTCCCTCTGGGACTGCGAGGAGACGGCGCGGCTGCTGGGGATCGCCTCTGCACCCGCGAGCCCGGAGACCCTGGGACGGATCGCCCTACTGCGAGATGATCCGATGGAGACGCCCGAGGTACGCGCCGCGGCCCGAGCTCGGCTGGTGTCCCCTTCCGGCCTGCGTCCGTCCTGACCCTGTTCGAACAAACAGCCCCGGAAGAGCTGCGTAAACGCCGGATCCTGCCGGTCATCTCCCGCGAGGGAGCCCCGGACATCAAGGGCATGGGCAAACTCCGCTACGTCGTCGAGCAGAGCTTCGCCCTGCTCCACCAGTTCAAACGACTCGCCGTCCGCTGGGAACGCCGCACCGAACTCCACGACGCGTTCGTCTCCCTCGCCTGCAGCCTCATCTGCTGGAGACGCCTCAAGAAACACGATTCATGATCGTGTGACGAGCTCTAAGTTTTTTGTCGTAGCCGTATCGAGCCTCGCTCTGGCTGCTGCAGGCATCATTGCGGGCGCCGGAAGCGCAAGTGCTACCTACAGCGCTTGCATCGGTACCGTGGCCGCGAACGGAGGACATGCTTTATCGGACATCGTCATGAATGCCTGTCAAGACGGAGTCGCCAAAAAGTTCGACAGGTGCACCAGTGCGCTTCAGGCCACCTCTGACCCTGTAGGTAAGGGCTATGGCCCCGGTCCCCCGGAAGCCAAGGCAAACCTAGCCTGCAAGCGGGCGGCTGTACTGCCCGCACCGTAGAGCAGGCACATCCCCCGATCCCGGCGCATCGGTCCTGTGCGGGGGCGGGGGGAGCGCAACGACGGGCGAGGCAGCCCGTCACGCCCAGTCCACGCCCAGCTTCGCGAGGGCGGTGAGCTGGTCGGCGATGAGTTTGTCACGCCGGCTCTTGGCGTTGCAGACCCACACGCCCAGCTTCACCACCACCGGCTCCGCCTCGCCCTCGACCGCGACCTCCTCACGGTAGGTGCGCGGGACCGGCCGGTGGGCGCCTTCCCGTTCCACCCATCGCGTGAGGGCAGCCCGCTGCTGTCAGCCCGTGGCTCCGGGCAGAGCTGTGAAGGTCGCGCTGGCTGACCGCGAGGACACCGCCCCTTCTACTGCGAGTTCTCCGTCGATGGAGATCGTGCACTGGAGCCAGCCGTCGGGATGTTCTGGGTTGGACGTGATGATCGTGAGCATGGGCATCGCATCGATGCTCGACATCACGACGTTCTGCTTCCACGGCGTGACGCCAGCCTTGACTTGCTTCTCCTCTCCTTTGAGAGGGTCTCCGATGGCATAGGTCACCTCGAAGGAGCCTGTGCCGGTTACCTCGTAGGTGACCTTGGTACCGCGTTTGCGCCGGAAGGGGTTGTTCATGTGTGGCCTCTGCGAAAGCGGACAAGGTACAGATCTGGATCATCGTCGCACGTGCTGTCGGGACGCCACGGACGTACCCGGCCCAGCGCTCAAGGAGATCCACCCCACCGTGGCTCCCGAGGATTGGGCTTGCTGCGTTGTTGGATAAACCGTCACGATCCCCGCGACACGGCGCTTCGGCTCGAGGACAGGGCCGCTTGGGATCACGGTCAGTCCATGCCCAGCTTCCGCACTGCCTCCAGCTGCTCCGGGCTGAGCTTGTGGCGCCGGCTTTTGGTGTTGGAGACCCACACGCCCAGCTTCACCACCACCGGCTCCGCCTCGCCCTCGACCGCGACCCCTCGCGGTGGGCGCGCGGCACCGGCCGGTGGGCGCCTCCCCGCTCCACCTGCCGCGTGAGGGCTGTCAGGCCCGCCTGGAACGCCTGCTGCGCCGTGAACAGCATTCTAGGGCCTGCCACCAGAGGCCTTCCCGATCGGCGATGACGGCCAGGACGACGGCGCCGCCGCAGCGCCAGGGCCGGGCGCGTCCGTGTCCGTGTCGGCTGGTGGGCCGCAGGTGGGCGCGGCAGTTGGCGGCCCGGCACGCGCAGTACGCGTCGGACCGTGGAGCGGGTGCGGCCCGTAGGTGGGACGTGAGGTGGGCGGCTGCGGCCGTGCGGCCGGCGGCCGCGGACGGCAGACGCTGATCGGGACAGGAGGGTCGGCTGCACGAAACGCGCACCGCCGCACTGCCACGGCCGGCGGAGTCCAGTCGCACGGTCCAGCGGCGTCCCAGCACCCGCTTGTCCAGCTCGCCTGTCACAGCCTCCGTCATCCCGTCCTCCTCCGTCCTGTCCTCATAGCCGGCACCGCCCTTACGCGTACGGCGGGCGGGCCCACCGTACCGACAGGCGGCCCGGTGACTGGGGAACGGTGTTTCTGCCGTTCGTGTGGCTGGCGGAAGCGCGGACCTGGGTACCGGATCGGTCGCTTCGGAGAATCTTCAGGGGAGCCTCTCTCGGACTTCGCGATGACGATGTGCGATCGGCACGGCGCGGCAACCTGGCCGGTCTGGATCAGGCAGCGGTCTCGTAGGCCACGGTGGTCGTGGGGCAACTCGGCGAGTCCGAGGAGGGCCCGGCGCTCGGCGTCGTCGGCGGCCAGGTCCCAACGGAGCTTCGTGGCGACCCACATCGCCGCGCACTTGATCACCTGCGTCGGTGTATCGGGCTGCTCTGCGTCACGACAGGGGTGGGGGGTACCTCACCCGAGCGGAGGACGCAGTTCACCCCAGAAAAGACCCTGCATGGCTAGAAGAGACGGGCTTGCATGTGGTGCGTGAGGTCGGGGTATGGCAGACGAAACGAGCATCAAGGTGCACATGCTCCAGCAGCCTTGCCCGTGCCGTCCGCCTCCCATCGGGCGAACCGCTCGTAGACGGTCTGCCACGGCCCGTACCACTCGGGCGGGTCGCGCCAGGGAGCCCCGATCCGCAACCGCCACAGCACACCATTGACCACCTGCCGGTGATCATGCCACGGCCGACCACGCCCGTCCGCTTGCGGCAACAAGGGCTCCATCCGCTCCCACGCCACGTCCGTCAACTCACCTCAGCCTGCCACAAGATCATTTCAGGCCAGACCTTAGGGGCGCACCTCGCTGGCTGCCGTCGGCACGGCAGCGGCGGGGGACTGAGACGAAACGGTCTTTCAGAATCCGTCGCCCCATCCGAAGGTGACGTTGTACGCGCGCTGGAGTGCGTGCCGGCCATGGCTCTCGTCGGCGTAGGCCCACGCGAGGGCTGCGGCGAACCAGAGTAGAAAGACTGCGCTTACGACGCCCAGAGCGGCCGGCTTGCCGTACCAGCTGAGGAGGATCAGGGCGATGGTCACGATGGCGGCGCCGAGGTGGGCTCCCCGCGAGTCGAGTGACGCGGCCTTGCGTGCCTCTCTGCGTTCGGCCCGTTCCGCGGCGAAGCGCTCCTCTCGAACAGACTGCGGTTCATTCTCGTCGAAATTCATCTCATCCCCCTGACCCTGACGCTACATGGGCCCGGACCGCGTCGGCAGAGGAGCACCGTGGGGATGGGGATCAGGTACTGAACGGCGATCCTCAGGACGAGGCGGCCGGGAGGGGTGCCGGCAGGTCGGCTTCCTGGGCAGTGGTGAGGATGGCGGCAAGGAGCTTGACGAGGGCGGTCATGTCCGGGTCGTCGGGGCCGACGAGGTGCTGTTCGGCCGGTACTCGTCGAGCTGCTGCTCGAACGGCTTGGCGTCGGGTCGGTCGTGCTCGGGGTAGGTCCGGGTGAGCCACCAGGCCAGTGCCCGGGGGCAGCCCCCTTCCCCGCCCACCATCATGCGGATGCTCCGCGAGCACGACGATGGGGTGGCCGCGGCCGTGCTCGCCGCCGAGACCAGCTCAAGCGGCTGTGCTGGAAGAAGCAGGCGCCGGTCGTCGAGCAGAAGCTGACCGGGGTGCGGGCCAAGGTCACGGCGGTCGTGGACGACATCCGGGCCGCCGGCTACGCGGACGACGGAAGAACGAGTGGTTCCGCTTCGTGGAGCACGCTGACACGCAGGGCACGTTGGAGGAGTCCATGCACCCCAGCGCCCACGGCCAGCGGGCCGTGGCGGCCTGCCTCCGCCTGGTGGGCGCGGCAGCTCCGGGCCGCTCCGAATGCGCGCAGGACTGGTTCGGCAACGGCGACCCAAACATGATGCGGATCCGCCCGACCAGCTGACCCGGTGTGCGGCCCGGGCGAGCGGACCGGCCGGGGCCCGGGGGCGACGGCCCGGGCCCCGGCCCGTGAGGGGGTTCAGCGGGCGATGTCCACGACGAACCGCTCCGGCGAGTGCAGGGTGAAGGCCCGGTAGTAGGGCAGCGTGTCGAAGGCGGCGCCGAAGGTCACGTACCCCTCGTAGTCGCCGGTCAGGGCGATGCCCTTGAGCTTGGGCAGGTTGATCTGCTGCAGCTTGGGCCCGAGGTAGACGTTTGCGCCCGCGTCGTCGTGGGCGGCGGCGGGGTTGAGGCGGATCTCCAGGAAGTACCTCCCGGGCAGTGGCACCGGCGTGCCGGACCCGTCGTGGATCAGCTTCGGAACGGGGGTGACCGTCGCCGTGGGGACGTACCCCTGGAGGTCGATGACGATCCGGTCGTACGTGGGGTGCCCGCCCCAGCGGGCATTGACCACGAGCGGCGTCTGGGTCTGGGCCTGGATGCGGAGGCCGGCCGGGGCGGTCGAGGCCGGAGCGGCGAAGGCGAGTGTTGCGGTGAGCAGGGCGCCGGAGGCCAAGGCCACGATCCGGCGGAAACGTCGGTGGATCATGACGTCCCCTCGATTCTCCTGAGACGGGGACTTGTGACACAGATGAGGACGCCCACACCGGATGCCCCGGTTCCGGTAGGAGGGCAAAGAAAAGGCCGGCGAAAGAGGGGAGGGGCCCGGCGTGCACGCCGGGCCCCTCACACCTGCCCCAAGGGCAGCGGCGGCCATCGAGCAGGCCGAGCCGACCTCGCCCTGACAGCCGACCTCGGCGCCGGAGATGGAGGCGTTCTCCTTGAAGAGCATGCCGATCGAGCCCGCCCCGAAGCTATGGTTTTGACATTGAGCATCCAGTGCAGTGGGAGGTGGAAGCGCTGGAGCCGGACGAAGGAGCCGGACGAACTCCAGCGCCTGGTCCTTACCGCCGTCGACCCTTACATCGACCGCGACGTTCTCGCCCAGCAGATCGCCCGCGAGGAACAGCAGTGCCGCGCCCTGGAGACTTCACCGGCCGATGGGGCGCGGCGGGCGAGCGAAATCCCAGGTGGTGGCTTGCGCGGGTGGGGCGAAGCGCCGCAGGACGGCCTGACGGGTCAGCGGCTCCTGATGGTGCCAAAGGCCGGTCTGGGCCCGCGTTGCAGCTCCGTGTTGCACCGCCGTCCAGTGCCAGGAGGCAAGACGAAAGCCCCGGGTCACGACGTCCCCGGCCGCTTCCACGTGTGGAAGCGGCCCCACGGGGCCTGCAACGGATCGCCGGCCGGCTTCCGAGCTCTGACCTGCCGTTTCCCGTCCCCGTTCCACGCCCGTGGCAGGCCAGACGCCGTCGGGCTGGCCGCCCTGCGCCCCGAGCTCGGGAGGGTTCCCGGATCTGGGAATGGTGCTGCCCCCGGTGATCGACGTGTCCCATATATGGGAACGCGCTTGGCCAGGCGCTTCCGCGGTCGCGGGGTTCAGCAGAAGGATCCAGTGCCGGCCCGGCCCGGGCGCGATACAGCATCCGGCCCGGCATCCGCCGCCTGGCCGCCGTTCTCCCGGGGAATGATTGCCGGGCAATCACCGAGCCGCAATCGTGATGGCCCGGTCCCGTCCTTGAGGAGAGGGGCCAGGTTACGGCCCCCTGGTGTACCGCGCAGGTTGTAGGGTCCAGCGACCGTACATCCAGGGTTCCAGATGATGATCAAACCAGTGGGGGGGGGCGACGCCACCTCGCATCCGTTTCTATCGTCTTGTTCAGCGCTGACCGTTATGGGGCGCCTGTCGCGCACGGTGGGTGCGTGAACGTGAACGTGACGAAGGGGATGCGTGGGCACGGCCACGAAATGGTGGAGCAGCCCCGGCGAGGGGCTGCTCCACCACCCGCCTGTCGAGCCCGCAACGGCGGGGCCGGGAAGACGGTCGCGTCGGGTCAAGCGAGGGTGACCAGGTCTCGGTAGTCATCGCTCCACAGGTCCTCGTCCGCGTCCGGCAGGAGCAGGACGCGGTCGGGGCGCAGGGCGTCGATTGCGCCTTCGTCGTGGGTGACCATCACGATGGCGCCGGGGTAGGAGTCGACGGCCGTCAGGACCTCGGTGCGGGAGGCGGGGTCGAGGTTGTTGGTCGGCTCGTCCAGCAGCAGCACGTTCGCGCCGGAGTGGACGATGCTGGCCAGTGCGAGGCGGGTCTTCTCCCCGCCGGACAGGACCCCGGCGCACTTGTCCGCGTCGTCCCCGCTGAAAAGGAACGCCCCGAGAACGCGCCGGGCCTCGCCGTCGGTCAGGTGCGGGGCGGCGTCCGTGAGGTTCTGCCGGACGGTGCGTTCGGGGTCGAGGGTGTCGTGTTCCTGGGCGAAGTAGCCCAGCCGCAGCCCGTGCCCGTGTACCACCCGCCCGGTATCGGGCTGCTCGGCGCCGGCGAGCAGCCGCAGGAGGGTGGTCTTGCCCGCGCCGTTGAGGCCGAGGACGACCAAACGGCTGCCGCGGTCGACGGCCAGGTCGACCCCGTCGAGCACCCGGTGGCCGCCGTAGGACTTGGACAGGCTGATCGCGCCCAGCGGCGTGCGGCCGCAGGGCAGCGGCTCGGGCAGCCTGATCCGGGCCGCCTTCTCCGTGCGGCGGGCCGGCTCCAGGTCCGCCAGCATGCGGTCCGCGCGGCGGGTTATGCTGCGGGCCATGACCGCGGTCGCCGAGCGGGCTTTCATCTTCTCCGCCTGCGTGTGCAGGGCCGCGGCCTTGCGCTCAACGTTCGCCCGCTCCCGCTCCCGTCGGCGTTGGTCGGTCTCCCGCTGCGCCAGGTAGGCCGTCCAGCCGGTGTTGTGGACGTCGATCCGGGCCCGGGTGGCATCCAGGTGGAAGACCTGGTTCACGACGTCGGCGAGCAGAGCGGTGTCATGGCTGATGACCACCAGACCGCCCCGGTACTCGCGCAGGAAGGTGCGCAGCCAGGCGATGGAATCAGCGTCCAGGTGGTTGGTCGGCTCGTCCAGCAACAGAACACCGTCGTTCCCGGCGAACAGGATCCGCGCCAGTTCCACCCGGCGCTTCTGCCCGCCCGAGAGGGTGCCCACCGGCTGGGTCAGTACCCGCTCCGGCAGGCCCAGCCCGGCCGCCACCCGGGCGGCCTCGGCCTCGGCCGCGTAACCGCCGCCGGCGTGGAAAGCCGCCTCGGCCTTGGCGTAGGCACGCATCGCCCGCTCCAGCGCCCCCGAGCCGGCGGCGTCGGCCATCGCGGCCTCGGCTGCCCTCAGGCGCCGCAGCGCCGAATCCAGTCCGCGCACGGACAGGATCCGGTCAGTGACCGTGACCGCCGGGTCGGCGGCGCGGGAGTCCTGGGCGAGGAACCCGACCGGGCCGGTATGGGTGATCGTCCCGCCAGCGGGCTTCAACCCCCCGGCCAGGGCGGTCATCAAAGTGGTCTTCCCCGCCCCGTTACGGCCGACCAGGCCGATACGGTCACCGGGGGAGACGGAGAAGGAAAGGTGTGAGAGCAGCAGGCGGGCACCTGCACGCAACTCGACATCGCGAACGGTAATCATGAGATGACGCTCCGAGAAAGCAAAAGGACACACTTCTGGCGTGGAAGCGGGTCCTCAGCTAGGAAACTCGGGGCGTAGACATACGTCCACCGTAACCGAAAGCCCAGCCATGCCGCACGCACGCGGAGAAACGAGTCCCTGGATCGCCCTCGCAGGTAGCCGGCGAGGCGGTGTACGGCTGACGGACCTCTACCGCGCGAACCCCTGCCCGCGACCAGCGCAGGCGAGTCACACCACCCTTTCGACCTGCGATCGAGTTGGCGGAGGCTCGGTGGAGTCACCCCCCCGGGGGGGGGGGGGGGGCCCCCCCCCCCGGGGGGGGCCCCCCCCCCCCCCCCGGCGGGGGCCGGGGGGGGGGGGCCCCCCCGCGGGGGGGGGGGGGGGGGGCGGGGGGGGGCCCCCCGC